>CAZIXQ010000041.1:0-21375 GCA_964543155.1 uncultured Enterobacteriaceae bacterium
AGATGTCCCAGTTCTGGCAGAACTTGCAGGCGAGGTTGCAGCCGGCGGTGCCGAACGACAGGATCGAGCTCCCCGGGTAGTAGTGGTTGAGCGGCTTCTTCTCGATCGGGTCGACGCAGAACCCCGACGACCGGCCGTAGGTCGTCAGGATCATCGCCTCGCCGGCGCGGCGCCGCACGAAGCACAGGCCACGCTGCCCGTCGTGCAGCCTGCAGTCGCGCGGGCAGAGGTCGCACGCGATGCGCCCGTCCTCGAGCTTGTGCCACCAGCGGGCGGGATACCGGGATTCGGGGACCGCGCTCATCAGTGGGCCCGGAGGTCCGACTCCTTCCACTTGCGGACCTGGTAGCGCCACACCTGGCAGCGGGTGAGGCGCGTCTCCGCCGGGATGCCGGCCTTCTGCCTGAGGCTCGCGAGGAACTGCCCCGGGTCGGGGATCTGCGCCCAGACCTGCGGGAGGTAGGTCGCGCGCCGGCCCTCGGCGGCGAGGATCACGCCGTCGGTGCCGGGCCTGAGCTGCGCGATGAGCTCGTTCGCGTCCGCGAACTGCACGAGCGTCGGCGACGAGAGCAGCGACACCTCCAGCTCGATCGCCGTGAGCTCCTCGGGCTTGAGCGGCGCGAAGCGCCGGTCGGCGAGCGCCGCGTTCGCGGCGTTGGCAACGACGTCCTCGCCGAGCGCGCGCGTGGGCTGCAGGCTGCCGATGCAGCCGCGAAGGTTCCCGTCCCGGGTCAGCGTGACGAAGGTCGCGCGCTTCTCCCTGAGCCAGGGCTCGTCCGGCAGGGCGACCGCGCCGCGCCCCAGCGCCTCGCCCACCGCAGCGCGCGCCAGGCCGAGCAGCGTGCGGCCGTGCGCCTCGTCGTAGCCGCCCTTGCCGCTCCAGAGCGCGAACGCGGCGTAGCCGACGACGCGGTCCCGGCCGCCGGCCGTGTCGCCCGAGTTGCGGGCGTCGAGGAGCTCGATCTTCAAGCCGCGGCGCTTCGCGGCGAGGAGAAACCCGGTCACGGGCGTCGCCCCGCAGGCCTGCTCGTGGTCGATGTCGGTGCGGAAGTCGAGGATCGCCTGGACCGTGCGGCCGTCGATCTCGCGCGCCGCCTCGTAGGTCCGGTAGTGCGAGAGGTCCGAGCTGATCACGAAGAGCGTTTCCGGCCCGCCCCAGAGCCGCTCGACCACGGCGGCGACCTCTTCCGCCGTCGCCGACCCGACCACGAGCGGCAGGAGCTTGAACTCGCGCAGCACCTGCTGCAGGAACGGCAGCTGCACCTCGAGCGAGTGCTCGCGCGCGTGGGTCGCCGGGAAGTTCACCACCTGAGGCAGGTCGGCGACCGCACGCACCGCCGCCTCGTCGATCGGGATTGTGCCGAGGGGCGTCTCGAACCCCGCGGCGCCCGGCAGGGCCAGGCCGCGCACCGCGACGCGGTGGCACGGTCCGAGCAGCACCACCCGCTTCACGATTCCGGCGGCCGGCCGCAGGAGCGCGAACGCGTGCGCCGCGACCTGCCCCGAGTAGATGTAGCCGGCGTGCGGCACGATCAGCGCCTTCGGGAAACCGGGCGCGAGCGGCGCATCGTGCGTCTGCTCGAGCATGCCGAGGACGTCGCGCGCGAGCTCGATCTGGTTGGCGGGATAGAAGAGCCCGGCGACGGCCGGGGGGCGAACGGTGCTCATGATCTCTTCAGGTAAGTGGGGTGCGTGCCGGATCGCTTCAACACCCGACGGCCGGAACCCGCGCCCCAGTCGCGCGGCGACGCCGTCCGAGAATGAGAATCTACCCCCGTTCCGCGAGGGCGCCGAGGAGCTTTTTCGCGGCTACGGCGCGCCCCGCGTCGCCCGCCAGGGCGCAGGCCCGCCCGGCGCGCCGGCCGCCATTCCCGTCATCGCGTCGCCGCGCACCGTGCCCTCGAGCACGAGGGGCTTGCCGCCGGCCCCCAGGCCCGCGACCGACAGCCGGACCGCTTCCCCCGCCACCTTCGCCTCGGAAAGAGGGAGCACGCGGTTCCCGATCGTGACCGAGCCCCGCGTGCCCACGGGATGCTGGTTCAACGTGAGCCGCGCGGCCTGCTTCGCGACCGACGGCGGCAGCTCGAGCCGCCAGTCGCCGCCGACGCGCGCGGGCACGGTGTAGAGGTAGAGCACGGTGCGGGTGGTGCCGCTGATCGGCTCCTTCTCGGGGGTGTCGAACTGGACGAAGCGGTCCTCTTTCCACGGCACGAGGGGATAGTCGTGCGACACGACGCGCGCGCCCGGCTTCATCTCGGCCAGGATCTTCGGCACCAGCTTGGTGACGATCCCGGGAAGAAGGTAGAGCGTCACGACGCTCGCGTCGGCGAGGCTCGTCTCGAAGAGGTCGCGGCGCTCGAAGCGGACCTTGTCGGCCACCCCGGCGCGCGCGGCGTTCTCGTTGGCGAGCTTCACCAGTTCGGGCTTGATGTCCACCCCGAACCCGCGCGCGCCGAAGCGCTGCGCCGCGGTGATCGGGATGCGCCCGTCGCCGGAGCCGAGGTCGATCAGGTAGTCGTCGCCGCGGATCGCGCCGAGCTTGAGCATCTCGTCGACGATCACGCTCGGGCTCGGGACGTACGGGCCGGCGTCGACCTGCGCGGCCGCGGCGAGCGGCGCGGCGAGAAGCGCGAAGAGCGCGAGCCGTCTGGCGCGCAAGCGCACGCGTTGCGGAAATTCCATGCTCAAGCCTCTCCCGCCGGCATCAGGCCGCGCGCATGCCGTCCTGCGACGGCGACTCTCCCGGCGCGCCGTCGATCGCCGCCGCCGTTTGCCGCGCGCGCAGCATGCCGCTCGCGATCCCCATCTCGCGGAACATCTCGCCCGCGGCCGCGATCGCCGCCCGCGCACCGTCGGCGTCGCCCTGGCGCGCCTTGAGACGCCCGAGCGCGAGGTGCGACCACGCGAGATCGCAGCGGCACTCGCGGCTCTGCTGGATGGCGATCGCCGTCCGGAGCGAGGCCGCGGCGCGCTCGAGCGCCGGCGGCGCGAGCGCGAGGAGCGCCTCCGCGTGCACCCGCAGCGCGATCGAGCGGCTCCAGTCGTGCGCCTTCTCGGTGCTGCCTTCCAGCGCCTTCTCGACGCGCTCCTGGGCGCGCTCCGCCTCGCCGGCGGCGAGGCATACCTCGGCGCGGAACGCCTTGAACGCCGCGAGGTGGAACGCCGTGCCGATCTGCTCGCCGAGCGCGAGGCACCTGTCGAGGTCTTCCGCCGCGCGCTCGGGCTCGCCCGCAACGAGGTGCGCCTCGCCGCGGAATCCGTGGCTCAGATAGCGACGGAAGAGGTCGCCCGAACGCGCGCTCACGTCGATCGCCTCGTCGAAATCCTCGCGGGCGCACCCGAGCTCGCCGTGCCAGCCCCGCGCCACCGCCCGGAACATCAGGCACGCGGCGAGCGTCGGCAGGTGCTCGGTCGCGCGCGCGACGCTCACCCCCCGCTCGGCGGCCTCGAACGCCTGCGCGAACCGGCCGTGCAGGCCGTAGGCGAACGAGAGCACGCCGGCGACCGCCGCCTCCTCGACGCGGTTGCCGAGCCGCGCCATCTGCTCGAGGCTGCGCTCGGCGTACGGGACGGCCTGCTTCGGCTCGCCGGTGAGGCAGTGCAGCCGCGCGAGCAGGTTCACCGGCTCGGCGGTGATCGGATCCTTGCCGCCCAGGGTCTCCGCAATGCGCAGCGACTGCGCCGCGTAATCGATGCCCGCGTCGAACCGGCCAAAGACGTAGTTCACCCGCCCGATCCAGTAGAGCACCCGGCAGAGCAGCTCCTGGTCGCCGATGCGCTCGGCGAGCGATCGCGCGCGCGCCAGGTTCTCCAGGTCGCGCTCGAACTGGGCGCGGTTCGAGGCGACGGCCGCGAGCTTGAGGACCGCGCGGATCTCGGCGCGCGCCGCGTCGTCGGCCGGCGGCAGCGCGCGCGCCATCGCGTGCGCCGACTCGTAGTGCGCGGTCGCCTCGGCGCGCGCGAAGCGCGCCGCCGCCAGATCCCCGGCGCGCAGCGCGTAGGGGATCGCGTGTACGGGAAGGCCCGCTTCACGGTAGTGGTGCGCGACGAGCTCCGGATGGGTCTCGACCATGTCCGGGTACTGGCGCACCAGCGCGCCCGCGATCTCCTCGTGCAGCTGCTGGCGCTTGTTGCGCAGCAGGCTCGAGTAGGCGACGTCCTGCACCAGCGCATGCTTGAACTCGTAGACCGCGTCGGGGGGAATGCCGCGGCGATACACGAGCTCGGCGTCGACCAGCTTCTCGAGCGCGCTCTCCAGGGCGGACTCGGCCATGCGCGACACCTGCGCGAGGAGGTCGCGGGTAAAGGTGCGTCCGAGCGCCGCGGCGACCTGCGCCACCTCCTTCACCGGCGCGAGGCGGTCGAGGCGCGCCATCAGCGATTCCTGGAGCGACGCGGGAATGGCGAGCGCCGGCAGCGGGCCCGCGACGCTCCAGCGGTCGCCCCGGTCCTCGAACGCCCCGGATTCGAGCGCGGTCTTGGTGAGCTCCTCGATGAACAGCGGCACGCCGTCGGTGCGCTCGACGATCTGCTGGAGCACCTCGTCGGGCAGCGGCTTCCCGCCGGCGACCTGCGCGATGAGCGCGGCGCTCTCCTTGCGGTTCATGCGCCGCAGCCGGACGTGGCTGATGTGCGGCCGGTCGCCCCACGGCGGATCGAACTCCGGCCGGGAGGTGGCGAGCAGCAGCATGCGCGCGCGCGGGATCCGCTCGACCAGCAGGTTGAGCATCTCGAGCGTCGACGGGTCGGCCCAGTGCAGGTCCTCCACGACCATCAGCACCGGCTGGCGAACCGCCATCGCCTCGATCACCGCGACGAGCGCCTCGAGGGTCTTCTTCTTCGTGTCCTCCGGGTTCCAGCCGAGCGGACCGTAGCGCGCCGCGCCGCGCAGCGAGAGGAACGCCGCGAACAGCGGCGCGAAGGGCTGCACCGGGATGCCGAGCTGGGCGAGCACCGCCTCGAGCTTGTCGAGCTTCTGGTCGAGCGAGTCGCGCCGTTCGAACCGCAGCCCGCGCTCGAACTGCTCGATGACCGGGTGAAACGGGGTGTCGCGGTGGTAGGGCGAGCAGTAGTAGAGAATGCGGCTGCGGCTCTCCTCGCCGGCGCGCTCCTTGAGCGCCTGCATGATGCGCGACTTGCCGAGCCCGGCCTCGCCCGAGATCAGGACGATCTGGCCCTCGCCTTCGGTCGACTGCTGCCAGCGCCGGTCGAGGAGCGCGGTCTCCTCCTCGCGGCCGACGATCGCGGCGAGGCCGTGGCGCGCCTTCGCCTCGAAGCGGCTGCGGGCGCCAGAGGCCTCGCGTACGCGGTACGCGGTCACCGGCTGGGAGATGCCCTTGAGGACCTGTGGCCCGAGGTCGTCGCAGACGAAGAGCCCCTCGACGAGGCGCTCGGTGGCGGCGGCGATGACGATGCCGTTGGGCGGCGCGATTCCCTGCAGGCGCGCGGCGAGGTTCGGCGTCTCGCCGACGATGGCCGCTCTCTCGCGCCGCTCGCCGGTGCCGATGTCGCCGACCACGACCAGCCCGGTCGCGATGCCGATGCGCACGGCGAGCTCCAGGTCCGAGCGCCCGAGCTCGACGTTCAGCGCCGCGATCGCCTCGACGATGCCGAGCGCGGTCCACACCGCGCGCTGGGCGTCGTCCTCGTGCGCCTTCGGGTAGCCGAAATAGACGAGCAGCGCGTCGCCGACGTAGCGGCCGATGTGTCCCTCGTAGCGCGCGATCACCCGCGCGCAGGTGTCCTGGTACGCGGCGAGGAGGTCGGAGAGCTCCTCGGGGTCGAGCCGCTCGGAGAGCGCGGTGGACCCGACGAGGTCGCAGAACATGACGGTGAGCTGGCGGCGGGTGGCCTCGGTCGGTTCCGGCGCAACCTCCGGCCGGCGCTGGGGCTCGGCTGCGGCCGCGGGGACGGCCGCGGCCGCGGCCACCGCGGCGAGAGGCGCGCCACACCCGCCGCAGAACTTCTCGCCCGGATCGTTGGCGAAGCCGCAGGCTGCGCACGCGCTGGGCAACGCGGCGCCGCACTGGCCGCAAAAGCGCCGGCCGGCGCGATTCTCCGCACCGCAGGTGACGCACTGCAACTGCAAGCTCCCGAGTGTTGTAGTGTGTGTGCCGCCAGCCCGGGGGCGACCCTTTCGGTGGCCGGCTGCGGCTTCCCCGCAGCGCAATTAGAGCAGAGTCCGGGGCGGTGCGTGGCGCACGCGCCGCAGCTCCCTTGGCGTAACCTCGACCCCGTCTCCGACCCGACCATGGACGCCCTGCCGCAACGCGCCGGACGATCGTCGCTATCCGAGAGCGGCGAGCGCTGGGTGCCGCAGACGGGCCCGGTCGAACTGCCGGCCGACGAGGTGCATGTCTGGCGGGTCGATATCGCCGCAAAATCGGCCAATGGCGGGGTCGCAACGCTCTGCGACGCGGAACGCGCGCGTGCCGACCGATTCCGCTTCCCCGCCGATCGCGATCGGTTCGTCGCCTCGCACGTGGCGTTGCGCGCGATCCTCGCGTCCTATCTTGAGGCGGCGCCGGCCGCGCTCGCATTCGGCGAGAGCGCACACGGCAAGCCGTTCGTCGAGGCGCCGGATGCGGGCCGCGCGCTGCGCTTCAGCCTCAGCCATTCGGGTGACGTGGCGCTCGTTGCGGTCGGCCTCGAGCGCGAGGTGGGCGTGGATGTCGAGCGCGTGCGGGCGCTCGACGATCTCGAAGGCTTCGCCGCGCGGTACTTCTCAGTCGCCGAGCGCGACGCGCTTGCGCGCGTGCCGTCAGTCGAGCGGCCGCGCGCCTTCTTCGAGATCTGGACGCTGAAGGAGGCTTATCTCAAGGCCTGCGGCGAAGGTCTCACCCGCGCGCTCGACGCGTTCGACGTCACGGTCGGCAGCGCCTCCCCCCGATTGGTCGCCGTGCGCGACCGGCCCGGGGACGAGGCGCGGTGGACGCTGAAGCAGCTGTTTCCCTATGCAGGACACGTCGGTGCGCTTGCCGCAACCGGCACGGGCTGGCTCCTGCGCTCAGTCGACTACTGCAGATCGCGCCCGAACACGTCCTTGTAGTTGGGCGCGTCGTATTTCTCAAGGAAGTCGGCGCCCGCCTCCTGGCCCGCCTCGAACAGCCGCTCGAGATTCGAGTAGCTCCAGTCCATGACGTAGGGTCGGAACTCGTGCGGGATTTTCCAATCGGCGTGCACGAGTTCGACGCCGTGCTTGCGCTTCGCATCCTCGAAATCGCTGATGTCCTCGTGCGCCAGCGCAACGACCGGCGTCATGATCGAGATCACGTAGGCGTCCCAGAGGTCGCGCGGCGTACGGACCAGGAGATCCTCGAGATCCGCAAGTACATCGAGCAGGGCGACCTTGGCCGGCCCGTCCGTCGCTACATTGCGTTTGGCGAGAGTGTGAAAGTTGATCGGCTGATGATCCGCGCCTTCCGAGTAATAGCTGTCCCCTATCCTAGCCGGCGGATAGATGAACGGCATGCTGAACGCTGCGCGAATGTGGTCGCCGTCGATCACCGTCTGGTCGAAGATCTCCATGACTGCCGCGTTTCGCTTCCCCCGGTCCCGCCGCGTCTGCGTGTTGAGCTCGGCATCCGCAGTCATGTTGTAAGCATTTACGCAGAGGTGCCCGTTGAACTTCGCGGGATCCTTGAGGGTCTTGAAACAGACGAGATCTTCCAGGAAAGGCAGCGGCGCCGCGAGACCCTTGCTCTTGGGAGTCAGGGTCGAGGGCGTGATAGCCGAAAACCAGAGGTCGACGAGATCGTTGTAGATGCGCCGCTCCTTGTCGGACTTGAGCCAGATGCCGAGCCAGCGGTCGCGCATGCGCTTAATCGGGTCGGCACGCTTGCGCAGCTGGTCGTAGGTGTTCGGGTCGGGATCCGTGCTCCAGATCGCCGCAAGCCGATCCTGAAAGCGATCTAACCCATCGCGGTCGGTCGGCGATCCCGCGGGCCTCGGCCATTTGCTTGCGAGCCACTCGGCGAGCAGATCCCGGAAAGGATCCTCCGGGCGGGCCGGCGCGTCCTTGAGCGGCACCTTCAGTCGCTGCGCCATGAGACCGGTCAGCGTCGAGAACGGCCCGGGCTTGTGGAAGAGCTTGAAATTGACCGGCAACCCGGCGTAGATCTCGTCGGATACGCCAGCTTCCACCCAGCCTTTGAGCGCCTTGCGGGGATCCTCGCACTTTGGTGCGATCAGGAGCAGCGCCATCAGCGCGCCCGCACCGGAGGTGTGGAAGGTCTTGAAGCTCTTCTTCTGCAATAGGAGTTCGTAGAGGAAACCAGCCATGAGCGGGGATTGCGGCGCGCCACCGCTCATCACGACAGTGTCGATCATCGGCTTGTTGCTCATGGGACCTCCGCGACTCGCAGTTGACGGGAGTGGTTCGGCGCTACTGCGCCAGTTCATGGTTGATGCGATCGACGATGAACTCGCTGTCGTCGACGACGAGGAAGTGGTCGCCCGCGCGCAGGTGCAGCCGGAAGTCGGTGCGCGTGTGCTCGCTCCACGCGAGCGCGTCCTCGCGCGTGACGTACGGGTCCTCCGCGCCGACGAAGCACGTGATCGGCACGTCCCACGGCGCATCCGCGCGGAAGCGGTAGCGCGACGCCATCCGGAACTCGGCCCGGATCGCGGGCATGAGCAGCCGCTTGAGCTCGTCGTTCGCGAGGAACTCCTCGCTCGCGCCGATGTTGAAGCGCCGGATCAGCTCGGTGAAGACCTCTTCCTTCTGCCGGTACGCGGGCACGAACGGGTCGTACTTCGGCAGCGTCAGCAGCCGTGCGAGCAGATCCTCCTCGAACCGGCCCACGCGCAGCAGGCGCCGCGGCGCGCGCGAGCTCGACACGAAGACGTGGCGCAGTTCGAACCCGCGCTGCGCGCGCAGCCGCCGCGCGGCCTCGTAGAGGGTGATCCCACCGAGACAGTGGCCGTAGAACGCCATCGGCCGGTCGGTGAACCGCGCGAGCGCCGGCAGCAGGGCGTCGAAGAACGCGTCGAAGTCGTCGATCGGCCGCTCGTGCACGCGCGCGGCGCGCCCCGGCGGGTCGACCGCGACGAGCTCGATGTCCGGCCGCAGCGACTCGACCCACGGGCGGTACACGGCGGCGTTGCCGCCCGCGTACGGGAAGCAGAAGAGCCGCACCTTCGCGAGCGGGTTCGGGCGCGCAAACACGAGCCAGCCGTCGCCCTCGACCCTCGAGACGCCGGCCTGCGCCGCGTGCACCCGCTCGACCGCGGGCGCCTCCGCAGTGCCGGCGTCGCTCTCGATCAGCTCCGGCGCGATGTCGTCCACCAGGCGCTCGATGCTCGGACCGCGGATCAGCTTCGCCACCGGCACGGGGATCCCGAGCGCGGCCTCGAGGCGGCTCGCGACGTTCACGGACATGAGCGAGTCGAGCCCGAGCTCGCGCAGCGGCTGGCGGCTGTCGATCGGCTCGTCGAACCCCATCTGCTCGGCCACCTGCTGGCGCACGCGCTCGACGAACTCGATGCGGCGCTGGTGAACGTCCGCGCTGCGCGCTGCCGCGGCGTCGCCCGCCGCGGCCGCCGCTTGGGCGGGCACTTCGTCCGCGAGATGCGCGTAGAGCGCCGGCCGGCGCCCGAACTGCCGCACGTAGCGCGACCAGTCCGCGATCGCCACCGCGGCCTCGCCGACCGGCGGATGCATCAGCTCCTCGAAGAGCGCGATCCCGTCGTCGGGCGCGAGATAGGAAAGGCCCATCGCCCGCCACGCGTCCTCGTTGCGCCGGCCCGCGGTGCTCGCGAGCCCGGCCTCCGCCCACGCCGTCCAGTTGATCACCGTCGCGGGCAGTCCGAGCGCGCGGCGGTGGCTGCCGAGCGCGTCGAGGAAGGCGTTCGCCGCGGTGTAGTTCGACTGCCCGGCGGAGCCGATGAGGCTGAGCACCGACGAGTGCAGCACGAAGAAATCGAGCTCCAGGCCGAGGGTGTGGCGGTGGAGCAGCCACGCGCCGGCGACCTTCGGCTTCGCGACGCGCTCGAACCGTTCGACGTCCATCTGCCCGACGACCGCGTTGTCGAGCACGCCCGCAGCGTGGATCACGCCGCGCAGCGGCGGCAGCCCGCGCAATCCTTCGATCAGCCGCTGCACGTCGGCTTCCTCGCCGACGTCCGCGGCGACCACCTGCGCGCGCGCGCCGCGGTGGCGCAGATGCTCCACGGCCTCAGCCGCTGCGCCGTGCGCACCGCTGCGCCCGACGAGCACGAGCGAGCGAGCGCCCGCGCGCTCGACGAGCCAGCGCGCCGTCCGCAGCCCGATCATGCCGAGCCCGCCGGTGACGAGGTAGGTGGCGTCGTCGCGAATCACGGGCGCGGCGCTGCGCGGCCGCTCAGGCGCCTCGCGCACGAGGCGCGCGCCGAAGCGCCGGCCGTCGCGCAGCGCGATCTGGTCTTCGCCGTCGGGCTCGCGCAGCGCCACCGCGAGCGCCTCCACCTCGCGCGCCCCGATCCCTGTCGCCGGCAGGTCGACGAGCCCGCCCCACAGCTCGCGCTGCTCCAGCGCGAGCGTCCGGCCGAAGCCCCAGAGGATCGACTGCAGGGGTTCGGTCGGCGGATCGGCCGGAACGACGTGCTGCGCGCTACGCGTCACCAGGTGAAGGCGGATCGGTGTCGCGCCCCCGCCGCGGGCTTCCCCGAGCGCACGGGCCAGGGCGAGCGCGCCGCCCGCGCCGCGCGGAGGCGCCGCACGCATAGCGTCGCCGGCCAGATCGGCCGCCGCGGGCAGATCGAGCGCCCACAGGTACGCGACCCCGGCGAGCGGCGCCGGCGCGCTCGCATTCGCGATCCGGATCAGGCGCTGGAGATGATCGACGCGCGCCGGATCGATCGTCCAGCTCCCCGACGACGCGCGCCCGAACTCGCGGCCCGGGCGGACGAGGTGGCACCCATCGCCGCGCGCCGCAAGGGCGTCCGCGAGCGCCGCCCCGACACCGCCGGTGTCGGCGAACACGAGCCAGCTCCGCGGCGAGGTCGGCGGTACGCCGGCGACGTGGGGACACGCCTCCCACTGCAGGCGGTAGAGCCACTCGGTGCGGGGCGCGCGCTCCGGCGCGGGTAGCGCCCGGATCGCGGCAGCCGGCTCGGCAAGCGCCGGCTGCTCCTTGCGCAGCACGGCGAGCGCGCCCTGCGGACGGCGCTCGACGGGCTCTCCCGCAGGCGCGGCATGTCGCGGCGCTTCGCGTCGCGGTTCGCGCGCCGCGGTCGGCCCGATCGGCTCGACGTGCACGTCGTCGATCCAGTAGCGCTTGCGCTGGAACGGATAGGTCGGCAGCGGAACGCGGCGCCGCCCGGCCCCACGGTGTACCGCCGCCCAGTCGATCGGCAGGCCCTCGAGGTAGAGCGTCTGCAGCGCGTCCTGCAGCGCCTGCCAGTCGGGCTTCTGCCGCGAAAGCGACGGCACGAACGCGCGCCCCGCGGGGGCGAGCACCTGGCTCGCGAGGCCGAGCAGCGTGCCGCCCGGGCCGATCTCGAGGAACACGTCGCAGCCGAGGGCGTCGCACGCGCGCACGCCGTCCGCGAAACGCACCCCGAACCGTGCGTGGTCCCGCCAGTAGGCCGCATCGAGCGCGGCGAGCGGCCCTCCAGTGAGGTTGGAGACGAACGCGACGCGCGGCGCGGACCAGGTCACCGTCGCGGCCGCCGACTCGAGCGCCTCGAGCATCGGCTCGACGAGCGGCGAGTGGAAGCCGTTCGCGAGCGCGAGCGGGCGCGACTCGATGCCGTCGGCCGCGAGCCGGTCGACGACGGCCTTCACCGCCTCGCGCTCGCCCGAGACGACCGTGTTCTGCGGGCTGTTCGCCGCCGCGATCACCACCGCCTCGCCCGGCGGCAGCGCCCGGCGGACCGCGTCCTCCGACGCGAACACCGCCGCCATCGCGCCGCGCTCCGGCAGGTCCTGCATGAGGCGGCCGCGGATGCAGACGAAACGCGCCGCGTCCTCGAAGCGCATCGCCCCCGCGACGCAGGCCGCGACGACCTCGCCGAGGCTGTGTCCCATCACCGCCGACGGCGCCACGCCCCACGCTTGCCACAGCTCGGCGAGCGCGTACTCGAGCGCGAACATCGCCGGCTGCGTGTAGGCGGTCCGGTCGAGCGCCGCCGCGCCCTCGCCTTGCGCCGCGAACATCAGCTCGAGCAGCGGCCGATCGAGATGCGGACGGAAGGCCTCGGCGCACCGGTCGAGCGTCGCCCGGAACGTCGGATGCGCGCGATACAAACCGGCCGCCATACCGGCGTGCTGCGCGCCTTGGCCGGTGAAGAGGAACGCAACGCGACGCGGCCTGCCGTCGGGGCGCCGGAACGCGGGCTTCGCCGCCAGGCGCTCCAGCCGCTGCGCGAGCTCGCCGATGCTCGCCGCGCCGATCGCGAGCCGATGCGCGTGGGCGCTGCGGCTGACGTTCGAGGTGAAACACACGTCGCCGACGTCCGCGCCGGGATGCTCGCGCAGGAACCCGCGGAACCGTTCGACGTAGGCGGCGAGCGCGCTCTCGGTCTTCGCCGAAAGCGTGAAGAGGTGCGCGGGCCGCGCGTCGTCCACCGCTGCGGGGCGCCGCTCGGGCGCCTCCTCCAGGACCACGAAGGCGTTCGTGCCCCCGATACCGAGCGAGTTGACGCCCGCGCGCCGCGGGTGGCCGGCGGCCGGCCAGTCGCGCAGCGTCGCGTTCACGAAGAACGGTGTGGCGCCGAAGTCGATGTTCGGGTTCGGCGCGACGAAGTTCAGGCTGGGCGGGAGCTGCCGGTGCGAGAGCGCGAGGGCGGTCTTGATGAGCCCCGCGAGGCCGGCGGTCTGTTCGGGGTGGCCGATGTTGCCCTTGACCGACCCGACCGCGCAGGCGCGCGGGCGCCCCGGACCGAACGCGCGCGCGAGGGCCTGCACCTCGAGCGGGTCGCCGACGGGCGTCCCCGCCGCGTGGCATTCGACGTAGCCGAGGGTGTCCGGCGCCACGCCGGCGCGCGCCAGCGCAGCGGCCATCGCGCGCGCCTGCCCCGCCACGCTCGGCGCCGCGTAGGTCGGCTTGCCGGCGCCGTCGTTGGCGATCGCTGTGCCCCGGATCACCGCGTGGATCGGATCCCCGGCGGCGAGCGCGTCGTCGAGCCGCTTGAGCAGGACGGCCGCGACGCCGCTCCCGAAGATCGCGCCCTGCCCGTTCGCGTCGAACGGGCGGCAATGCCCGTCGAGCGAGTGCACGTTGCCGCGCTCGGCGAGATAACCGCTGACGTGCGGCACGCGGACGGTCGCGGCGCCCGCGAGCGCCATGTCGCTCTCGCCGGAGGCGAGCGACTGGCACGCGAGGTGCACGGCGACGAGCGACGTGGAGCACGCCGTCTGGACGGTCAGGCTCGGGCCGCCGAGGTTCAGCTTGAACGAGACGCGGGTCGCGAGAAAGTCCTTGTCGTTGCCGATGTAGGGCAGCGTGGCCGTGTCCCCGGCGAGCGCCGGATGGCGCGCGTGCGCGACGAGGTAGTTGGTGACGATGCCGCCGGCGCCGGCAAACACGCCGACCGTGCCGGGACAGGTATCGGGGTGGTAGCCGGCCGCCTCGAAGGCCTCCCAGGCGACCTCGAGGAAGAGGCGGTGCTGCGGATCGGTCACCGCCGCCTCGCGCGGCGAGTACCCGAAGAACGCGGCGTCGAACTTCTCGACGTCCTCGAGCACCGGCGCCGCCTTGACGTAGTTCGGCTGCGCGAGCAGCGTGGGGTCTACGCCCGCGGCGGCGAGCGCCTCATCGGAAAAGAACCGGATCGACTCGACGCCGTCGCGCAGGTTGCGCCAGAACGCGGCGAGGTCCCCCGCGCCGGGAAACCGGCACGCCATGCCCACGATCGCGATCGCGCCGCCCGGGCGCACGGTGGTGGACACGGCCGCCCCTTCACCCGGGCGCGCGCGCGCGCAACCTGCCGGCGGCGCGCTCAGTCTCTTGGCGCATCGGCATCGCCCGCCCCGGGGTCGAGCAACTCGAGGTAGCGGCTGACGAGCGCGGCCTGCGCGCCGATCATGCTGTCGCGGTAGGTCCGGTACGCCCGGCCCATTTCGAGCCAGCACGCGAGCGTGGCCTTGGCGAGCTCCTGCTGCTGCTGCGCGGCCGAGTCGTCGCCGGTGTGCTGGGTGAGGAAGTCCTGGTAGCGCTGCAGCAGGGCCCGGTTCGACTGGGCGAGCCGCGCGAGCAGCTCGGGCGACGCGAGACCGGAAGGCAGGCCGCTTTCCGCGAGCGCGTCGGCGATACCCTTGAAAAGACCGTGCAGGGAATCCTCCCCGCCCGAGTGTCCCGGCATCCGCTTTCCTTCCGGCGCGCCGCGTGTGTTGTGGTGTTTGACCGCATCCTGCGGCCGCGCCGCTCGCGCGTCAAGCGCCGTCAGCGGGCGGCGCGATCCAGCACGCCCTGCAGGCCGAACATGACCGACTGGCGGCGCACCGCCTCGCGATCGCCGTCGAAGTGCCGCGTCGCCGACTCGACCGCGCCGCCGCGCAGCGCCCACGCGAAGCACACCATGCCGACGGGCTTCTGGGGCGTGCCGCCGGTCGGGCCCGCGATGCCGGTGATCGCGACCACGAGGTGGGCGCGGCTCGCGGTGAGCGCGCCGGCGGCCATCTCGCGCGCGGTCTCCTCGCTCACAGCGCCGTGACGCTCGAGCGTTTCGCCCCGCACCCCGAGCATCTCGCGCTTTGCCTCGTTGGAGTACGTGACGAACCCGCGGTCGAACCATTCGGAGCTGCCGGAGACGGCGGTCACGGCCTGCGCGACCCAGCCGCCGGTACACGACTCGGCGGTCGCGAGGACGAGGCCCTTGGTCTTGAGCTGCTCGCCGACGCGGTTGGCAATCCAGTCCAGCATCATCCGACGAGGCGTTTCGCGACGGCCAGAACGAGCAGTGTATAGAAGGCCGCGATCGCGTCATCGGCCATAACGCCTAGTCCACCCTTGAGCGCGCGCTCCAGGTGCCGGATCGGCGGTGGCTTCACCATGTCGAAGAAGCGGAACGCGACGAACGCGCCGAGCGTCCACCACGCCCCCCGCGGCGCGAGCAGCAGCACGGCGAGGAACGCGACCACCTCGTCCCAGGTCATCGCCCCGTGGTCCGGGACGCCGAGGTCGCGGCCGGTCCGGCCGCAGGCCCAGACGCCCAGGACGAAGAGGGCAACGATCACCGCCGCGACGCCGGGCGCCGTCAACCCCTGTTCGAGCAGGGAGAACAGGGGGATCGCGAGCAGCGTCCCGAACGTGCCGGGCACGACCGGGGAGAGCCCGGTGCCGAAGCCGAGGGCGACGAAGTGGGCGGGATGCGCGAGCAGGAAGCCGGGCGTCGGCCGAAAGATCGGCGGCCCGCTCGTCTGTCGTCCACTCATCGGAAGTGGTCGAACCCGAGCCGCCCGACGCGGATGCGCTCGCCGGCGCGGTCGAGGAGCCGCACCGCGGGCGGGCCGGCGACGATCCGCCCGATGCGCGACACCGCCACGTCCGCCGCGCGGCCGGCCGCCTCCACCGCCGCGCGCCGGTCCGCGCCCGCAGTGAAGACGAGCTCGTAGTCGTCCCCGCCCGCGAGCAGGCACTGGTCGGCGAGCGCGGCGTCCCGGCACCCCCGCAGGAATCCCGAGCGCGGCAGGCTCGCGTAGTCGAGCTCTGCGGCGACCCGCGAGCGCTCCAGAACGTGGCCGAGGTCGGCGAGCAGGCCGTCGGACACGTCGATCGCTGCCGCGGCCACGCCGCGCAGCCGCTGCCCGAGCGCCACGCGCGGCGCGGGCTGCTCGAGGCGCGCGACGCACGCCGCCGCGGCGTCCGGCGCGAGCGCGATCGCACCCTTGAGGTGCGCGAGCCCGAGCGCCGCGTCGCCGGTGGACCCCGAGAGCCAGACATCGTCGCCCGCCTGCGCGGCGTCGCGCCGCAGCGCGTAGCCGGCCGGCAGCGTGCCGAGCGCGGTGATCGTGATCGTGCGCGGTCCGCGCGTCGTGTCGCCGCCGATCAGCTCGGTCCCGTGCGCTTCGGCGAGCGCGAACAGCCCCGCCGCGAAGGCCTCGAGCCACGGCTCGTCCACGTCGGGGAGCGCGAGCGCGAGGAGGAACCAGCGC
This sequence comes from uncultured Enterobacteriaceae bacterium, assembly GCA_964543155.1. Taxonomy (GTDB): domain Bacteria; phylum Pseudomonadota; class Gammaproteobacteria; order Burkholderiales; family SG8-39; genus JAGVSZ01. The sequence continues at coordinate 16,076 of CAZIXQ010000041.1, forward strand.
GGGTCGGCGCCCATCGCGGCCAGGTCCGACAGGTTGACCGCGAGCGCCTTGTGCCCGAGGCGCCGCGGGTCCGCGCCCGGCAGGAAGTGCGTGCCCTCGGAAAGCGTGTCGGTGGTGAGCGCGAGGACGAGTCCCGCCGGCGGCCGCACGAGCGCGCAGTCGTCGCCGACGCCGAGCGCGGCGGTGCGCGCCGCTCGGGTGAAGTACTTCGCGATCAGCTCGAACTCGGACAGCACGCGGGCCGCCCCTCGATCTAGGCGCGGCTCCGCTCCGCCGGTCGCAGCCGCGGCGCGAGCTTGTCGAGCACGCCGTTCACGTACTTGTATCCGTCGGTGCCGCCGAACTCCTTGGCGAGCTCGATCGCCTCGTTGATGACCACGCGATAGGGGACCTCCGGCGCATGCTTGAGCTCCCAGGCGGCGAGCAGCAGGATGCCGCGCTCGACGGGCGAGAGCTCCTCCATGCGGCGGTCGAGCGCGGACGCGATCTCCCGCTTCAGGTCCTCGGCCGCGGCGATCGTCCCGCCGAGGAGCTGCGCGAAGTACTCGCCGTCGGCGCGCGCGAAGTGCTCGTCGCCGGCAAGGTGTGCGCGGATGTCGCCCACCGTGTTGCCGGCGACCTGCCACTGGTAAAGGCCTTGCAGCGCGTACTCGCGCGCGCGGTGACGTGCGGATTTCATGGCGGTGCGCTTACTTCTGGTGCCGCTCGATGGCGCGCAGGGCGTTCGCCATCTCCACCGCGACTTCGGCGCAGTCGCGGCCCTTCACCGGCGCGCGCGCCGCGGCCTGTTCGTCGGTGTCGGTGGTGAGGATGCCGTTGGCGACGGGGACCCCGGTGTCGAGCTGGACCTGGGTGACGCCCGCCGCGGACTCGTTCGACACGATCTCGAAGTGGAAGGTCTCGCCGCGGATGACCGCGCCGAGCGCGATCAGCGCGTCGTAGCGGCCGGTGCCGGCGAGCTTCTGCAGCGCGAGCGGCACCTCGAGCGCGCCCGGCACGCTGAGCACGGTGACGTCGCGCTCGTGCACCCCGAGCTCCATCAGCCGCACCAGGCAGGCCTCGAGCGACGCGCGCCCGAACTCCTCGTTGAAGCGGCTGCGCACGACGGCCACGCGCAGCCCGGTGCCGTCGAGGCTCGGCTCGAGCGCGCTCATTGGCTTACCCTGGCGCTGAAGGGCGCCAAGGATTCGCGCAAGACGGGGGAGGGGCCCTGTCTTCCCTCCCGGAGGCGGCCCGGCGCGCTCATGTCGCGCCCGACCGGGCCGGGCTCTCGTAGCCGGTGATCTCGAGCTCCCAGCCGGCCATGCTCGGCATCTTGCGCGGCGCGGCGAGCACGCGCATGCGGCCGACCTTCAGTTCCCGCAGGATCTGCGCGCCGATGCCGTAGGTGAGCAGGTTCGTGCGCGACGGCGCCGGCGGCTTCGCCCGCTCCGACACGCGCTCGATCAGCTGACCGGCGCTCTCCGAGCAGTTGAGCAGCACGAGGACGCCGCGCCCTTCGGCGGCGATGCGCGCGAGCGCCTCGTCGATCGACCACGAGTGCGTGCCGGTGCCCGCGTCGAGCAGATCGAGGATGCTCAGCGGCTCGTGCACGCGCACCAGCGTCTCGGCGTGCGGGTCGACCTCGCCCTTCACGAGCGCGAGGTGCGCCGCGTTCGAGAGCTTCTCCACGAACGCGACCAGGCGGAACGGGCCGTGCGCGGTCTGGATCGTGCGCTCGGTCACCCGCTTGACGAGCGACTCGGTCTGGCTGCGGAAGTGGATCAGGTCGGCGATCGTGCCAAGCTTGAGGCCGTGCGCCTGCCCGAACTCCACGAGGTCGGGAAGGCGTGCCATGGTCCCGTCGTCCTTGAGAACCTCGCAGATCACCGCGGCGGGCGTGAGCCCCGCGAGCTGCGTGAGGTCGCAGCCGGCCTCGGTGTGGCCCGCGCGCGCGAGCACCCCGCCGGGCTGCGCCATCAGCGGGAAGATGTGCCCCGGCTGGACGATGTCCTCCGGCCGCGCGTCGGGCGCCACCGCCGCCTGCACCGTGCGCGCGCGATCGGCGGCCGAGATGCCGGTGGTGACGCCCCTCGCCGCCTCGATCGACACGGTGAAGGCGGTGCCGAGCGGCGAGCGGTTGTCGCGCACCATCGGCGGGAGGTTGAGCTGGCGCACGCGCGCCTCGGTGAGCGTCAGGCAGACGAGCCCGCGCGCGTGCTTGGCCATGAAGTTGATCTTCTCCGGCGTGACGAACTCGGCCGCGAAGATGAGATCGCCCTCGTTCTCGCGGTCCTCGTCGTCGACCAGGATCACCATCCGGCCGGCGCGGATCTCGTCGATGATCTCGGGGATGGGCGTCAGGGTCATGACGCCGGGATTCTACCAGCGGCCGCGTCGTCGACCGCTCGATCGAGTCGCGGACTTCGCCGCTCGATCGACCCGCGGACTTCGCCGCTCAGGCGAGCGCGGCGAAGTCTCCGCGCCGCAGGTCGGGCAGCGCCGCGGCGACGCTGCGGCCCGACTTGACCGCGTCGGCGACGTGCGCCGCATCCGGGCCGTAGCCGATCATCAGCGCGCCCGCGATCCGGTCGCCGCGCACCACGAGCTTCGCGTAGCGGTACGCGTCGGGCGCCTCGAGGGCGATCACTTCGTCGCCCGCCTGCGGCGCGATCTGCCCCACGGAGGCGAGCTCGGCGCCCACGATCTTGAGCAGCGTCGCGGGCACGGTGCCGCGATAGTCGCGGCTGCCGCCCGCCGCGTTCACGCCGGCGGCCTCGCCCTGCGCCGCGGCGGCCGGCCAGATGCCGTAGAGCCGCTCGGCGTGCTCGGCGACGTCGCCGGCCGCGAACACGCCCGGGGCGCTCGTCTGCAGGCGGTCGTCGACGAGGACCCCGCGCCGGACCGCGATGCCCGCCGCGGCCGCGAGCTCGACGTTGGGCTGCATGCCGACGCACGCGACGAATACTTCGCACGGCAGCGTGCGGCCGTCCTTCAGCGTCGCGGCCGTCACGCCCGCGGGGCCCGCGTCCACACGCGTGGCTTGCGCTTCGGTGAGAACACCGATCCCCAGCCCCGAGAGATAGGCGAGGAGCATCCGCCCGCCGCGCTCGTCGATCTGCCGCTGCAGCGGCCACAGGCCGCGCTCGAGGACGACCACCTCCAGCCCGAGCTGCCGCAGACCGTCGGCGGCTTCCAGGCCGAGGAGACCGCCGCCGGCGACGACCGCGTGCCGCGCGCGCCGGCGCTGCGCGTAATCGCGCACGTGCATCGCATCGTCCGCGTCGCGCAGCACGTAGCAGCCGCGAGCGCCGAACCCCTCGATGGCGGGCACGACGCTGCGCCCGCCCATCGCGAGCACGAGCCGGTCGTAGGCGAGGCGCTCGCCGGTGCCGAGGACGACCGCGCGCCCGGCGAGATCGAGCGCGGTCGCCTGCGTGTTGAGCCAGAGCGTGACGCCCTGCTTCTCGTACCAGGCGTCGGGCAGGAGGTACAGGCCCTGCATCGCCGAGCGGCCGTAGATGAGCCGGGTGATGCCCATGCGGTTGTACAGCGCGAAGCGCTCGCGCGCGACCACGTGGATCTCGCACTTCGGGTGCGTCCGGCGCGCGAAGTCGGCCGCCGTGATCCCGGCGATGCCGTTGCCGACGATGACGATGCGCTCGATCGACTCGTCGTAGCGCGCCGCCGCGGGCACCGCGGCGGCGCTCGCCGGTTCGGGCGCGAGCGCTACCGTCACCGGCCCGCGCACGCGCGCGCAGCAGGCCATGCGGGTGTTCGGTCCGTGGCCGAGCCGCGCGAGGGTCGCCCGCTCGTCGTCGCCGGGCGGCGCGACGTGGTCGAGCCCCGCGACGATCGCGACCGGGTCGGCGCCGCAGATGCCCATCCGGCAGCCGCTCTCGAGTTGCAGCCCGCAGCGTTCGGCCAGCTCGAGGACCGTCGCGTCGCGCTCGGCGCCGATCCGGCGCCCGTCGGGCAGGAACGTGACCTCGAGCGCGGCGCGGCTGCGCTCCGCGGCGAACGCGGCGGCGGCGCCGGCGCCGAGCTTCACGCTCTGGGTCGGGCCGCTCTCGAGCGTCTTGCGCACGAAGCGCCGCTCGGTGTCGAACGTGCGCCACAGCCACCACAGGCTGAGCGCCGCGAAGACGCCGCGCACGAGCCACACCGCCCATTGCGGCTCGGGGCGGCCGGTGAGCCCCTCCATCGCCTCCGCGAGCCGCGGCACGGCGTGCCAATAGTAGATGTTGAACGCAACGATGCCGAATACCGCGGGCAGCTTTCCCGGCGTCGCCTTCAGAAACGTCTCCAGCGCGGCGAACAGCGCGAGACTCGCGCCGGCATGGAGCGCGAACTGGAGATACATCTCGCCGAGACCGATCGCGGGCGGGTCGGGCACGTTGAAGTACGCGAACACGAACCCGGGGAAGATCGCGGCGAAGAAGCGCCGGTAGCCGACGTAGTGCCGGTCGTCGTCGTACTGGTCGGCGAGGTACGCGACGCGCGGGTTGAAGTCGTAGCAGTTCTTGGTGCAGCCGACGCACGGCTGGCAGTGCGTGTTGGCGACGGTGAGGAACGGCGTCTGGCCGTAGAGGCGCTGCACCGGGAGCAGCGGGCAGACGCTCGAGCACCAGCCGCTCTTGCCCTTGAAGACGAGCCCGCCGAGGAACGCGAACGCCATCATCCCGAGGATCAGCAGCGCCGTCGCGATGCCCGAGTGGTTGAAGAGCGGCTTGCGCGTCGCGACGAGCACGACGAGCGCCGCCATTCCGATCACGTAGGCGTACTCCTTCATCCGCGGGGTCTGCGTGAGCCCGCGCGTGAAGCCGGCGAGGCGAGGCAGCTGGTTGAGCGCCGCGAACGGGCAGAGGTTCCGCCACACGCCCGGCGCGGCGAGGAAGAGCAGCGGCGCGAGCGGAATGACCACGCCCCAGGTGACCGCGAGCCCGATCTCCGGGCGCCACAGGAGCAGGCCGACGAGCGCGAGCACGGCCGCGACCGAGAGCGCGCGCAGGCCGTGCCACGCGACCGACGGCAGGTACGCCGGCAGGCGCGTGTAGTTCGGGAACTCGGTCTCGGGGCCGGCCGCGCTCATCGCTTACGCTCGCGCGTCCGCGCTCGAGATCCGCCCGTCCGCCCCGCTCGGGCTCATTCGGCGAGGCGCGCGGCGAGCGCGCTGGTCGCGCGCAGGCGCAGCGAGAGGATGCGGCCGAGGTCGAGGAGCACCCTGCGCGCGAGGTCCGGCTCGCGCGCGGCGAGCACCTCGAAAGCCTCCGGCGTGAGACTGCGGAGCTCGCCGTCGGTGAGCGCGCGCACGGTCGCGT
>CAZIXQ010000042.1:0-20919 GCA_964543155.1 uncultured Enterobacteriaceae bacterium
GTCTGGCGGCACTTCATGCCCTTGAAGTCGGCGAGGTTCTTGATCGGCCGCTTGAACCAGCCGAACGCCTGCGGGCCGGCGGGCAGGATCGGGAACGCGACGACGTTGAGCTTCAGCTCCTTCTGGTAGAACTCCTGGTAGAGCTCCCAGCCGCCGCCCTCGTACATCCACCCCATCGCGTCGATGAAGTCCATGCCGAACGTGCCGCCGGGACCGCCGGTGAAGAGCACCGCCGCCTTGTTCTTGCCGGTCCAGTAGGCCGCCCAGGAGTGGGCGCCGTCGAGCACCTTCTTGTGCGTCGCGTCCAGGACCTCGAAGGCCGGGACGACCTGCCCCGCGGGCATCGTCTCGATCTTCATGGTGCCGCCGGAGAGCTTGTTGACCCGGTCGGCCCAGAACGTGAAGTTCTCGTACAGCGTGAGCGACGCGGGCCAGGTGGCCTGCATCTTCAGGGTGGTGGTGGGGGCTTGCGCATGCGCGCTGCCCAGGCTGAGCGCGCCGACAGCGAGCGCGCCGATCGCGGCCGCGCGAATGCGCGGCCATCCAGCCGGTTGTTTCATGGCCTTCCTCCTCGTGGACTACGATTCACAAGCCGGCGGGGAACCGGCGCGCTCGGTGCGCCCGCCCCCGCGACTCCTCCATAGCGTGACTGCGGCGCGGCACGATCCCTCCCAGGTCCTGCGCGCCGGGGCCCATGCTCGCCGGTCGAGACCAGGAGAGGCACCGCACGGGCGGAGTAAGCCCGACTTCCCCAGGAGTGTCAACTGCTCCCCGGTGCGTCAGGGGCCCGTCGGGCCCCGCGCCGGTCCGTCGCCGGCGCGGACGAGGATCATGTGGACCCGGTAGGGCCCGTGCGCGCCGAGGACGATGGTCTGGTCGATGTCGCCGGTGCGCGAGGGCCCGGAGATGAAATTCACGAGGCGCGGCAGCTGGCCGAGTTCCGCCCGGGCGCGCGCCCAGCCGTCCTCCATGTTCCTCACGATGCGGCCCACCGGGACCACCGCGATGTGCGTCTCGGGCAGCAGGCTCGCCGTCGCCGGCGTTTCCGGCCCCGAGACCACCATCAGTGTTCCGGTCTCGGCGAGCGCCGCGAAGACGCCGGTCACTCCGACCGCATCGCGATCCTCCGCGCCGCGCGCCTCGAGCGCGAGCCCGGCGAGCGCCCAGTCGAGGCCTGCGAGCGCGGGCCATACGCAGCCGGACCTGGGCAGTCCATGCGCGGCGAGATAACGGGCTGCCGCAGCGGGCACGTCGCCGATGCGCTCGACCAGCTCGGTCGTGCTCTGCATCGCCTCGGCGCGCGCCCGGAACCGGGCGACGAGGTCGTCCTCCACCGGCGGCAGCGGGCCGCGGGGATGCGCCGCGATGTAGGTCTCGACCGCAGCGAGCTCCGCCTGCGACGGGCGGCTCGCTGCGCCGCGCCCCTGCGCCCTGCGGATGCGCGCGAGGATCGCCCTGCGGGCGCTGTCGCTGTCGCCGATCGCCATGGCGCGCGCGGCGCTTACTCGATCGCCTTGACGATGTCCTCGACGACCTTCTTTGCGTCGCCGAAGACCATCATGGTCCGGTCCATGTAGAAGAGCGGGTTGTCGAGGCCGGCGTACCCGGCGGCCATCGAGCGCTTGTTGACGAGCACCGTGCGCGCCTTGTGCGCCTCGAGGATCGGCATGCCGTAGATCGGGCTGCCCTTCTCCTCCGCGAGCGGATTGACGACGTCGTTCGCGCCGAGCACGAACGCGATGTCGGTCGTGCCGAACTCGGAGTTGATGTCCTCCATCTCGAACACCTGGTCGTAGGGCACCTCGGCCTCCGCCAGCAGCACGTTCATGTGCCCGGGCATGCGCCCGGCCACCGGGTGGATCGCGTAGCGCACGTTCACGCCCTTGGCGATGAGCTTCTGCGCCATCTCCTTCACCGCGTGCTGGGCGCGCGCCACCGCGAGGCCGTAGCCGGGGATGATGATCACGCTCTCGGCGTTCGCCAGCAGGAACGCGACGTCCTCGGCCGAGCCGGACTTCACCGTCTTCTGCTCCGTGCCCGCGGCGACCGCCCCTTCCGCGCCCCCGAAGCCGCCGAGGATGACGCTGAAGAACGAGCGGTTCATCGCCCGGCACATGATGTAGGAGAGGATCGCGCCGGAGGAGCCGACGAGCGAGCCGGCGATGATCAGCATCGGGTTGTTGAGCGAGAAGCCGATGCCCGCGGCCGCCCAGCCCGAGTAGCTGTTCAGCATCGAGATCACCACCGGCATGTCGGCGCCGCCGATCGGGATGATGATCAGCACGCCGAGCACGAAAGCGAGCGCGGTCATCACGATGAACGGCGGCCACTGCGCCTCGCGCGAGGCCATGAAGAAGATCGCCCCGAAGGCGATCATCGCGAGGCCGATCGCCAGGTTGAGCAGGTGCTGGCCCCTGAACACCACCGGCGCGCTCGAGAACAGGCGGAACTTCTTGCCCAGCCCCGCGAGCTTGCCGAAGGCGATGACCGAGCCCGAGAAAGTGATCGCCCCGACGAACGTGCCGATGAAGAGCTCGAGCTTGTTGCCGGTCGGGATCGGGTCGGGCAGGCCGAAGGCGGCGGGGTTGTTCACCACCGCGATCGCGATCAGCACCGCCGCCATGCCCACGAGCGAGTGCATCGCCGCCACGAGCTCGGGCATCTGGGTCATCTCGACCCGGCGCGCGACCACCGCGCCGATCGCGCCGCCGATCAGGATCGCGACGAGGATGAGCTCGACGCGCTGCGTCGTGGCGAGCGTGACCAGGACGGCGATCGACATCCCGACCATGCCGAAGAGGTTGCCGCGGCGCGCGCTCTCGGGGTGCGACAGGCCCTTCAGCGCCAGGATGAAGAGCACGCTGGCGGCGAGGTACCACAGGGCGAGCTGGTTGGCGGTCATGTTCTAGCCCTTGCCCCCGCCCTTCGGCTCCTTCTTCTTGAACATCTCCAGCATCCGCTTGGTCACCAGGAAGCCGCCGAAGGTGTTGATCGCGACCAGGCCCACCGCGACCGCGCCGATGATCGAGCCGGCGTCGATGTCGCGCGGCCCGGCGGCGAGGATGGCGCCGACCATGATCACCGAGCTGATCGCGTTGGTGACGCTCATCAGCGGCGTGTGCAGCGCCGGGGTGACGCCCCAGACCACGTGGTAGCCGACGAAGATCGCCAGCACGAAGACCGTCAGGTTGACGACGGTGGGGTCGATTGCTCCGCTCATGATTGCGCCTAACCCTTCTTGACGACCTGGCCGTCGATGCACACCAGCGCGCCGGCGATGACCTCGTCCTCGCGGTCGAGCTTGAGCTCGCCCGACTTCGGGTCGACGAGCAGGTTGAGGAAGTTCAGGAGGTTGCGCGCGTACAGGCTCGAGGCGTCGGCGGCGACGAGCGCCGGCAGGTTCGCGAGCCCGACCAGCTTCACCCCGTGCTTCACGACGATCCTGTCCCGCTCGGTGAGCGGGCAGTTGCCGCCCTGCTCCACCGCGAGGTCGACGATCACCGAACCGGGCTTCATCGCCTTCACCGTCTCCTCGCGGATCAGCACCGGCGCCGGCCGGCCGGGAATCAGCGCGGTGGTGATGACGATGTCGGCCACTTTCGCGCGCTCGTGCACGAGTTCGCCCTGGCGTCGCTTGTAGTCCTCGCTCATCTCGCGGGCATAGCCGCCTGCGGTCTCGGCCTGCTTCTTCTCCTCGTCGGTCATCGCGACCTCGACGAACTTCGCGCCGAGCGACTCGACCTGCTCCTTCACCGCCGGGCGCACGTCGAAGGCCTCGATCACCGCGCCCAGGCGCTTCGCGGTCGCGATCGCCTGCAGGCCGGCGACGCCCGCGCCCATGACGAGCACGCGCGCGGCCTTCACCGTGCCGGCCGCGGTCATCAGCATCGGCATGAAGCGCCCGTACTCGTTCGCCGCGATCACCACCGCCTTGTAGCCGGCGATGTTGGCCTGCGAGGAGAGGACGTCCATCGCCTGCGCGCGGGTGATGCGGGGCAGCCACTCCATCGCGAAGCCGGCGACGCCGGTCGCTGCGAGCGCCTGGATGCCGGCGGCGTCGTAGGGATTGAGCAGCCCGACCAGGATCGAGCCGCGCTTGAGACCGGCGAGCTCGCCGGTCTCCGGCGCGCGCACCTTGAGAACGATGTCAGCCTGCGCGTAGAGGTCGGCGGCGGCGGGGACGATCGTGGCGCCAGCGGCCTGGAAGTCGGCGTCGGGCACCGCCGCGCCGACCCCCGCGCCGGATTGCACCAGCACCTGGTGCTTGCCACCGGCCACGAGCTTCTTCACCGTCTCGGGCGTCGCGGCGACGCGCGCCTCGCCCGGACGGGTCTCGGCAGGAACGCCGATCCGCATGGAAGTCCCCCTCGTCTGCAGGACGCCGGCGGTGTTGTTGTCGCGGGCCGGCGATCGAGCCCGCGATGATACCTCAGCGGCCGGGCGGACCGCCACGCGCGCCGGCCGGGCCCTGCGCGAGCTCGTCGTGCAGCAGCTCGCGCACCACCCGCCAGCCGCCGAGCAGATGCGCGCGCATCACCTCGGCGACGAGCCGGCCGTCGCGCGCGCGCAGGGCCTCGAGGATGTGGCTGTGCTCGCGCACCGCGTCGTCCCAGCGGCGCGAGCGCAGGTTGCCGACGTAGCGCATGCGGCGCATGCGCGCGGTGAGCTGACCGTGCGCGCGGACGAGCGCGCCGTTCCCGCTCGCCGCGATGATCGCGGCGTGGATCGCCTGGTTCGCCTTGAAGTACTCCATCCGCTCCCCGCGGCGGTAGCGCTCGAGCATGCGCGCGTGCAGCGCCTCGATCGCGGCCAACTCGGCGTCGGTGATGCGTCCGCACGCGAGCTCCCCAGCCCGGGCTTCGAGCACGCTGATCAGGTCCATCGTGTCGTCGGCTTCGGCGAGGGTCAGGACGGTGACCTGCGCGCCGCGGTTCGGGAGCAGCGTGAGCAGGCCTTCGTTGGCGAGGATCTTGAACGCCTCGCGCAGCGGCGTGCGCGAGACGGCGAGCCGCTCGCACAGCACGCGCTCGGTGATCTTCGCCCCGGGCGCGAGCTCGCCCTCGACGATCATGTCGCGCAGGCGCGTTGCGACCTCGTCGTGGAGGGCGCGGCGCTTGCGCGCGAGCGGAACGATCTCAGCCATCGAAGAAGTGCCCGTCCTGCTCGCGGCGCAGCCGCCACGCGACCGAGTCCGGGCGCGGCCGGACGTCGTCGCAAGCGAGCAGCGCGCCGGCCGCCACGTCGCGCTCGAGGGTCGCGCCCGCGGCGAGGTAGTACGGCAGCGGGTTCGCGCCGGTTGCCGGCCGCGCCCGATGCATCTCCGGCGCGACGCCGGGCAGCGCGTGGCGCTCGCCCAGCTCTAACCGAGTCCCGCGCGCGAGCGGCGACACCACGCGCGCGAGGACATCGCACACCGGTCGCGGCGCGGTGCCGCCGCTCGAGACCTTTGCCGCGCACGCCGCCACGACCGACGCCACCGCCTCGATCCCGAGCAAATGCTGCGGGTTGTACAGCAGCGCGTGACGAGCGTTGCGTGCGAGCGGGTGACCCTTGTCGCGCAGCACCGCCCAGGACGCCTCGTCCGTGCAGCGCACGACGGCGAACACACCGCCCGCAAAGCTCAGCTCGTCGGGCGCGCGTAGGCAGCAGAACACGTCGAGCGCGGGCCGCCGTCCGAGCAGCCCGCCGTCGGCGCGCGGGCAGAGTACCGACGGGACCTCGATCGTGCGCAGGATCGGCGCGTGCAGTCCGGGCACGTCCGGCTCGAGGCCGGTGGCGTTCGCGACCACCGCCAGCTCGGCGAAGTCCGGCACCGTCTGGCGCGCGAGGCCCGGGTTCGCCGCCGCGCGCGCGGCAACGAGGGCCTCGCCCGCCCCGTCGAGCGTCCAGCACTTGCCGAATCCCGGCGCCACGGCCTCGACGCCGTTCGCGACCACCGTCCCGCGCCGCCGGTCGTATACGAAGTCGTACTCGCAGGACTTGCCGGCGGCGACGACCTCGAGGCCGACCACCCGGGTCCAGGCGAGCAGTCCGATCAGCAGGCTCGGCTGGTCGCCGTCGACCGGCGTGTAGACGAGTCCGCGCGCGGCGGCGCGCCGCGCGAGCGCCGGCCCGACGATGCAATCGGCCTCCTTGCTCACCATCGCGACGTGCCGGCCGTGGTCGAGCGCGCGCACCGCGTTCGCGCAGGCGCTCTCCGGGTCGCCCGTCGCCTCGACCACGATGTCGACCGGCAGCGCGGCGACGAGCGCGGCGTCGTCGACCACCACTCGCTTGCCCTGCTCCAGGGCGCGCACCGCCGACGCTGCGGAGTCGCAACACACGACGTCGCCCGCGGCCACACCGGCCGCCCGGAACGCTGCGATCACGCGCGCCGGATCCCGGTCGCAGACGACCGGCACATCGAGGTAGGCGTTGCGCATGCCCTGGAAGATGAACGAATGGCCGAACTGGCCGGCGCCGACGAGCGCCGCGCGGTGGCGCTTCCCCGGCGCGAGCCTGAGGAGGGTCTCCAGGTTCATTTCAGCGTGAGGGCCGGAACGAAGCTCACCGCCGCGAGCAGCGCGAGCGAGAAGAGGAAGAACGGCGCGAGGTCCCGCATCGTCTCGCCCATGCGCACGCGCGCGATCGCGCACGACACGAACAGCGTCGTACCGACCGGCGGCGTGTAGAGCCCGATCGCGAGGTTGAGCACCATCATCACCCCGAGCTGGACGAGGTCGAGCCCGATCGCCTGCGCGAGCGGCACGAACACCGGCCCGAGGAGCAGCACCGCCGGCGGCAGATCGAGAAAGGTGCCGACCGCGAGCATCAGCGCGTTCATCGCCAGGATGATGAGCCATTTCTCCTGCAGCACCGCGAGCGCCCATTCAGTGAAGAGCACGTGGACGCGCTCGAAGGTCATGATCCAGCCGGCCGGCGCGGCCGCCATGATGACGAGCATCACCACCCCGGTGGTCACGCCGGAGGCCACGAGCGCGCCGCGGAACCGCGCCCAAGTGAGGTCGCGATAGACGAGTCCCGAGGCGACGAGCGCGTAGGCGACCGCGAGCACCGCGATCTCGGTCGGCGTCACCAGGCCGAAGCGCAGCGTGACCACGATGAAGACCGGCATCGCGAGCGCCGGCGCGGCGTACCACGCCGAGCGCCAGAACGACCCGCCCACGGCGCCGTCGGTGCGCGGGAACCCGCGCCGGCGCGCGATCAGGTTGCACAGCACGAGGAAGCCCGCCATCAGCAGCAGTCCCGGCAGCACGCCGGCGAAGAAGAGCGCGCCGATCGAGACGTTGGACACCAGTGCGTAGAGGATCATCGGGATCGACGGCGGGATCAGGATGTCGATCGTCGCGGCGCTCGAGTTGAGCGCGGCACAGAACGGCGCCGGGTAGCCGGCGCGCCGCTGCCACGGGATCATGGTGGACCCGAGGGCGGAGGCCGAGGCGACCGCCGAGCCGGAGACGCCCCCGAACACCGTCGCCGCCACGACGCTCGCCTGGGCGAGCCCGCCGTGGAAGCGCGCGACGACGCCGCTCGCGAAGGCGGTCAGGTGCGCGCCCATCTTCCCGGACAGCATGATCGCGCCGGCGAGGATGAAGAACGGGATCGCCACCAGCGGGAAAGTCTGCGCCGACTGCAGGAGCTGCTGCGGCAGGACGAGCAGCGCCCCCTCGCCGCGCGCGAGGATCGCGACGCCGGCGGCGACGAGCATCGCGTGGGCGATCGGAACGGCCAGCAGCATCAGCACCGCCATCGCGGCGCACATGACGAGCGTCACGCGCCGTCTCCCGCGAGCGCGCTCGCGCGCGGCGGCTCGCCCGCCGCGAGGCGCGCGAGGGCGCAGAACGCGAGCACGCCCATCAGGGCGAAGCCGCCCCCGAGCGCGAGATAGAAATGGAGCGTCGGGATGCCGAGGATCGGCGAGCGGTCGCCGCCCGCGATCAGGGCGACCTTCGCGATCGCCCACACGACCGTCGCGCTGAGCACGACGGTCGCGAGCTCGGCGAGCACGGCCAGGCGGCGGCGCCACGCCGGGCCGGCGCGCAGCGCGAGGTACTCCACCGCCACGTGCGCGCCGGCGTGCGCGGCGAGGACGACCGACGCCATCACGAACCAGGGAAAGAGCTGCTCGGGCAGCTCGGTGACCGCCGGCAGCCCGCGGCTGAATACGTGCCGCCCCGCGATCCCCGCGAGCATCAGCGCGAAAATCGCGAGCCCGAGCCCGACCACCGCCGCTCGCGCGGCGCGCGCGATCGCGCCCTCGATCGCGCGCGCCGCGGCGACCAGCACCATGCGCCGTCAGCGCGCCTTGACGATCGCGTCGACGAGGTCGGCGCCGTGCTTCGCGACGTAGTCCTTCATCGCGCCGTCGCCGGCCGCGGCGCGGAAGCGCGCGGTGTCCGGGCTCTCGACCACCTCGACGCCGGCCTGCTTGATCTTCGCCAGCGCATCGCCCTCGCTCGCACGATTGAGCTTGCGCTGGTGGGCGGCCGCCTCGCGCGCCGCGGCAACGAGCGCGGCGCGCTCGCCGGGCGCGAGCGCGTTGAAGCGGCCGAGGTTCATCGCGACGATCGACACCGTGTAGGCGTGCTGCGTCAGCGTCATGTGCTTCTGCACCTCATGGAATTTGCTCGCGAAGATCAGCCCGACCGGGTTCTCCTGCCCGTCCACCGCCTTGGTCTGCAGCGCGAGATAGACCTCCGGGAACGGCATCGGGGTCGGGATCGCGCCGAGCGCGCGGAACGCGGTGACGTGCGCCGGGTTCGGGGTCGTGCGTATCTTGAGTCCCTTGATGTCGTCGGGCAGGCGCACCGGGCGCACCGAGTTGGTGAGGTTACGGAAGCCAATCTCCCAGAAGGCGAGCCCCTTGAGCTGGTTCGCCTCCAGCTCGGCGAGCAGCATTTCGCCGACCGGGCCGTCGACCACCCGGTAGACATGCGCGTAGTCGGCGAAGAGGTAGGGCAGGTCGAGCGCGTTCAGCTTCGGCGCGAACGAGGTGAAGAACGGGTTGCCGGCCAGCCCGATCTCGAGCACGCCGGTGCGCAGGTTCGCGAGGATGCCCGGGTCGTTGCCAAGCGCGCCGGCGGGATGGACCTCGACGACGATCTGGCCGTTGGTCTTCGCCTTCACGACCTCCGCGAACTGCAGCGCCGCAGCGTTGTGGGTGTCGGACGGCGGCAGCGTATGGGCGAATCGGAGCTTGGTCTGGGCGACCGCGGGGGCGGCGAAGCACAGCGCGGTGAGCGTGACGGCGGCGAGGCGCACGAGCATGGCGGCATCCTCCTTTGGGCGAGCGGGCCGCAGGAGATTTGCATGCAATTTACCCCTAGTCAAGCGCTATTTGGACTAATTTAGCCCTGATTAGGCCCACATTGCATGCACGCAGCCACCAACTTGTTGCCTGCTCTGCGGGAGCGCAAAGCCGCCAAGAAGCCCCTATTCCCGTCCCGGCACCCGCCAGCACCGTTCCGCCAGCTCGAATCCGCCCTGGACGAGAAGCGCGAGCAGCGCCGCCGGCACCGCGCCCGCGACGAGGAGCGCGTGGTCGTTGAGCGCGAGCCCCTGGACGATGCGCTCTCCGTAGCCGCCGGCGCCGATGAACGCCGCGATGGTGGCCGTGCCGACGTTGATCACCGCGGCGGTCTTCACCCCGGCGAGAATCGTGGGCATCGCGAGGGGCAACTCCACGCTGAGCAGCCGGTCGCGCGCGGGCAGGCCGAGCGCCAGCGCCGCCTGCCGCATCCCGGGGCGAATGCCCTCGATGCCGGCGTGCGTGTTGCGCACGATCGGGAGCAGCGCATACAGGAACAGCGCCACCAGCGCAGGCCAGATGCCGATGCGGCCAAGCGCGGCGATCAGGAATGCGAGCAGCGCGAGCGACGGGATCGTCTGGATCACGCCGACCGCGGCGAGCGTTGGCTGTCCGGCGGCGCGCACTTTCGCCGCGAGGACACCGAGCGGCACGCCGAGCAGCACCGCCGCGGCGAGCGACACCGCCACCAGGACGACGTGCTCGCGCGTGAGCCGCCAGAGATCGGGCCCGAACAGCGTGCCGAGAAACGTGCGCGGCGACGCGGCCCGCGCCGACGGGTCGAAGAACAGCGCCGCGGCCTGCGCGAACGACCGGCCCTCCAGCTCCGCGGCGGCGTTGAGCCGGATCATCCGGCCTCCGACGATCTTCCCCTCGAGCGCGGCGAGCGCGCGCCACGCCGCGGGAAAGCGCTGCGGGAGGTCCAGGCGGTAGAGCAGCACCGCGTCGTACCGGGGAAAGAACCCGCGGTCGTCCTCCAGCACCCGCAGGCGGTAGCGCTCGATCTTCGCGTCGGTCGAGTACACGTCCTTCACGTCGATACGGCCCGCCGCGATCGCGTCGTACCCGAGGCCGTGGTCGATGCCCGCGGGCGTCGCGAACGGCAGGTCGTAGGCGTGCTTGAGCCCCGGCCAGCCGTCGGCACGCCCGATGAACTCCTGCGTGAGCCCGAGGCGCAGCCCCGGATGGCGCGCGAGATCGGAGATCGTCCGCACGCCGAGCTGCGCGGCCTGCTCCTCGCGCATTGCCAGCGCGTAGGTATTGTTGAAACCGAGCGGCGCCGACACCCCGAGGCCGAGCGGCGCGAGGCGCCGATCGAGCTCGTCGAGCGGAACGCTGCCGTCGAGCTTGAGGATCTCGCGCGCGATCGTGCCGGTGTACTCCGGATAGACGTCGATCGCGCCGCTCGCGAGCGCCGCGTACACGATGCCGGTGTTGCCGAGCCCGGGCTTGGGCTCGGCGCGCGCGCCGGCGCGCGCGGCGGTCTCGCGCAGGATCTCGCCGAGGATGTAGCTCTCGGTGAAGCGCTTTGAGCCGACGTGCAGCGTCGCGTCCCCGGCTGCGGCGGCCGCGGCCGCGGCCGCAAGCGCGAGCGCGAGCGCCGCCCTCACGCCACGGCGCTCAGGCGCGCCGCGCTGCCGCCGAGGAACTGCAGCTCGGCGAGCCGCGCGTAGAGCCCGCCCTGGCGCACGAGCTCGGCATGGGTCCCGGTTGCGACGACGCGGCCGTGATCCAGGACAACGATGCGGTCGGCGTTCTGCACGGTGGCGAGGCGGTGCGCGATGACGAGCGTCGTGCGGCCGCGCATCAGCCGCTCGAGCGCGAGCTGCACCGCGCGCTCGCTCTCCGCGTCGAGCGAGCTGGTCGCCTCGTCGAGCAGTAGCACCGGCCGGGCGGCGAGCAGCGCGCGCGCGATCGCGAGCCGCTGGCGCTGGCCGCCCGAGAGCCGCACGCCGCGCTCGCCGAGGAACGTGTCGAAGCCCTGCGGCAGGCGCTCCACGAACTCGAGCGCGTAGGCCGCCTCGCAGGCCGCGCGCACCTCGGCGTCGGTCGCTCCGGTGCGCGCGTAGCGCACGTTCTCCGCGACGCTCGCGCCGAAGATCACCGGCTCCTGCGGCACGAGCGCGAAGCGCCGGCGCAGGTCCGCGAGGTCCGCGCGCCGCGCGTCCACGCCGTCGACGAGCACGGCGCCGGCGCCCGGGTCGTAGAAGCGCAGCAGCAGCTGGAACACCGTCGTCTTCCCCGCGCCGGACGGCCCGACGAGCGCCACCTTCTCGCCCGGCTCGACCGCGAGGGTCAGGTCGGCCAGCGCCGGCGTGTCGCGGCGCGCGGGATACGCGAACGTGACGCGCTCGAGGCGCACTTCGCCGCGAGGTGGCTGCGGCAGCGGCTGCGGCGCGGGCGGCGACTCGATTGCCGGCTGCTCGGCCAGAAGCTCCATCAGCCGCTCGGTCGCCCCCGCCGCCCGCTGCAGGTCGCCCCAGACCTCGGACAGCGTGCCCGCGCCGCTGCCGACGATCGCCGCGTAGAAGACGAACGCGGAGAGCTGGCCTGCCGTGAGCCGGCCGGCGAAGACGTCGTGACCGCCGATCCAGAGGATGAAGCCGATGCCGCAGAAGGCGGTGAGCAGCACCGCGGCGAAGAGGAAGCCGCGGTGGCGGATGCGCGCGACCGCGACGTCGAACGCGGCCTCCGCGCGCGCGCCGAAGCGCCGGCGGTCCTCGCCCTCGTGCACGTAGGCCTGCACGGTGCGCACCTCGTGCAGCGCCTCGTCGATGTAGGCGGCGACGTCCGCGATCCGGTCCTGGTTCGTGCGCGCGAGGCGCCGTACGCGCCGGCCGAGGAAGAGCGCCGGAGCGAGCGCGGCCGTGGTGCCGAGGAGCGTCAGCGCGGCGAGCTTCGGGCTGGTGACGACGAGCAGCGCGATCGCGCCGATCATCATGAGCAGGTTGCGCAGGAACATCGACACGCCCCAGCCGATGACCGTCTCGATCAGCGTCACGTCGTTGGTGAGCCGCGACACGATCTCGCCGGTCTGGCGCGACTCGAAGAACGCCGGGGGCTGGCGCAGCACGTGAGCGAACACCGCGGTGCGGATGTCGGTGACGATGCGCTCGCCGGTGGTCATCATCAGGAAGAAGCGCAGGTAGCTCGCTGTCGCCATGACCACGGCGATCGCCACGAACGCGGCGAGCGCGGCGTCGAGCTCGCGCGGGTTGCGGCTGCCGAACCCCGAGTCGATGACCGACTTCAGGCCCTGGCCGAGCGCGAGCACCGCCCCGGCGGCGACCACGAGCGCGGCGAGCGCGGCGGCGATGCGCCACTTGTGGGGCGCGGCGAACGCGGCGAGCCGCGCGAGCTGGCGAAGATCGCGGCTCCTGGGACGGTCGGGTAACGAGACTGCAGCCATGGCGCTCGCGGACAAAGGCCGATTCTAGCCCCGCAGATCGGGGGGCCTCCGCGGCGCGCCCGTCAGGCGCTCCGGAAGCGCGTCGACCTGACGAACAGGATCGCGAGGAGCGGCAGCGCGAAGCCGAGCGCGGTGGTGGTGAGCAGCAGCTCGCCGAGCTGGCTGTAGTCGGCCGGCACCTTGATCGCCCCCGTCGCCGCGTCCTTCACCTCGCGCGTGACGGTGAAGATCTGGTTGAGGTACTTGGTGCCGAGCTGCGAGGCGGACAGCGCGAGGTTGGTGAACGAGGCCATCACCGCGAAGTAGGTCGCCTTGAGCCGGTCGGGCGCCGAGCGCGCGATCCACGCGAGCATCGGCACCATCGCCACCTGGCCGAGGGGCGACTCGAGCGCGGTGTCGATGAGGGCGATGAAGCGCGCATCCACCACCCCGCCGGTGTGCCGGGCGGTCCATTCGTGCAGGCCGTAGTACATGCCCACGTAGGGCAGCGCGAGGACCGTCCCGATGACCGTGAGGACGCCGACGATGTAGGCGATCGAGCGCTCCGCCATGAAGCGCCGGAAGACGAAGAGCCCGAGCAGCGTGAACACGCTCGTTATGAGCGACAGCTTCGCGAGGAACTGCTGGTCGAACTTGAGGACGTCGATCATCCACCAGGTCGAGCCCGCGCCCGTGCCGGGCAGCGCGCGGAACACGAACACGACGAGCGCGGTGCCCACGAGCGTGGCGCGCGCGTCGGGGTCGAGCTCGCGCACCAGCCGCCAGATCAGGAACACGATGATCGCCATCGACGCGCCGAACACGATCTCCTGCGCCGCCGGGACCTTGCCGAGGCCGACGCTCAAGGACACCACCGCGAACGCGAGGCCGCCGCCGAGGACCCACCAGTTGACCGGCGGCGCCCCGCCGTGCGAGCTGAGCATCGCGTCGATACGCGCGGGCTCGTAGCCCTTCGCCGCCAGCCGCCGCGCGTCGCGCCGCCGGATCGCGCCGGCGAGCAGCACGCCGAGGATCGAAACGGCGGGAATGATCAGTGCGAGCTCGTACACGAGCAGGTACTTCGCGACCTTCTCGGCCTCGGCCATGCTCTCCACGCCGGCGAACAGCCCCACGTTCACCCCCGCCACGAGCACCGTGCCGCCGATGATCGCCACGCGCCCGAGCGTCTGCATCGTGGTGTGCATGAGCTTGCGCGCGTCCTCGGGCGTCGGCCGGCCTTCCTCGTCGACGCGCGGCACCGCCTCGACGGTCATCGCGTCGGCGACCACGTCCTGCAGCACGTAGCCGACCGGCGCGAGCAGCGCGGCGAGCACGTACCACGCGTCGGCGTCCATGATCCGCTCCATCGCCGCGCGGTCGGCGAGGAGCCCCACCATGACGAGGAGGCTCGCGGCGATGAGGGACGCCCCGAGGTAGACCAGCCCCGCCTTGTGCTTCCAGATGAGGTCGACGAGGTGCCCGAGCGGCATCTTGAGCGCCCACGGGATCCCGGCCCAGAAGCCGAGCGCGGCGAGAAACTCGGCCGACAGGCCGAGGTAGTCCTTCACGAAGAAGGTGCCGACGATGCCGGTGAGGCCGGAGATCCCCGCCGCGATGTACACCATGAGCGGCGGGAGGTAGGAGAGCCGCATCTCGCGGCCGAGCTCGAGGAAATTGCGATCGATCCAGCGCCACAGGGCGCCGGGCACGCCGGCAGCGGCGGCGGAGGGAGGGCTCGACATCGGGGCTCGGGCGGATTGGTGCGGCGCCGCCCGAGCCCGCTCTAGCGGATCACTTCGGGCAATCGCCGACGCGACGATACACGAAGGTCATTTTTCCGGCCTGCGACTTGCCGCCGTGCTGGGCGACGAAGTCCTGCGTCATCGAGAAGTGGTCGGGGCCGTGGACGGTGAGCGCGATGTCGGCGTCGTACTTCGTCGGCTTGGTGCAGGAGACGCGGAAGGTGCGCGTGGCGCCGGCCACCTTCTCGCCGGAGCTCTTGCAGTCGCTCGACGGGTCGCCCTTCGCCGCGATGCCCTTCATGTCCTTCACCATCGCCGGCGTGAAGCAGATCTTCTGCGACATGCCCTTGGCGGCCGACATGGAGAACTCCCACAGGCCGGGGCGGATCTCCGGGGTCTGCGCGGCGGCCGGCGCAACGAGCGCGGCGAGGCAGAGGGCGCGAGGGATCGGGCGCATGGGCCCTCCGGGCGTGAACGCGATGACGCACAGCCTAGGCAGGCGCCGGCGCCCCCGCAATCGGCGCGCCGGGGCGAATGCGGCGGAATGCGCGCGCCGCGCCCCTCAGCGCGACCGGACGAGGGCGAGCTTGGGCCGTCGCTCGGCCCGGAACTGCTCGAGCAGCCGCGGCTCCTCCAGGACGAGCCGGCTGCCCTCCACCCCGCGGCGCGCGAGCCAGTCGTTGAACTTCGCGCGCTCGAGCTCGTAGCGGAGGTTCTCCTCCGCCCAGCGCGCGATCTCGGGATCGGGGTCGTCGAGCATCTCGGCGAGCTGCGGCGCGAGCTCGCGCGTGAGGTCGAGCTGGATGCGGCGATGGAACGCGTAGGGCATGGCGCGAAAACTCGCACGGGCTCGCGCACGCGTCCAGCGCGTGCGACGAGTTTTTCCAAGGCTGCAACGAAGATTTACGATTGCGGCGCGAGTCGCGCTTCGAGGTCGACGATCCAGTGCCGCACCGGCACGCTCGCCGCGGTCGCGAGATGGGTCTGGCAACCGACGTTCGCGGTGAGCACGACCTCGGGCAGGCCGGACTGGAGCGCGGTGACCCGGTTCTTCTTGAGGCGCTCGGCGAGCTCCGGCTGGAACAGCGCGTAGGTGCCCGCGGAGCCGCAGCACATGTGCACGTCCGGCACCGGGGCGAGCTCGTAGCCGAGTCGCACGAGCACGCCTTCGGTGACGCCCTTCAGCTGCTGCCAGTGCTGCAGCGTACAGGGCGGGTGGAAGGCGACCTTCGGCCGCTTGCCGGCGCCGGCGAGCGCCACGAGCCGGTCGGCTTCGGCCGACAGGACTTCGGACAGGTCCTTCGTGATCGCGCTGATGCGTGCCGCCTTCTCCGCATACGCCGGATCGTGCGCGAGGTGGTGCCCGTACTCGCGCACGCTCGAGCCGCACCCGGTCGCGGTCATCACGATCGTCTCCGCGCCGCTCTCCACCAGCGGCCACCACGCGTCGATCAGGCGGCGCATGTCGTCGAGCCCTTCGTCCTGGTAGTTCAGGTGGAAGCGCAGCGCGCCGCAGCAGCCGGCACCGGGCGCCTCGACGAGCGAAATCCCGAGCCGGTCGAGCACGCGTGCCGCGGCGGCGTTCGTGTCGGGCGTGAGCGCCGGCTGCACGCAGCCGGCGAGCGCGATCATCTTGCGGGCGTGGCGCGGTGCCGGCCATGCGCCCGGCTCGGGGATCGCGGTCGGCAGCTTGCCGGCAAAGGTCGCCGGCACGAGCGGCCGGAGCCGCATGCCGAGCCGGGTCAGGAACCCGAACACGCGCGTCATCGGGAAGACGGTCGCGACCGCGCGGCGCACGACGCGCTGGCCGAGCGAGCGCCCGACGCGCTCTTCCACGACCTTGCGCCCGATGTCCACGAGCGCGCCGTACTTCACGCCCGAGGGGCAGGTGGTCTCGCAGCTGCGGCAGGTGAGGCAGCGGTCGAGGTGGAGCTGGGTCCTGGCGGTCACCTCGGCCCCTTCCAGCGCCTGCTTGACGAGGTAGATGCGGCCGCGCGGCCCGTCGAGCTCGTCGCCGAGGAGCTGATAGGTCGGGCAGGTCGCGGTGCAGAACCCGCAGTGCACGCACTTGCGCAGGATCGCCTCGGCGTCCCTGCCCGCGGGCGTATCCCGGATCCAGTCGGCGAGGCTGGTCTGCACGGGTCAGAAGTCGGCGTACATCCGCCCGCGGTTCAGGATGCCGCGCGGATCGAACTCGGCCTTGAGCCGCCGGTGGATCGTCGCCACCGCCGGCGCGAGCGGGTGAAAGACGCCGACCGACCTGTCGCCGCGCCGGAACAGCGTCGCGTGACCGCCTGCGCGCCCCACCACCTCGCGCACGTGGCGCGCGTCCGCGCTCGAGGCGAGCCAGCGCAGCGCCCCGCCCCACTCGAGGAGCGTGCGGCCCTCGAGTCCGAGCGGCGGGGTCGCCGACGGCACCGACAGGCGCCAGAGCGGCTCGGCGCCGCCGAAGAACGGGTCGGTCTGCTCGCGGATTCCGGACCAGGCGCGTGCGGCGTCGGCGGCGTCGACCGGTGTGCCGCCGAGCTTCTCCTGCGCGGCGCGCACCGCGGCCGCAGCGCCGGAGAGCCGCAGCGTGAGATCGCCGTCCGCGTAGGCGGTCGCGCTGATCGGGAGCGGCCGGCCGGCCCACTTGTTCGTCGCCTCGATCGCCTTGTCCTCCGGCATCTCGAACCTGAGCGTCGCCTCGGCGACCGGCACCGGCAGCACCTTCAGCGAGACCTCGGCGATCAGGCCGAGCGTGCCGAGCGCGCCGGCCATCACGCGCGAGACGTCGTATCCGGCGACGTTCTTCATCACCTGCCCGCCGAACGAAAGGTCCTGGCCGCGGCCGTCGAGCAGCCGCACGCCGAGCACGAAGTCGCGCACCGCGCCGGCCGCCGCGCGCCGCGGCCCGGCGAGGCCCGCCGCGACCGCGCCGCCGACGGTGGCGCCACCGGATCCGAACTGCGCGAAGTGCGGCGGCTCGAATGCGAGCATCTGGTTCTTTTCGGCGAGCGCGGCCTCCAGCTCGGCGAGCGGTGTCCCGCCACGCACCGTGACGACGAGCTCGGTCGGATCGTAGGCCACGATGCCGGCGTAGCCGCGGGTGTCGAGGATCTCGCCCTCGAGCGACTGGCCGTAGAAGTCCTTGGTGCCGCCGCCGCGGATGCGCAACGGCCTCCCGTCGGCCGCGGCGGCACGGATCGCTTCGGCGAGCGAGGCAAGGGTGTCGGGCAACGCTAGAACCGCGGCAGCTCGGGGTGGGTCGGCCGGCCCGCGCGCACGTGCATCTTCCCGAACTCGGCGCAGCGGTGCAGCGTCGGGACGTTCTTCGCCGGGTTGAGCAGCCCCGCGGGGTCGAACGCGCGCTTCACGCCGCGGAAGGCCTCCAGCTCCTCGGGCGAGAACTGGATGCACATCTCGTTGATCTTCTCGATGCCCACCCCGTGCTCGCCGGTCACCGTGCCCCCCACCTCGATGCACTTTTGCAGCACCTCGGAGGCGAACTGCTCGGTGCGGGCGAGCTGGTCCGGGTCGTTGGCGTCGAACAGGATCAGCGGATGCAGGTTGCCGTCGCCCGCGTGGAAGACGTTCGGGCAGCGCAGGCGGTACTTCTTCTCCATCGCGGCGATGAAATTGAGGATCTCGCCGAGCCGCTTGCGCGGGATCGTGCCGTCCATGCAGTAGTAGTCCGGCGAAATGCGCCCGACGGCAGGGAACGCGGCCTTGCGACCCGCCCAGAACTTCAGCCGCTCGGCCTCGTCGCGCGAGACGCGCATCGCCGTGGCGCCGGCGCGCTCGAGCACCGCCTTCATCCGTGCGATCTCCTCCTCCACCTCCTCGGGCGTCCCGTCGGACTCGCAGAGCAGGATCGCCTTGGCCTCCAGGTCGTAGCCGGCGTGAACGAACTCCTCGACCGCGCGCGTCGCCGGCTGGTCCATCATCTCGAGGCCCGCCGGGATGATCCCGGCCGCGATCACGGCGGCGACCGCCTGGCCCGCCTTCTCCACGTCGTCGAACGACGCCATGATGACCCGCGCACGCTCCGGCTTCGGAACGAGCTTGACCGTCACCTCGGCGATCACCGCGAGCATGCCCTCCGACCCGGTGACGAGCGCGGCGAGGTCGAAGCCGGGCGCATCGAGCGCCTCCGACCCGAACTCGACCGGCTCGCCCTCGATCGTGAAGGCCCGCACCCGCATGACGTTGTTCACCGTGAGGCCGTACTTGAGGCAGTGCACGCCGCCCGCGTTCTCGGCCACGTTGCCGCCGATGCTGCAGGCGATCTGGGAAGACGGGTCGGGCGCGTAGTAGAGCCCGTACGGCGCGGCCGCCTCGGTGATCGCAAGGTTGCGCACGCCCGGCTGCACCCGCGCGATGCGCGCGACCGGATCCACCGCGAGGATGCGCATCAGCTTGGCGGTCACCAGCAGCACGCCCTCGGCCGAGGGCAGCGCGCCGCCCGAGAGCCCGGTGCCCGCGCCGCGCGCGATCACCGGAACGCCCAGCGCGTGGCAGGTGCGGAGACAAAACTGCACCTCCTCGTCGCTCGCGGGCAGCGCAACGACCATCGGCAGCTGGCGGTACGCGGACAGCCCGTCGGTCTCGTAGGGCCGCGTGTCCTCGGCCTGGAAGAGGACGCTCGACGCAGGGAGCTGCGCCTTCAGCCGGCCGACGACCTCCGCCTGCCGGAGAAAGTCGATCCTGGGCGTTGCGACGTTCACTTGCGGGTTCACCCTTTGGCGACCTCGTGCCCGCCCATCAGCTCCAGCGCCTTGACGAGGCCGGAGTGGTCCCAGCCCGCGCCGCCGTTCGCGACGCACGCGCTCATCAGCTGCTGCGTGGCGGCGGTGTTCGGCAGCGCGAGACCCAGCGCGCGCGCGCCCGCGAGCGCGAGGCTGAGGTCCTTCTGGTGCAGCTCGATGCGGAAGCCGGGATTGAAGGTGCGCTTGATCATGCGCTCGCCGTGCACCTCGAGGATGCGGGAGGCGGCGAACCCGCCCATCAGCGCCTGGCGCACTTTCGCCGGGTCGGCGCCTGCCTTGGAGGCGAAGAGCAGCGCCTCGCCGACCGCTTCTATAGTGAGCGCGACGATGATCTGGTTCGCGACCTTGCAGGTCTGCCCGTCGCCGACGCTCCCGACGAGGGTGATGTTCTTCCCCATCAGCTCGAAGTAGGGCTTCACGCGCGCGAACGCGGCCTCGGTCCCGCCGCACATGATCGTGAGCGATGCGGCCTTGGCGCCCACCTCGCCGCCGGACACCGGCGCGTCGACGTAGTCGCAGCCGAGCGCGGCGACGCGGGCGGCGAACTCCTTGGTCGCGATCGGCGAGATCGAGCTCATGTCGACGACGGTCTTGCCCCTGGCGAGCCCCTCGGCCACCCAGCCGGCGCCGAAGAGCACCTTCTCCACGTCGGGCGTGTCCGGCACCAGGAGGAACACCACGTCGGCGGCCTGCGCGACCTCCTTGGCCGACTTGCAGGGCCGGCCGCCCTTGTCCTTCAGCCCGTCGGGCACCCCCGAGCGGCTGTGCAGCGAGACTTCGTGGCCCGCCGCGATGAGGTGCCCGGCCATGGGCCCGCCCATGATCCCGAGCCCGACGAATCCGAGCTTCGCCATGTTCGCTCCTTATTGTTTCGAGTACTTCCGCAGCCAGCCGAGCCCTTCCACCGTCCCCTTCGCCGGGGTGTACTCCGCGCCGATCCAGCCGTCGTAGCCGAGCGCGTCGATGCGCTCGAACAGGAAATCGAAGTTGATCTCCCCGCTGCCCGGCTCGTGGCGGTCGGGCACGTCGGCGAACTGGATGTGGCCGATCTGCGGCAGCTCGGCCTCGATCGTCTTCGCGAGGTCGCCCTCCATGATCTGCATGTGGAAGATGTCGTACTGGATCTTGAGGTTGCCCGAGCCGACCTCGCGCATGATGTCGAGCGACTGGGCGGTGGTGTTGAGATAGAACCCCGGGATCGTGCGCGTGTTGATCGGCTCCATGACCAGGAGCCGGCCCTCGCGCGCGAGCTGGTCGGCCGCGAAGCCGAGGTTCTCGACGAAGGTCGAGAGCACCTCGTCCGGATCGGCATCGGGCGGTGCGACGCCCGCGAGGCAGTTGATCTTCGGCACGTGCAGGAGGCGCGCGTACTCGATCGCCGCGCCGACGCCGTCCTGGAATTCGCGCTGCCGCCCTGGGTGGCACGCGATCCCGCGTTCCCCCTTGTTCCAGTCGCCCGCCGGCAGGTTGAAGAGCGCCACCTCGACGCCCGCCTTCTGCACCGCATCCTGGAGCCTCGACTTGTCGTGCGGATAGGGAAAGGGAAACTCGACGGCGGCGAAGCCGGCCTTGCGTGCGGCGGCAAAGCGCTCGAGGAAGTCCACCTCGGTGAAGAGGAACGCGAGATTGGCGGCGAAGCGTGGCATGGGGACCTCGGAACGTTTGACCGATGCTAGTGGCGCGTCCGGCGCGCGTCAAACGCGGCGCGCGCCGCCCCTCCCGGATAGCGGGACG
>CAZIXQ010000043.1:0-20729 GCA_964543155.1 uncultured Enterobacteriaceae bacterium
TGTAGACCATGTAGGCGAGCACCGCGAAGATGAGGTTCACCGAACGGCTCGCGCGCGGGTTCACGAATGCAAGCGGGATCGCGAGCAGCGCCAGGTTGAGCGCGACCAGCGGCAGGCCGATCCGCCACATCAGCTCGGCGCGCCACTCCCGGTTCTGCGACTGGAGCAGCTCGAGCGTTGGCACCGCCTTCGGCCACCGCCCGCGCGCCTCGTACTCCTTCGCCTTGATCCGCAGCGCGTAGCGGTCGAACTCGGTTACGCGGTACTCCGCGGTGCCGGGGATGCCCTCGTAGCTGCGCCCGTTCAACAGGACGGCGTAGCGGTCGCCGTCCTCGCTTGCCTCGATGTACCCCTCCCGGCTCACCGTGACGCCGGCCTTGCCGCGCTTGCTGCTCGCGATGAATACGTTGCGCACGCGCCCCTCCTCCCCGTCGACGCCCTCGACGAAGAACACGCGTTCCGAGTTGGCGGACTCCCGGAACACGCCGGGGGCGATGCGCGACACCTCTTCCCTGCTGTCGAGCTTGCGCCGGTACTCCTGGGCGCGGTCGTTCGACCACGGCGACAGGAACAGCCCGAGGAGCGCGCTCAGCAGGATGATCGGCGCGGCAAAGACCAGCACCGGCCGCACCCAGGCGAAGAGCGACACCCCGGCGGCCGACCAGACCACCATCTCCGAGTCCTTGTAGCTGCGCGACACGGTCATGAGTACCGAGACGAACAGCGTGAGCGCCAGCAGGATCGGCAGGTAGTTCATCGCGGTGAAGCCGATCAGCGCGAGGATCGCGTCGGAGGGGATCTTCCCCCCGGCGGCGCGCGAGAGCAGGCGCACGAGCTGGCTCGTGACGACGATCGCGAGCAGCACCGAGAACACCGCCGCGGCGTAGCCGCCGAACTCGCGCAGGAGCGAGCGCTGGAAGATCACGGCGCGGTCGCTGCGCGGCCGCAGGCGTGCGGATTTTGACGCGCGCGTTTCAAAGCGGGGATAATCCGTGCCGCCCCCGCTCTAGGGCATCCGGTCGAAGACGCCGCGCCGAATCGCAGGAGGACCACTTGGAATTTAGCACGAAAACCCTGGCGCCCGAGCGCGCGCCCGGCGCCTGCGTGGTCGCAGGCGTGTTCGAGTCGCGCAAGCTCTCGGCCGCCGCTGAGGCGCTCGATCGCGCCTCCGGGGGCGCGGTGCGCGCCGTGGTGAAGCGCGGCGACATGGATGGCAAGGCCGGCACCGTGCGCCTGCTCTACAAGGCGCGGCGGGTCGCGGCCGAGCGCGTGCTGCTCGTCGGGCTGGGCAAGGAGTCGGAGTTCGGCGCCAAGGCCTATCGCGATGCGGTGCGCGCCGCGGTCGGCGCGCTCGCCGACACCGGCGCGACCGACGCGCATCTGTTTCTCCCCGATCTGCCGGTGCGCGACCAGGACCTCGCCTGGCGCGCGCTCCACGCGACCACCGTCGCCGCCGACGCGCTCTATCGCTTCGACGAGATGAAGAGCAAGAAGAGCTCGCCGCGAGCGCTCAAGCGGCTGGTGATCGCGACTGCGTCGAAGACCGGCGCGGCGGATGCGGCGCGCGGCCTCGCCGAGGGGCGGGCGATCGCCGCCGGTGTCGCGACTGCCAAGGACCTCGGCAACCTGCCTGCGAACGTCTGCACGCCGACCTACCTCGCCGAGGCCGCGACCCGGCTCGCACGCGAGTGGAAGCTCGGCGCGGAAGTGCTGGAACGGCGCGACATGGAGCGCCTGGGCATGAACACGCTGCTTTCGGTCGCGCAGGGCTCGCGCCAGCCGCCGAAGTTCATCGTCCTGCGCTACAACGGCGCCGCGAAGAGCGCCAAGCCGGTGGTGCTCGTGGGCAAGGGCATCACCTTCGACACCGGCGGCATCTCGATCAAGCCCGCGGCCGAGATGGACGAGATGAAGTTCGACATGTGCGGCGCGGCGAGCGTGCTCGGCACGTTTCGCGCGCTCGCCGAGCTCGAGCCGGAGATCAACGTGGTCGGGCTGGTGCCGGCGACGGAGAACATGCCCGGCGGCGCTGCGACCAAGCCGGGCGACATCATCAAGAGCATGTCGGGCCAGACGGTCGAGATCCTCAACACCGATGCCGAAGGCCGTCTGATCCTGTGCGACGCGCTCACGTACGCCGAGCGCTACGACCCGGCGGCGGTGGTGGACATTGCGACGCTCACCGGTGCGTGCGTCATCGCCCTCGGTCACGTCGCGACCGGCCTCTACGCCAACCGCGACGAGCTCGCCGAGGAGCTCGCCGACGCCGGACGCCAGGCCTGGGACCGCGCCTGGCACATGCCGCTCTGGGACGACTACCAGGAGCAGCTGAAGAGCCCGTTCGCCGACCTCGCGAACATCGGCGGCCGACCCGCGGGCAGCGTCACCGCCGCCTGCTTCCTCTCGCGTTTCGCCGGGAAGTACCCGTGGGCGCACCTCGACATCGCAGGCACCGCGTGGACATCGGGCAAGAACAAGGGCGCCACCGGCCGCCCGGTGCCGCTGCTCGCCCGGTTCGTCCTGAACCGGGCGGCGATGGCGTGACGCGCATCGACTTCTACCTCGACGCCGGCGACCGCCTGCAGGTCGCATGCCGGGTGGCGGCGAAAGCGCTCGCGCAGGCACACAAGGTCGTCATCTACGCCCCCGACGGCGAGGTCGCGCGCGCGATCGACCGCCTGCTCTGGACCACGCCTCCGACCGGGTTCGTCCCGCACGTCATGGCCGACCACCGGCTCGCCGCCGAGACCCCGGTCGTGATTGCGCGCGACGCCGCGCAGCTGCCGCACGATGACGTGCTCGTCAACCTCGATCGCGAGCAGCCCGCGCCCTTCGCGCGGTTCAACCGGCTGGTCGAGATCGTGGGGCGCGACGAGGTCGACAAGCAGGCTGCGCGCGGCCGCTACCGGCTCTATCGCGACCGCGGCTACGAGATCCACACCCACCGGCTCGGCGGCGATGGCTGACCCGTCCGATCCGGCCACGCCGGGCACCGAGGAGATCCTCGACAAGGCGAACGCCCTCCTCGCGCGGCACCGCGCGGCTCGACCTCCCACCCGGGGGGAGCCGCCGGCGGACTTTCCGGTGCTCACCGAGATCCTCGAGGACGCGACTGCCGCCGGCTACACCGAGGCGCAGCTCGCCCTGCTCGAGCGCGACCTGCGCCTCGAGCTCCTCGCGCTCCTCGGGCCCGAGTTCGAGCGCCTCGTCGAGGCGAAGGTGCACGACCGCATCGGCGCGAAGATCGACGAGGTGATGGGCCTTGCGCGCAAGGTGCTGGAGGCCGAGGTGCGCGCCGCGGTGCGCGACGCGCTCGCCGAAGTGATCACCGAAGAGACCGCGCGCCTCAAGTCGGGCGGGTAGCTGGCCATCGAAGAAGAGACGGCGCGAGCGCCCGCGCCTTCTCTGCGGGGCGCACGCGCGCCCCAAACTCTTGATCGAGCGAGCCTCCGGTCCCGCGCTATGATCGCGTGCAGCGGCGCACGCACATTCTTCAATTTCAATAACCTGTTGGGGCACCGCCGCCCGCTATAATTCGCCGCTTTCCGCGCCGCCCGCGCGGAGGCACGCGCCGAATCAATGGAACTCGCCAAGACCTTCGACCCGGCCGCCATCGAGGCGCGCTGGTATCCGTTCTGGGACGCCAAGGGCTACTTCCGCGCAGGAGACACGCCGGGCAAACCCGCGTTCTGCATCCAGCTGCCGCCGCCGAACGTGACCGGCGTGCTGCACATGGGGCACGCGTTCAACCAGACGATCATGGACGCGCTCACGCGGTACCACCGCATGCGCGGCGACAATACGCTCTGGCTGCCGGGCACCGACCACGCGGGGATCGCGACGCAGATCGTGGTCGAACGGCAGCTCGAGGCGCAGGGCGCCACGCGCGAGGCGCTCGGACGCGAGGCGTTCCTCGCGAAGGTGTGGGAGTGGAAGGAGCAGTCCGGCTCCACCATCACCGCGCAGATGCGCCGGCTCGGCGCGTCCTGCGACTGGCGCCGCGAGTACTTCACGATGGACGAGAAGCTCTCGGCGGTGGTGACCGAGACGTTCGTCCGGCTCTACGAGCAGGGCCTCATCTACCGCGGCAAGCGCCTGGTCAACTGGGACCCGAAGCTCGGCACCGCGGTCTCCGACCTCGAGGTCGAGAGCGCCGAGGAGGACGGGCGGCTGTGGCACATCCGCTATCCGCTCGCGGATTCCGGCAGTGCGCGTGGCGACGGCTATGTCGTCGTCGCGACCACGCGTCCCGAGACGATGCTCGGCGACGTCGCGGTGGCGGTCCATCCGGACGACGAGCGCTACCGCAATCTCGTCGGCAAGGAAGTGACGCTGCCGCTGACCGGGCGCACGATTCCGGTGATCGCCGACGAGTACGTGGACCCGGCTTTCGGCACGGGCTGCGTGAAGATCACGCCGGCGCACGACTTCAACGACTGGAAGGTCGGCAACCGGCACGGCCTCGCGCCGATCCCGATCCTCGCCCTCGATGCGAGCGTCAACGACAACGCGCCCGCCCGCTACCGCGGGCTCGACCGGTACGACGCCCGCAGACGGGTCGTCGCCGACCTCGAGTCGGCCGGCCTGGTCGAGGCGGTGAAGCCGCACAAGATGATGGTGCCGCGCTGCGCGCGCACGAACGAGGTGGTCGAGCCGATGCTCACCGACCAGTGGTTCGTGGCGATGTCGAAGCCGGCGCCCGCGGGCACGCTCAATCCCGGCAAGTCGATCGCGCAGGTCGCCCTCGAGGTGGTCGAGCGCGGCGAGATCCGCTTTTTCCCGGAGAACTGGGTCAACACCTACAACCAGTGGCTCGTGAACATCCAGGACTGGTGCATCTCCCGCCAGCTCTGGTGGGGTCACCAGATCCCCGCGTGGTACGACGAGAACGGTCGCGTTTTCGTTGCGCGAACTGCGGCAGAGGCGGAGGCAAATGCCAGGGCTGCCGGGTCGATGGGCGTCCTCCAGCGTGACCCCGACGTGCTCGACACCTGGTTCTCGTCCGCGCTCGTATGCCACTCGACGCTCGGCTGGCCCGCGCCCAAGGGCGAGGACAGGCTCGCCTACGAGCTCTACCTGCCCTCCTCGGTGCTGGTCACCGGCTACGAGATCATCTTCTTCTGGGTCGCACGCATGATCATGATGACGACCCACTTCACCGGCCGCGTGCCCTTCCGGGACGTCTACATCCACGGCATCGTTCGCGACCACGACGGCGAGAAGATGTCCAAGTCCGAGGGCAACGTGATCGACCCGGTGGACCTCATCGACGGCGTAGCGCTCGAGCCGCTGCTCGAGAAGCGCACCACCGGACTGCGCAAGCCCGAGAAGGCGCCGCTCGTGCGCGAGCGCACGAAGCGCGAGTTCCCGGACGGGATCCCGGCGTACGGCGCCGACGCGCTGCGCTTCACGATGGCCGCCTACGCCACCCTCGGCCGCAACGTCAACTTCGACTTCAAGCGCTGCGAGGGCTACCGCAACTTCTGCAACAAGCTCTGGAACGCCACCCGGTTCGTGCTCATGAACACCGAGGGCAGGGACTGCGGCGAGGACGCGTCGCGGCCGGTCGAGCTCTCGTTCGTCGACCGCTGGATCGTGAGCGCGCTGCAGCGCGCGGAGGCCGACGCCGAGCGCGGCTTCGCCGAATACCGGCTCGACAACGTCGCAACCGCGGTCTACCGGTTCGTATGGGACGAGTACTGCGACTGGTACGTCGAGCTCGCCAAGGTGCAGCTCGCCGACGGGAACGAGGCGCAGCAACGCGGGACGCGGCGCACGCTCGTGCGCGTCCTCGAGGCGGTGCTCCGCCTCGCCCATCCGATCATCCCGTTCATCACCGAGGAGCTGTGGCAGAAGGTTGCGCCGCTCGCCGGGAAGACGGGCGAGAGCGTCTGCGTCGCGACCTACCCCAGGTTCGAGCCGGCGAAGATCGACGAGGCGGCCGAACGGCAGGCGGGCACCCTCAAGGATCTGGTGAACGCCTGCCGCAACCTGCGCGGCGAGATGGACATCCCGCCCGGCAGTCGCGTGCCGCTCTTCGCCGAAGGCGACGCGGCCGCGCTGGCGCCCCACTTTCCCTACCTGAGGTTCCTCGCCCGCCTCGCCGACACGGCCGTGGTCGACGCGCTGCCCGACGCGGATGCTCCGGTCCAGGTCGTGGGCAACGCACGCCTGATGCTGCACGTCGAGGTTGACGTCGCCGCCGAGGTCGCGCGCCTCGGCAAGGAGGCCGCCCGCCTGCGGGGCGAGATTGCGAAGGCCGAAGGCAAGCTCGGCAACGCGAGCTTCGTCGACCGGGCGCCGGCGAACGTCGTGGCGCAGGAGCGCGAGCGGCTCGCCGGCTTCAAGGGAACGCTCGAGAAGATCGACGCACAGCTCGCGCGCCTGAAGGCCAAGGCCTGACCGGCGCGCGGGGGCGCCGCCGCCCCCCCTCTTCCCCCGGCCAGCCCGACGATGCACCCCGCGCTG
Source organism: uncultured Enterobacteriaceae bacterium (assembly GCA_964543155.1). Taxonomy (GTDB): domain Bacteria; phylum Pseudomonadota; class Gammaproteobacteria; order Burkholderiales; family SG8-39; genus JAGVSZ01. The sequence continues at coordinate 6,469 of CAZIXQ010000043.1, forward strand.
CGCGCCCTCCGGCATCGCAACTTCCGGGTCTTCTATCTCGGGCAGGGGCTGTCGCTCCTCGGCACGTGGCTGCAGACCGTGGCCACGAGCTGGCTGGTGTACCGCCTCACCGGCTCCGCGTTCATGCTCGGGCTCGTGGCCGGCGCACAGCAGCTTCCGATCCTGTTCATCTCGCCGATCGCCGGCGTGTGGGCCGACCGCCTCGACCGCCGCAAGCTCCTGGTCGTGATCCAGCTCCTGTGCGCGGTCCAGGCCGTCGCCCTCGCGGTGCTCACCTTCGCGGGGCTGGTGACCGTGTGGCACGTCGCCGCCTTCGCGCTGCTGCTGGGGTTGCTCAACGCGGTCGAGACGCCGACGCGCCAGGCCTTCCTGCTCGAGATGGTGGGCTCGCGGGAGGATCTGCCGAACGCAATCGCGCTCCAGTCGATGCTGTTCAACGGCGCACGCTTCGTCGGGCCGACGATTGCGGGCGTCGTGCTCGCGGCCGCGGGCGAGGCCACGTGCTTCCTCCTGAACGGGATCTCGTACCTCGCGGTGGTCGCCGCCTACTGGATCATCCGCGTCGCGCCCCGGGCGGCCGCGGCCGCGCCGGCCGCCTGGTGGCGCGAGCTCCACGCCGGCTTTCGGTACGCCTTCGGGTCGCTCGCCACGCGCCGACTGATCTTCCTGCTCGCCGCGCTCTCGTGCTTCTCGGCGCCCTGGATGTCGCTCATGCCCATCTACGCGGCCGAGACCTTTCGCGGCGACTCGCGCACCCTCGGCGTGATGGTGAGCGCGGTGGGCCTGGGTGCGCTCGCGGGGACGGCGTTCCTCGCCGCACGGCCCAGCGTCCGCGGCCTCGGGCGCGTGATCGCGACGTGCGCGCTCATCGCCGGGGCCGCGCTGACGGCATACGCCCTGTCCCCCTGGTTGTGGTTCTCCCTCGGGGCGCTCGCCTTGTTCGGGTTCGGCCTCATCGCCTCGGTCGCCTCGGCGAACACCGTGCTGCAGACCCTGGCCGACGAGGACAAGCGCGGGCGCGTGATCAGCATCTACGTGATGACGTTCCTCGGCATCGCGCCGCTCGGGAACTTTGCCGCCGGCGTCGTCGCCGAACGGATCGGCGTGCACTGGACGCTCGCGGGGTGCGGACTCGCGCTGCTCGCCGCCGCCGCGTGGTTCGCCCTGAACCTCGCCACCTGGCGCGACGCCGTGCGGCCCATCTACGCGCGGCAGGGCATCACCATCGGCCGCGAGATGTAGCCACCACGCCAGCGGCCACCAGCGCCGCGTGACTTGCGTCGCGCGCGCTGGGGCAAAACGGTGCGCGATTGTGGCGCTGCGATGGCATCGCGGGCGCGGCGCGTCGTCGCGCCGAACCGCTGGTGTATAGTCGACGCGAGCACTTTCCGGAAGGCCACGCTTCACCATGAGCCGCCGCATCGCCATCGTCGAGGACGACGCCGCCATTCGCGCGAACGTGGCCGACACGCTGCGCCGGCAGGGCTACGAGGCAACCGCGTACGCCGACCGCAAGGGCGCGATCGCCGCCTTCCGCTCGCGGCTGCCGGACCTCGCGATCGTCGACATCGGGCTCGGCGACGAGCCCGACGGCGGCTTCGCGCTGGTGCGCGAGCTGCGCGCGCTGTCCGAGACGGTGCCGATCGTCTTCCTCACCGCGCGCGACAGCGACCTCGACCTCGTGTCGGGCCTGCGCCTGGGCGCCGACGACTACCTCACCAAGACGATCAGCATGCCGCACCTCCTCGCCCGCATCGCCGCGCTCTTCCGGCGCGTCGACGTCCTGCGCTCGCCCCCGCGCAGCGAGGAGGCGGTCGAGCGCGGCCCGCTGCAGCTCGATCTGAAGCGCATGACGGCGACCTGGCGGGGCAAGCCGGTCGACCTGACGCTCACCGAGTTCTGGATGGTGCACGCGCTGGTGAAGTACCCGGGCCACGTCAAGAACCGCGACCAGCTGATGAGCGAGGCGAACCTGGTCGTCGACGACGGCACGATCACCTCGCACATCAAGCGCATCCGCAAGAAGTTCCTCGCCGCCGACCCCGCGTTCGAGGCGATCGACACCGTCTACGGCATGGGGTACCGCTGGATCGAGGCGCCGGAGAGCGCTTGAGCGCGCCCCGCCCGAGCGCGGGTCGCGCGCCGGCGCGTCCGGCGCGCGCCGGGCTGAGCATCCGCGCGCGCGCCCTCCTCGCCTCGCTCGTGCTGCTCGCGATCCCGTTCGTCGGGTACGGCTACGTCCGCGAGATCGAGCGCGTCCTGCAGGCCGCCCAGGAGCAGGCGGTGATCGCGACCGCGCGCGCGGTGGCGACCGCGCTGCACGACCGGCCGCGGCTCCTCGAGCGGCGCGTCGACGCGGAGACAAGCGGCGCGGCCTACCCGCGGGGCACCACGGTCGCGGCCACGCAGGAGATCGAGCTCATCATCCGCGGCCTGCGGCGCGCGGGCTCGCGCATCTGGGTGATCGACCAGGACCGTCGGCTGCTCGTGTTCGAGGGCAGCCTGCGCCCGGACCCGCGCCCGGCGGCCGCGCCCGACCTGTGGAACCGGGTCCGGGACGCGGTGCTCGGGCCGCTGTTCGCGCTGCTCCTCGAGCGCCCGCGCGAGGATTTCGACGACGCGCTGCCCGAGGAGGTGCTCTCCGGCGGGCGCGCGGTCGACAATGCGCTCACCGGCGTCCCGGCCACGCGCTGGCGCGAGACCGCCGACAAGCGCGCAGTGATCCTCGCCGCCGCGCACCCGATCTGGAACGGCCCCGAGGTGATCGGGGCGGTGGTGGTGGAGGAGTCCACCAACCGCGTGCTCAGCCTGCGCAACCGCGCCTTCGAGCAGCTGCTCACGACGACGCTCGCCGTGTTCGTCCTGGGCGCGCTCGTCCTGTTCCTGTTCGCCTCGCGCCTCGCGCGCCGGCTCGTGCGCCTGCGCGACGAGGCCGAGCAGGCGATCGACGCGCGCGGCCGCGTGCACCGCGCCTTCCGGGCCGAGCGCGACCGCGACGAGATCGGTGACCTCTCGCGCAGCTTCGCGACGGTGCTCGACCGGCTTGCCGAGTACAACGACTACCTCGAGCGCATGGCCGACCGGCTCTCGCACGAGCTGCGCACGCCGATCGCGGTGGTGAGCTCGTCGCTCGACAACCTGCGCAGCGCGCCGGGCGGCGCGGACGCGCAGGTGTACGTCCAGCGCGCAGAGGAAGGCGTCCGCCGGCTGAACGCCATTCTGACGCGCATGAGCGAGGCGCGCCGGCTCGCCGAGTCGCTCAAGGGCACCGAGCGCGAGCGCTTCGACCTCGTGCGCGTGGTGTCCGGGTGCGTCGCGGGCTACCGCACCGCGTTCCCGCAGCAGCGCTTTGACCTGCGCCTGCCCGCGGGCGCGGTCGAGCTCGTGGGCGCGCCCGACCTCGTCGCCCAGCTGCTCGACAAGCTCGCGGACAATGCGCGGGAGTTCTCGGCGCCGGGCGAGCCGATCGAGGTTGCCCTCGACGTCGAGTGGGACTGGGCGCGCCTCTCGGTCTCGAACGTCGGGCCAGGCCTCCCCGAGGCGATGGCTGGCCAGCTCTTCGAGTCGATGGTGTCCGTGCGGCCGGCGGCCGAGCAGCCCGGGGAGCGCCCGCGCAGCGCGCCGCATCTCGGTCTCGGGCTCTTCATCGTGCGGCTGATCGCCGAGTTCCACGGCGGCCGCGCTGCCGCGCGCAACCGGCCCGACGGCCGCGGCGTGACCGTCGAGGTCGCGTTCCCGCTCGCCGCCTAGCGGCAGGTCGCGGCGCGCCTGAGCTGCGTCGTCAGGCGCAGCCGCACGCCCGCGCGCCACGCCGCGCGCGGCAGCCGAGGGTGAAATCCAGGCAGCGCTCGATGACCTTGGTGTCGATGCGGACGCCGGGGAAGGGCACGACCGTGATGCGGATCGCGCCCTCGCCCGAGGCCGGGATCGCGGTCTCCACCGTCCCGCGGCGCAGCGCCGGACAGCCCCCGTCCGCCTTCGTGCAGGCTTCGAGCAGATCGAGGAAGGACGCCTGGTCCTCGCGCGGGGCGTCGATCGCGACCTCGAGCCGGTCGGGATGCTCCTGGATCTGGTAGGGCATGCGCGCCTCCTGCCGTTTGCAGCAGCGTAGGCGCGGCGTGCAGCGTGGATTTGATCTGCGTTAAATGTCGCCCCCAACAGACGGCTTGCCGCGGCGCACAACGCTATGCGCCCCAGCCGTACTGCGCGCAGAACTGCCGCATGCGCTCGACCGCCTCGGCACGCTCGAAGAACCGGTCGGCGCGCGCGAGGCGGGCCGCGTCGCGCTGGGCCTTCGACCCGCCGAGGCAGACGATCGCGATGTTCAGCATGAGGTCGCGGCGCAGCGTCGTGATCGCCGTGATCGGATCGAGCGCCGCGTCCGCGAGATCGAGGAGCAGGAAGCGATGCTGCAGGATCTCCTCGAAGCCCCCCAGCGCCTCGACGTTCGCGGCACGGGTCATCTCCCAGCCCTCTGGCAGCACCGCCCGGAGCGTCGTCGCAAGCGCATCGTCGTTCGACAGCAGGATGAACCGGCGCCGGCGGCGCGACTCGATCGTCGGCGTGGCCATCAGACCGGCATGCGCTCGATGGACGTTTCGCCCGTGCATGGGTCGCGAACGAAACGCAGCGCGGCGTTCAGCTTGATGCCGCCGGCGATTCGCGGGCGTCCCTGCTCGATCGGCTCGGCGAGCTCCCGGCGCGAGCCGGCGATCTCCGCTTCCTCCTCCCGCGCGAGCGGGGATGGCATCGCGTCCCAGCCCAGCGTCGCGCGCAGCGCGTCCCGGAACGCGTTCGCCAGCGCTTCCTCGCCGGGCGGCGCGGCGTGGCTCACCCAGTCGGTCATCGCGGCGCCGAGCGCGTCGTGCAGCGCCGCGCGAAACCCCGCGTCGGGCGACGCGATGCTGGCGGCAAACCGCTCGCAGGGAAAGCGCAGGACGAAACTCGAGGCCACGACCGCGGCGCCGCCGATCGTCGCCGCGCCGCTACCCGCGATCTTGCGCCCGGCGAGCCAGAGGTCCTCGTCGCGGCGCTCGACCGCGAGCCCGAACGCGCGGAAGGTCGCGACCGCCGGCGCGAGCGCCCACGCATACCAGTCCGCGTGGCGCTGCGGCGCGATGCCGAGCGGCGCGACGAGCGCGTAGCTGAGCTGGTCCTCGTCGACCCACACCGCCCCGCCGCCGAGCGGCCGCCTGACCACCGGTACCGCCAGCGCGTCGTCGAGCTCGCATCGCCCCTGGCCCTGTCCGAGGCAGACGTGCGCGGCGACCCGGCCCCAGACGACGATCGGCGCCCCGTCCTGGCACTGGGCGGCGGCGAGCCCGGCGTAGGTCGCGTGGAACTCGATCGGCGCCCGCGTGCCGGCGTCGATCCAGCGGGCCGGCCTCACCCCTTTCCCTTCTCCGGGTCGAAGTACTTGTCGAGGTAGAAGTCGCGGCCGTTCAGCGCCTCGAAGCCGGCCGCGCGCTCCTTCACGCCCTGCTCCAGGATCGCGGCGAGGTGCGTCCCCTGCTCCGCATCGAGGATGTGGATGGTCTGCAGCAGGTCCTCGTCGACCACGAGGCAGTGCTCGGCGAGGCCCTCGGGCCGCTGCACGTAGAGCAGCCACGCCTTGCACTCGGGATCCTCGGGATCGAGCGGCGACAGGACCACCCGCCCGAGCCAGGCGAGCCGCGCCGCCTGGTTGAACTGGCGGATGTCGAGCTTCTTGCCCTTCTTGTACCTGGCGAGCTCGTTCCTGAGCGCGCTGACGTCGGTGATCTGGATGCCCTTCATTGCGGCCTCTGAGCGCAGTGTCGATGCTAGCGCAGAAGGCGGAAAGAAAAAGCCCCGCGCGGGGCGGGGCTTACGGGGCCTGAGGCTCGTCTAGAACCTGTACGAGTACTGCACGCCGAGCGACCACTGGTACATCTCGATCTTCTCCTGGGCGTTCAGGCCGGGCACGAAGTTGTTGAACAGGCTCGGGCCCGTGACGTCGTTGCTGAACGCGTACATGAACGCGCCGGTTACCTCGTGCCGGTTCTGCCAGGCGTAGGTCGCCCCGGCCGTCAGATGGTGCTGCACCACCCCTGGCGCCAGGATGTTGAACGTGACGTCCTCGGACTTGATCGGGTTCGACGAATAGTTGTAGCCGCCGCGCACGGTCCAGTTGGCGTTCAGCTCGTACTGCACCCCGAGCCTGAATACGTCCACGTCACGCCAGCCGAACCCGGCTCCGTCGCTCCCGCCGAGGCAGTTCGCGGGGTTGGCCCCGCCGACCGCCGGGCAACCGAGGATGTTCCGGCTCGGATTGTTGACCGATTTCACGTCGCTGTAGTTGATCTTCTCGTAGTCGAGCGCGATCAGCCATCTCTGCGCCGGCCGCAGCGCGACGCCCAGACTCCAGTGGGACGGGATGTCGAACCCGCCCTGCTCGGCGAAGAGCCCCTTGTATTCGCCGAACTCGTCCATGCTCATCTTGGTCGCGTAGGCGGCGCCGACCGCGATCTGCGGCGTGATCTGGCCGTAGTAACCGAAGCGGGCGCCCCACCCGGTCGAGCTGTCGTGCCCGCGATTGCTCAGGTTGGCGGGATCCGACGAGAAGCCGGCGAACGCTTGCACGCCATCGGCCGAGAACCGCTGATACGCAAACAGCGGCGAGACCCCGATCGAGTGATTGGGCACGAACTGCCACGCGAGTGTCGGCGCAATGATCAGCTGCGAAAGATCGACCCCCAGATTGCCGTTGCCGCAGAGCAGGTTGTACGGCCCCGGCGCCGGATTGAAGCCGGTTCCCGGGCCGGTGGCCGGACCGCAAGCGCCCGGCGACGGCAGCTGGCCGCCGGGGTAATCGGTGTTCATTCCGCCATTGCCGTAGACGGTGACGCCAAGCGCGAGGTTCGGGCGCACCATGTAGTTGAACGCGACCTCGGGCACGCCGAAGTAGTTCGAGTCGCTCTCGGCCGAGCCGTCCAGACCGAACGCGGCGCCCCCGCTCCTCGACGCCTCGCGCCACGGGCTGAAGAGATCGATGCCGACCTCGAAGCGGTTGCCCGCAAACGCCATCAGCGCGGGGTTGTTGGCACCGCCGAAGGCGTCCTGCCCGGCGACCGCGACCGACGCGCCGCCCATGCCCTTCGCCTTCATCCCGTAGCCGTGCGAGAAGTAGCCGTCGGTCGCCTGCGCGGCGAGCGGCGCCGTGAGTGCGGCGAGCGCCGCGATGTGCTTCAGCTTCATTTCACCCCCCCTGTGTGAACGCGCTCCTGGCGCGGGCGCCGGCCTCTCGCGGGCCTGGCGCAGAAAAGTCAGATGAACAGGCTCACGTCCGCGTCCCTCGCCATCGGCAGGAAGGTCGCGGCGCCCACGTACTCCTTCACCTCGGGGATGAAGTCCCCGTGCGAGTACCCGAAGAGGTCCACCGTCATCTGGCAGCCGATCATGTTGACGCCGGCCTCGAGACACAGGCTGCGCAGCTCGCCGATGTCGGCGACGCCCTTGTTCTTGATCGTCATCTTCATCATGGTGGTCGCGAACGACTCGAACCCGGGGATGATCGACTGCACCGCGTTCGGGATGTTCCACTTGATCGACTTGAACCAGTCGGGGCCGAACGGCATCTTCATCGGCATCGCGGGGTTGCCGAGCGGGCTCACCTGCAGCCCGCTGATGTCCTTCTTGAGCAGCTCCAGCCCGTAGAACGTGAAGAAGATCGACACGTTCCACCCGAGCGCCGCCGCGGTCGACGACAGGATGAACGGCGGATAGGCCCAGTCGAGGGTGCCCTTCGTGGCGATGATCGTCATCGACGGCGTGCGGTTCTCCTCGCGCGCCTTGAGCACTTCGTCGAGCTTTGCGGGCAGGATCTCGTCGAGACGCTGCTTGATGATGCTGTCGATCACCTCGATGTCGGGGGTGGCGCCCATGTCGTCCTCCTCGCCGGCGCCAGCCTCGTGAGAGCGGGCGCCCGGTTCATCGGCATATTCCGATGTTCTGATATGAATCGAGAGACACTAAACGAATTGCGGTTTCCCGCGCTGAAAACTCTTTATGGGCCCAGCAGGCGTTTCAATCCTCGCCCACCACGCCCGCGCGAACCGGCTCGCCGGCCATCTGCCGACGCACCACCGCGACATCCTCGGCGGCGGGTGCGAACGGAAACGACAGGATGTCCGTCGGGCTCGAGTCGCCGTAAGGGCGGTTGCACGCGGACACCCGGTCGTCGTCCTTTCCGGGACAGCCCGAGGTCCGGAACGGCAGGCCCGAGGCAACGAGCGCCTCGAGATCGGCCGGGTCGACGCCGAAGTCGACCACCCGCCCGTCCGCATCGAAGCGCATCGCCTCGACCCGCGCGCCCCGGAAGTCGATCAGGAACCGCGCGAGCTGGACGCGCCGCCACTGCCCGCGGTCGACTGCCGGCCAGTCCTCCATGAGCGACCCGCGCTCGGGGAAGAACGCGAACATGTGGTTGTGCCCCCCCAGGTCCTTCACGCGCTGGCACACCGCGAGGATCTCGCGCTCGGTCTCGCCCATGCCGCAGATGAGGTGCGCCCCGAAGCGCTCGGGGCCGAACACCGCCGCGGCCCACTCGATCGCCTCCCAGTACTTCTCGTACCGGTGCGGGCTGTCGACCCCCTTGCCGCGGGTGCGGTCGAAGATCGCCGGCGTCACGGCGTCCAGGGCGACGGTGAAGATCTCGGCACCCATGTCGCGCATCCGCACGAGGTCCTCACGCTCGAGCGTGGTCGGATTCGAGAGGATCGACACCGGCACGCGCGGCACCTCGCGCACCCACTTCCCGAGCAGCACGTAGGTGTCGGCGTTCGACTCGGGATGCGTGATCATCGAGATGCACATCCGCTCGAACCGGCCGCCGTCCGAGCCCGCCTTCACCCGCTCGATCACCTCGTCGTAGCGCGCGGTCGGCCAGTCCACGCGGATGAAATTGCGGTCGGCGTAGTCGCGCGCCTCCTCGCGGTGGCGGGCGAGGCCGCAGTACGCGCAGTTCGCCCGGCAGCCTTCCGGGTAGGTCACGAGGAGGTTCAGGCAGTGCGTGCACGACGTGCGGTGCATCTGCCCCGCCACCAGCCCGAGCGTGATCGCCGCGGCGGTGCTCATCTGCACGTACTCGGGGGAGCGCATCGCGGGCGTGCGCACGTGGGTGTTCGGACGGTACAACCGGATCGGCTGGGGGCCGTCGACGACTGCGCTCATCAGTAGCCCTTCTTCATGGGGTCGTTCGCCGCGCCGGCGTCTTCCGCCTCGCGGGCGCGCGCCGCGCCCTGCTCCAGCGTCTTCGCGACGTCCTTGGCGCGATCCATTGCCTTCGTGCCGCCGCGCGTGAGGTCGACGGCGCCCGAGTCCTTCGGCTTGCCGTCGCACGCCGCAGCCGCGACGGCGACGACGACGATCGAGATGAGTCGCACCATCGCGCTCGCCTACAACTCGAGGCTGTCCTTGATCGCGGCGATGCCCGCCGCGGCGCAGACGTCGTCCTCCTTGCCGCCGGGCGCGCCCGAGACCCCGATTGCCCCGAGGAGGCTGCCCCCCGCCTCGATCATCAGCCCGCCGCCGACGGCGACGACCCCCGGGCGGTTGCGGATTGCGCTCTGCGGGCCGGAGGCCGTCGCGGCCGCGAAGTCCGTCGTGTTGGTGCGGAAGCTCACCGCCGTCCAGGCCTTGCCCACCGCGGTGTCGGGCGTGTGCGGGCCCGCGAACCGGTCGCGCAGCATCACCTGGGTGACGCCCATCCGGTCGACCACCGCGACGGCGACCTGGAACCCGTCGGCGCGGCAGCGCGCGAGCGCCGCCTGCGCCGCCTTGAGCGCGGTGTCGGGCGTCAGCAGGCGCAGGTTGAACGTCGCGTCCTGCGCGCTCGCCGCGCCCGCCGCTGCCAGCGCGATCCCGGCAACCACGATCCTCGTCGTCTTCATCCCGTCCTCCCGTTCATGCGGCGAGCCCGAGTTCGGCCGCCGCGTCGAAATACTCCGGAAACGCGATCCAGCCGCGGCGGTGGAGGGCGTCCTCGCGCGCCTCCGGACGCCGCCACCGCGCCATCATCCAGCGCCGGCGCCCGACCGCGCGGTCGATCGTCGCCTGGAACTGGTCGCGCACGTCCTCCTCGTAGTCGGCGAGAGCGTCGCGATCGCCGTCGAGCGCGCGCGCGATGCACGCCCCGGCGGCTTCGCCCGAGATCACGGCGGCGGCGATGCCGGCGCCGGTGATCGGGTGCGTGAGCCCGGCCGCGTCGCCGACGAAGAGCGCGCTGCCGACGACCAGGCGCTCCCGCAGGCCGCCGACCGGAATCGGACCGCCCGTGCGACCGAGAATCTCCATTCCGACCAGGCCCTCCCCCGCGAGCTGCAGGTGCAGCGCATCGAGCGGCGCCTTCAGATCGGCGGCGAGCCGCGGGTCGAGCCCCAGGCCGAGGTTCGCGACCGCCCCCTTTGGAAAGAGCCACGCGTAGCCACCTGGATAGTCGGACGAGAGAAAGATGTCGGTGTGAGAGTGGCGGCGCAGGAGCGGCACCGTGTACTGGCGGGTGTCGACCGTCTCGAGCCGCGGGAGCCCGAGCGCGTGCGCGACGCGCGAACCCGGGCCGTCCGCCCCGACCAGCACGCGGTAGGCGACCTCGATGCGCTCATCGCCCCTGCGCAGCACTGCGATCGAGCGCCGGGGGTCGACGGATTCGAACGCCGTGCCGAGCCACTCGGTCGCGCCGGCCTCGGCCGCACGCTGCGCGAGCGCCTGGTCGAAGCGCGCCCGGTCGATCATGATTCCGGGAAAGTCGGACACGACCTTCTCGCCGGAAGGGAGGATCGTCGTCATGCCGGTCACGTGCTGCGCGAAGACCTCGGAGGCGAGCGCGTACTTGCCCATCGGCAGCGGCACGAACTCCGCGCACTGCACCGGCACGCCGATCTCCGCGCGCCGCTCGACCGCGATCACCCGCGCGCCCGCCGCCGCCGCGGTGCGCGCGGTGCAGCTCCCGCCGGGCCCGAGCCCCACGACCAGGAGGTCGGCCTCGACCCGCCTCATGCCGCCCTCGCCGCGGGCAGACCCACCCACGCCGGGTCGTCGATCTCGGCGAGCGCCGTCCGATAGCGCGCGAGCGCCGGCTCGCCGAGCTCGCCCCGCTCGATGCGCGCGCCGAACGCCTGCGCGAACGCGGTGACGAACGCGGCGTGAATCCGGTCGAGCGCGGGCAGCGGCGCGACGCACTCGCGCAGGTTGACCACCGATCCGCGCGCGGCAGCGACGAACTCCGGCGTGACGCGCGGCGCGGTGGCGGCGAGCGCGCGCAGCATCACCTCCACGTCGAAGTCGATGAGCAGCGTACCCTGGTAGAGCAGCGCATCCCCATCCAGCGCCCCGCCGGTGCCGGAGATCTTGCGTCCGCCCACCACGATGTCGGTCGGCGCGCGGTACTGCGCGGGTGCGCCGAGCGCGCGGATCGCCGCGGCGGCCGCCGTGCACATGCGCGCGGAGATCGCCGCCATCTCGGGGGTGCCGATCTCGGCGCGCGCGAGGTAGAGCTCCCAGCCGAGCACGCCCTCGTCCACGTAGATCGCGCCGCCGCCGGTGAGGCGGCGCTGCACCGCGATCCCCTGCCGCGCGCAGTAGGCCAGGTCTAGCGCCTGCGCCGGGTCCTCGTGATGCCCGACGAGCGCGGCCGGGGCGAAGCGCAGGAAGCGCACCGTGCCGGGAATCTCGCCCGCGCGTCGCGCCTCGAGCAGCGCGCGGTTGAGCGCAAGGTTCTCGGCCGCGCGCCGCACCCCGGTGTCGATCCACTGCCAGACCGGCGCGCCCATGTCCTCAGGCCGTCACGACCGGGATGCCGCGCAGCCGGCGGCCTGCCGCCTCGCGACGCACGAAGTCGGCGACGTCGATCCTGGCCGCACCCGCATCATCGGCGAGCGCGAGCACCTCGTCGCCCACCGCGATCGAGCAGCAGGCGGGCGTGACGCGCACCTCGCGGCCGAGGCGCACGGCGAGCTCGACCGTGCCGTCGCTCGGATGGGCGATGCCGTTCAGTCCCGCCATGACCGCATAGGTGTCGATCTCCACCTTCGCGCGGCCCGGCGGCCGTGCGCAGCCGAGGAGGAGCGGCACGTCCGGCAGCTGCGCGCGCGCGTCGAGGAAGAAGCGCCCGACGACGCGGCTCGGCACGGTCTCGAACGCGCGCTGGGCCGGCGCGTAGAAGGGCATCACGACGACGAGCACCAGCGCCGCGGGCCGGTGGCGCGCGACCATCTCGAGCGCGTTCCACTCGCCGAGCATGCGGCCGTAGTGCAGGCCGAGCACGATGTGCGGCACGACCTTGAGCGAGGTTTCGGTCAGGTGCGCGAGCGAGGCCTCGAAGTCCGCGACCGGACGCCTGAGGTGGTAGACCTGCTGGACGGTGTCCTGGGCGCCGATCACGTCGAGCATCGCCGCGTCCACCCCCGCGGCCTCGATGCGGCGCGCCGCCGCGCGCGAGACGAGCGCGGTGTGGATGGCGATGCGGAACGCGGGAAACGCGTCCTTGATGCGCCGGATCGTGGGGTAGAAGGGGTCGTACTCGACCTCGTCGCGATGGTTCGAGCCCCCGGTGAGCAGCATGCCCTGCGCCCCGGCGGCGATCTGCTCGTTCACGACGCGCCAGAGCGCTTCCGGCGTGCGCGCCGGAATCATCGGTTCGAGGATCTTCGCCTTGCAGTGGTCACACTGCAGCGCGCAGTCGCCACCGGTGATCGAGACCGCCGGCCAGGCGCTCTTGCCGCATCCCGAGATCTCGCTCGTCGCGAAGGCCTTGAACGTGGGAACGTGGAAATTGACCGGGCCGGGCCGCGCGCGCGCCTCGAACGCCCCAACGAGCCCGGAATCGAGCGCGGCGACCTCGAGCGCCTCGATGCCGCGCGCGGTGTCGAGCCAGGTCATGCGGCCGGACGCGCGCTCACGGACAGCCGGCGAACCCGTCGGCCGTCATCTTCGCCTCGAACGCGCTGGCGACGGCGGCGCCGGTGACGAGTGAGCCCGACTCCGCGTCCCAGTTGGCGGGCTTCAGCTTCACCAGCCAGCCGGCGCCGTACGGGTCGGCGTTGATGCCCTTCGCGTTGCCGCTCAGCGCGTCGTTGACGGCGACCACCTCGCCGCCGACCGGCGCCTTGACCGGCCCGACCCACTTGCCCGACTCGACCGTTGCGAGCGACTTGTTCTGGTCGATCGACCGGCCCGCCTTCTTCGGCGTATAGGCGACGATCTCGCCGGCGAGCGCGCAGGCGTACGCGGTCATGCCCACGGTGACCGTGCCGTCGGGCTCCTTGCGCGCCCAGACGTTGTTCTCGACGTTGTAGTACAGGTCGTCGGGCAGGTTGCAGTTCTTGACCGAAGCCATCGTCCGTCTCTCCCGTTTTGCTCGATTCTGTGCGGCCCCCCGGCCGCCCGGTTGCGCTGCGTCAAAAGAACAGCACCTTGTCGCAGCTGAGGATCATGTCGGCGAGCGCACCGCCGGAGGATAGCTCGTCCACCTCCGGCACGAGGTCGTCGACGTCCAGATCGTAACCCGGCAGCGCCGGGCGGCAGGCGTGGAACCGGACCCCGGCCTGCTTCGCCTCGCGCATGAACTCGATGATCGGCTTGCCGCCCTCCATCGCGGCGAGGCGCTCCGGCACGCCGCGCTTCACCAGGCGCACGCCTTCCATGGTGAAGAAGATCGTCACCTCGGCGTCCATCGATGCGAGCAGCGCGCCGAGGTAGAACGGCGTCGCGCAGCGGTTGGGGGTGGACGGACCGCTCGTCATCACTATGACGACCGTCTTCTCGTCGTGCTCGAGGTAGCGCGGGCCGGACACGGGCGTCAGTCCGTGAGGCGCTTGCAGCGGAAGTCGTCGCGTCGCAGGCGCGCCTCGAAGCCCAGGCGCGCGGCCTCGCCGGTCAGCAGGTCCGCCACGGCGACGGCGAACGGCTGCGACGGCCGCACGCGCGCGATCCAGTGCCGGTACGGGTCGCGATTGAGGAGCGTCGGGTCGTCGAGCACCGCCTCGTTCCCGGCGTCGATCGTGCAGTCGAAGGGGTTCGGGACCGGGCCCGCCCACTTGCCGGTCTCGACGGTGGCGACCGGCTTGCCCTTCGGCCGCAGGCTGCCGGGCTTGCGCACGCGCACGTGCAGCACCTTGCCGGCGATGGTCTGCGAGAGGTCGGTCATGCCCACCGTGGCGGTGCCGTCGCCCTCCGGCCGCACCCAGATCTGGAACTCCGCGTCGTAGTAGCGATCGGGATGGAACTCGCAGCCGTGGGCGCTCATG
>CAZIXQ010000044.1:0-4390 GCA_964543155.1 uncultured Enterobacteriaceae bacterium
GCGGCTTCGGCGCGATCGCCGGCCACAAGATCGGCTGTACGACTGCGGTGATGCAGCAGTTCCTCGGCATCGACCACCCGTGCGCCGGCGGCGTGTTCGCGACACGCGTGTTCCGCGACGCGCTCGCGCTGCCCTTCGATGCGTTCCTCCACGTCGGCGTCGAGACCGAGATCGCGCTCGTGCTCGAGCGCGACCTCCCGCCGCGCGGCGTGCCCTACTCGCCGGAAGACGTGCGCGCGGCGGTCGGTGCCATAGCTGCTGCCATCGAGATCGTCGACGACCGCTGGGACGACTACCGGCGGGTGGACACGCCGACCCTGATCGCCGACGACTTCTTCAACGACGCCTCGATTCTCGGCCCGCTGCGGCGATTCGACCGTGCGCTCGATCTGGCCGCCCTGCGCGGCGTGACGCGGGTGAACGGCGTCGAGGCCGGCCGGGGCAGCGGCGCCGACGTGCTCGGCGGCCCGCTCGATGCGCTCGCCTGGCTCGCGAATCATCTCGCCGCGCGCGGGCCGGGGCTGCGCGCGGGGGAGTTCGTCTCCACCGGCAGCGTGGTGCAGACGCAGTGGATCGCCCGCGGCGACCGGGTGGAGATCGAGATCGAGCACCTCGGCCGCTGCGCGGTGCGTTTCGAATAGCCGTTCACGGAGGCTCGCCGCATGCCCCGCACGTTCGTCGACCTGTCCATCTTCCTCGAGAACGACGTCGTCTCGGACCCGAAGCCCTTCACGCCGAAGATCACCTACTTCGACCACCAGGCGAGCTTTCCGCAGCTCGCCGGGTTCTTCCCCGGGCTGAGGCAGGCGGACATGCCCGACGGCGAGGCGTGGGCGGTCGAGAAGGTCGAGCTGATCACGCACAACGGGACGCACCTCGACGCGCCGTATCACTTCCACTCGACGATGAACCGGGGCGAGCGGGCGATCGCGATCGACGAGGTGCCGCTCGAGTGGTGCTTCCAGCCCGGGGTGAAGCTCGACTTCCGGCACTTCGACGACGGATACGTCGTCACCGCGCGCGACGTCGAGGCGGAGCTCGCGCGCATCGGCCATCGGCTGCGAGCCCTCGAGATCGTGATGGTCAACACGCGCGCCGGCTCGCGCTACGGCAACGACGACTACGTGAACGCCGGGTGCGGCATGGGCTACGAGGCGACGATGTACCTCCTCGAGCGCGGCGTGCGGCTCACCGGCACCGACGCCTGGAGCTGGGACGCGCCGTTCGTCTACACCGCGGAGAAGTACCGGGCCACCGGCGACGCGCGCCTGATCTGGGAGGGCCACAAGGCCGGACGCGACATCGGCTACTGCCATCTGGAGAAGCTGCACAATCTCGAGGCCCTGCCGCCCGACGGCTTCATGGTGGCGTGCTTTCCGGTGAAGATCCGCGGCGCCTCCGCCGGCTGGACGCGTGCGGTGGCGATCCTCGACGATGCGCTGCTCGCCTCCTCGGCGCACGCCGGCGCGGGTTGATTTGGGAGGCGAAACTGGGTAGCCTCGCTCGCTCCCCCGGCCCCCCGCCGGATCCCGCTTTCTGAACCACGTCTCCCGAGGACAGCCATGCCGGAATACTCCGAAGTCTCCAAGGACAAGCTCGTCGCCGACATGAAGGTCGTGATCGCCGACGCCGAGGAGCTGCTCAAGGCCACCGCGAACGCCGCCGGCGACAAGGTCACCGCCGCGCGCGCGCGCATGGAGGACAGCCTGCGCACTGCGCGCATCAAGGTCGCCGAGGCGCAGGAGGTGGTCGTCGACAAGGCGAAGGCCGCGGCGCGCGCGACCGACGACTACGTCCACGCCAATCCCTGGCGCGCCGTCGGCATCGCCGCGGGCGCGGGCCTCGTCATCGGCATGCTCATCTCCCGCCGCTAGTCGCGGGCACGGGCCCGTCATGACCGAGGCCGGGGCGCCGCGCCCACCTGGGCTCGCGGGATCGCTCGCGCGCCTCGCGCGCACCGCGCTCGGCGTGCTGCGCACGCGCCTCGAGATCCTCGCCACGGAGATCGAGGAGGAGCGCATCCGCTTCGCCAGGCTCGCGCTCGTGGTCGCGGCGATCGCGTTCTGCGTGCAGATGGCGGTGCTGCTCTTCGTGATCCTGATGGTCGTGCTGCTCTGGGAGTCGCACCGCGTCGTCACGCTGGCGACGCTTTCCGGCGCGTTCTTCGTCGGCGGCGTCGCGCTGTACCTCTGGCTGCGCCACAAGCTGCGCACGCGCCCGCGCATGTTCGCGAGCACGCTCGGGGAGTTCGGGAAGGACGACGAGCGGCTCGGCCGCGGAGGCGGCCAGGGGTGAACCGCCGCCTCGCCCAGATCCACGCGCGACGCGAGCGGCTGGTCGCGAAGGCCGCGGCACAGCGCGACGAGGTGGCGCTGCTGCTCACGCCGTGGGCGGCGCCGCTCGCGCTTGCGGACAAGGGGGTCGCTGTCGCGACCTATGTGCGCGCGCATCCCGGCCTCGTCCTGGCGGCGGTTGCGGCGCTCGTGGTGCTGTCGCCGAAGCGCGCGCTGCGCTGGGCGCGCAGGGGTTTTGTTGTCTGGCGCGGTTACCGCTGGGCGGTTGCCGCGCTTGCGCGCGCCCGCCCGTAACGGCTCACAGGTTCCAGTCGTAGTCGATCGTCAGCGGCGCGTGGTCGGAGAAGCGCCGCGTCTTGTAGATCGACGCACGTAGCGCCCGGGCCGCGATGCCCGGCGTCGCGATCTGGTAGTCGATGCGCCAGCCGACGTTCTTCGCCCACGCCTGGCCGCGGTTCGACCACCAGGTGTACTGCTCCGGGCGCGGATCGAGCCGGCGGAACACGTCCACCCAGCCGGCGGCATCGAACACCTCGGTCAGCCACGCACGCTCCTCCGGCAGGAAACCCGAGTTCTTCTGGTTGGCGCGCCAGTTGCGAAGGTCGATCTCCTTGTGCGCGATGTTCCAGTCGCCGCACAGGATGAACTCGCGCCCGCTCCCGGCGAGCTGCCGCAGCACCGGCATGATCGCCTTCATGAAGCGGAACTTCGCCTGCTGTCGCTCCGCGGAGCTGGAGCCCGACGGCAGGTAAAGCGAGACGATCGAGAGCTTCCCGAAGTCGGCGCGCAGAAAACGCCCCTCGGGGTCGAACTCGCGGCTGCCGAACCCGGCCGTCACCGCGTCGGGCTCCCGGGCGCAGTACATGCCGACCCCGCTGTAGCCCTTCTTGTGGGCAAAGTCGAAGTGCCCTTTCAGTCTGCCTGGCATGAGGATTGCCTTTGGCAGATCGGTTTGTTGTGCTTTGATCTCCTGCATGCATACGCAATCGGCCTTTTGTCGCACGATCCAGGCGAGGTATCCCTTGGCCGCCGCCGAGCGGATGCCGTTGAGGTTGAGCGTGATCACGCGTAACATGTTGAATCGTGGAGATAAATCAGACAACCTCGGACCCGCGCCGGTGACCGATCACCGCGCGGCGTTCATCCGCTTCTGCATCGCCAACGGAGTGCTGCGTTTCGGCACCTTCGTGACGAAATCCGGCAGGTCCACGCCCTACTTCTTCAACGCGGGACTGTTCAACACCGGCGCACGCCTCGACCGTCTCGCGGAATTTTACGCAGACGCGATCCTGCGCTCCGGGATCGCGTTCGACATGGTCTTCGGGCCGGCCTACAAGGGGATCGTGCTCGTCGCCGCGACCGCGATGGCCCTGGCGCGCGCCGGTCGCGACGTGCCCTACGCGTACAACCGCAAGGAAGCGAAGGACCACGGCGAGGGCGGCGCGATCGTCGGCGCGCCGCTCGCAGGTCGCGTGCTGATCGTCGACGACGTCATGACCGCCGGCACCGCGGTGCGGGAGTCCGTCGCGCTGATCCGCGCCGCGGGCGCGCAGCCGGCGGGCGTCGCGGTCTGTCTCGATCGCATGGAGCGCGGCACCGGAGACCTTTCCGCCGTGCAGGAAGTCGAGCGCACCTACGCGATGCCGGTGGTGGCCATCGCGAACCTGGACGATCTCCTGGGATACCTGCAAGGCGAGCCGCAGCACGAAGCGCACTCGCGCGCAATCGCCGCATACCGCCAACAATACGGAGTCAAGGATCATGAATGACCGATTGATCACCGCGCTCGCAGCGTGCGCGCTACTCGCGGCGGGCCCCGCGGCCGCGCAGAAGCTCTACAAGTACACCGACCCGGTGACCGGCAAGACGGTGTACACCGAGCGGCTTCCCGCCGAGGCGGCCGGGAAGGCGAACGAGCAGCTCAACCGGCAGGGCACGGTCGTCAAGCGCGAATCGGCTGCCCCGACCGCGGAGGAGCTTGCCGCGCGCGAGGCCGAGCGCAAGCGAAGGATCGAGGAAGAGGCGGCCGCGCGGGAGGAAAAGCGCAAGAACCAGGCGCTCCTCAACACTTACGCGAGCGAAAAGGACATCGACGA
>CAZIXQ010000044.1:4490-20605 GCA_964543155.1 uncultured Enterobacteriaceae bacterium
AGCGCAAGAACCAGGCGCTCCTCAACACTTACGCGAGCGAAAAGGACATCGACGAGGCGCGCGCGCGCGCCCTGCAGGTGAACGACGAGGCGATCAAGGAAGCCGAGCGCAAGCTCGCCGAGGCGCAGAAGCGCCAGAAGCAGCTCGCGGGCGAGGCCGAGTTCTTCCAGAAGAAGCCGATGCCGACGCAGCTCAGGCTCGACATCCAGAACAACCAGAACGAGCTCAAGTCGCACGGCGAGCTGCTCGACGCCAAGCGCAGGGACACGGTGGCGATCAACGCGAAGTACGACGAGGACAAGCGCCGCTACCAGGAGCTGATGAAGGGCGGGGCGGTCGCGACCGCGGCGCCCTCGCCCGCGAAGAAGTAGCGGCGCACGCGGGCGGCGCCGGCGCGCGCCGCGACCGCCGCTCGCCGGGCATCACCCCGACAGTTTCTTCTTCAGCAGGTCGTTGACCTGCTGCGGGTTCGCCTTCCCCATCGTCGCCTTCATCACCTGCCCGACGAGCGCGTTGAAGGCCTTTTCCCTGCCCGCGCGAAACTCCTCGACCGACTTCGGGTTCGCGGCGAGCACGTCGTCCACGATCACCTCGATCGCGGCCGCATCCGAGATCTGCCGCAACCCGCGGCGCTCGATGATCGCGTCGGGCTCGCCCTCCCCCGCCCACATCGCATCGAAGACCTCCTTGGCGATCTTTCCGGAGATCGTGCCGTCGTGGATGCGGGCGAGCAGCCGGCCGAGCGCACCCGGCCCGACCGCGCTGCGAGAGGCATCCAGGCCCTCGGCGTTGAGCCGCGCGGAGAGTTCGCCCATCACCCAGTTGGCGACCGTTTTCGCGCTCGTCGCGCCGCCCGCTGCGCCGGTCGTCGCGTCGATGGCCGCCTCGAAGTACTCGGCAAGCTCGCGCGACTGGGTGAGCGTCGCCGCGTCGTAGGCGCTGAGCCCCAGGCTGCGCACGTACCGCTCGCGCTTCGCCTGCGGCAGCTCGGGCATACCGGCGCGCACCGAGTCGATCCACGCCTCGCCGACCGCGAGCGGCAGCAGGTCGGGATCGGGGAAGTAGCGGTAGTCGTGCGCCTCCTCCTTCGAGCGCATCGAGCGGGTCTGGTCGCGCTCCGGGTCGTACAGCCGCGTCTCCTGATCGATCCGGCCGCCCGCCTCGAGGACCTCGATCTGCCGGCGCGCTTCGTGCTCGATCGCGCGCTCGAGGAAGCGGAACGAGTTGAGGTTCTTGATCTCGCAGCGGGTGCCGAGCGGCATGCCCGGCCGCCGCACCGAGACGTTCGCGTCGCAGCGAAACGAGCCTTCCTGCATGTTGCCGTCGCAGATCTCGATCCAGCGCACGAGCGCGTGCAGGGTGCGCGCGTACGCGACCGCCTCCTCGGCCGAGCGCATGTCGGGCTCGGAGACGATCTCGAGCAGCGGCGTGCCGGCGCGGTTGAGGTCGATCCCGCTCGCGCCGTGGAAGTCCTCGTGCAGCGACTTGCCCGCGTCCTCCTCGAGGTGCGCGCGCGTGAGCCGCACCACCTTCTCGGCGCCACCCACGAGGATCGTGAGCGCGCCGCCGGCCACGATCGGCGCCTCGTACTGGCTGATCTGGTAGCCCTTCGGCAGGTCGGGGTAGAAGTAGTTCTTCCGCGCGAACACGGAGGTCCGGTTGATGGTGCCGCCGACCGCCAGCGCGAAGCGGATCGCGCGCTCGACTGCCCCGCGGTTCAGCACCGGCAGCGTGCCGGGCAGCGCGATGTCGACCCCGCAGGCCTGCGAGTTCGGCGCCGCGCCGAACGCCGTCGCCGCGCCGGAGAAGATCTTCGACCGCGTCGAGAGCTGCGCGTGGGTCTCCAGCCCGATGACGATCTCCCAGCTCATGGTCGGCCCGTCATTGCGCGGCGAACCCCGGGGGCGCGCGCCGGTGCCAGTCGGTCGCGAGCTGGAACTGGTGCCCGAGGTTGAGCATGCGCGCCTCGGAGAAGTACGGACCGACGATCTGCAGCCCCACCGGGAGCCCGCTGGCGCCAGTGCCGCACGGGATCGACATGGCGGGCAGCCCGGCGAGGTTCGGCCCCACCGTGTAGATGTCGTTGAGGTACATCTTCACCGGATCGGAGACCTGCTCGCCGATGCGGAATGCGACCGTCGGGGAAGTCGGGCCGATGATGAGGTCGCACTTACCGAAGGCCGCGACGAAATCCTGCGCGATCAGCCGCCGGACGCGCTGCGCCTGCAGGTAGTAGGCGTCGTAGTAGCCGTGCGACAGCACGTACGTCCCGACGAGGATGCGCCGCTTCACCTCGGTGCCGAAGCCCTGCGCACGCGTCTTGCAGTACATGTCCGCGAGGTCGCCGTAGTCGGGAGCGCGATAGCCGTAGCGCACGCCGTCGAAGCGCGCGAGGTTCGAAGAGGCCTCGGCCGGCGCGATCACGTAATACGCCGGGACCGACAGCGCACTGTTGGGGAGCCCGACCTCGACCACGGTCGCACCGAGCGTGCGGAGGACGGCAATCGCACCCTCGACCGCCGAGCGGACGTCGGCGTCCATGCCTTCGCCGAAGTACTCGCGAGGCAGGCCGATGCGCATCCCGGCAGGCGGCCGCGCCAGGTCCCGCCCGTAGTCCTCCCTGGGGCGGTCGAGACTGGTCGAGTCGCGCGCGTCGAAGCCGGCCATCGCATTCAGCAGGATCGCGAGGTCCGCGGCGCTGCGGGCGAACGCGCCGCCCTGGTCGAGGCTCGACGCGTAGGCGACCATCCCGTAGCGCGAGACGAGGCCATAGGTCGGCTTGATCCCGGAGATGCCGCAGAAGCCGGCTGGCTGGCGGATCGACCCCCCGGTGTCGGTGCCGGTCGCGCACGGGGCGAGCCGCGCCGCGACCGCGGCGGCGGAGCCGCCCGAGGAGCCGCCGGGCACGCGCGCCGGGTCCCACGGGTTGCGGGCCGGCCCGAAGTACGAGTTCTCGGTGGACGAGCCCATCGCGAACTCGTCCAGGTTGGTCTTGCCGAGGATCACCGCCCCCGCGGCCCCGAACTGCTCGATGACGTGCGCGTCGTACGGCGCGACGAAGTTCTCGAGCATCTTCGACCCGCAGGTCGTGAGCCACCCTCGCGCGCAGAAGATGTCCTTGTGCGCAACCGGGATTCCCAGGAGGGGTGCGCGCTCGCCGCGCGCGAGGCGAGCATCGGCCTCGCGCGCCTGGGCGAGGCTGCGCTCGCGATCCACCGTGACGAAAGCGTTCAGCGCCCCCTGGTGGCGGTCGATGCGCGCGAGGTAGTGCTCGGTCAGCTCGACGCTCGTGACTTTTTTCGCAGCCAGCGCGTCGGCGAGCCCGGCAAGGGGGGCTTCGATCATCGATGCGGGGCGGGACGCGCGCTGCCCGCGTTCCGGTCCGTCACTCGATCACCTTCGGCACGAGGTAGAGGTCGGCCTCGACCTGCGGGGCGATCGTCTGGAAGAGGCGATGCTGATCGCTCTCGGTGACCGCGTCCTCGCGCAGGCGCAGCATCACGTCCTGCGCGTGGGCCATCGGCTCGATGCCCGAGGTGTCCACCGCCTGCAGCTGCTCGACCAGGGCCAGGATCCCGTTGAGGTCGTGTTGCACCGCCGCGACCTCGGCCCGGGTCACTTCGAGCCGGGCGAGCTGCGCGATCCGGAGGATGTCCGACGAGCTTAGCGACATTCGTGATTTCCGACTTAGAACAAGCGCTTAGATTCGGGTATTATAGCTGTCGCGCATGCCCCCGGCGCCCGGGGCGCGATTCAGGAGAACGATTACTACATGCTCGGCTTTTTGCGCGCCTATTTCTCCGACGACTTGGCGATCGACCTCGGCACTGCGAACACGCTGATCTACGTGCGCGGCAAGGGCATCGTCCTCGACGAACCGTCGGTCGTCGCTATCCGCCAGGAGGGCGGGCCGAACGCAAAGCGCACCATCCAGGCGGTCGGCAAGGAAGCAAAGCAGATGCTCGGCAAGGCGCCGGGCAACATCACCGTGATCCGCCCGATGAAGGACGGCGTCATCGCCGACTTCACGGTGACGGAGCAGATGCTGAAGCAGTTCATCAAGAAGGTGCACGTGTCGCGGCTGCTTTCGCCCTCGCCGCGCATCATCATCTGCGTGCCGTGCGGCTCGACGCAGGTCGAGCGGCGCGCGATCCGCGAGAGCGCGATCGGCGCGGGTGCGTCGCAGGTGTACCTCATCGAGGAACCGATGGCCGCGGCGATCGGCGCGGACCTGCCGGTGGCAGAAGCCACCGGGTCGATGGTGGTCGACATCGGCGGCGGCACGACCGAGGTCGGCGTGATCTCGCTCGGCGGCATGGTTTACGCGGGCAGCGTGCGCGTGGGTGGCGACAAGTTCGACGAGGCGATCATCAACTACATCCGCCGCAACTACGGCATGCTGATCGGCGAGTCCACCGCGGAGATGATCAAGAAGGAGATCGGATCCGCGTTCCCCGGCTCCGAGGTGCGCGAGATCGAGGTGAAGGGCCGCAACCTCGCCGAGGGCATTCCGCGCAGCTTCACCATCTCCTCGAACGAGGTCCTGGAGGCGCTCACCGAGCCGCTGAACCAGATCGTCTCGGCGGTGAAGTCGGCGCTCGAGCAGACCCCGCCCGAGCTCGGCGCGGACATCGCGTCCAAGGGCATGGTCATCACCGGTGGCGGCGCGCTGCTGCGCGATCTCGACCGGCTCCTGATGGAGGAGACGGGGCTGCCGGTGATCGTCGCCGAGGATCCGCTCACGTGCGTCGTCCGCGGCTCGGGCAAGGCGCTCGAGAAGATGGACAAGCTCGGGAGCATCTTCACCAACGAGTAGGAGACGGGGCCGGGAAGAGGGAAGCGTGCCGTCGGCGCCGCAATCCTGACGTTCCCCGTTTCGCGCTTCCCGCTCCCGCGCCATGGAGCACACGCCGCCCCAGTTCTTCCATCGCGGCCCGGCTCCGATCGCGCGCCTGACCTTCTTCGCGCTCCTGTCCGTGTTCTTGATGGTGCTGGACGCGCGGTTCCGCTACGCGGAGCCGCTGCGCCAGGTGCTCGCGATTGCGGCCTATCCCCTCCAGCAGGTCGCGATCGCGCCATTCACCGCGGTCGCACGCGCGCGCAGCTTCTTCGCCTCCCAGGCCGACCTGCGCGAGCAGAACACGGCGCTGCGCACCCAGAAGCTGCGCGACGCCGAGGACCTGCTCACGCTCGACGCGCTGCGCGCCGAGAACGAGAGCCTGCGGCGCCTGCTCGCAGCCAGAGAGAAGCTTCCCGGCGACGCGATCTTCGCGGAGATCGTGTATGCCGGCCGCGACCCGTTCAGCCGCAAGGTGATCATCGACCGCGGCGCGCAGCACGGCGTCCAGACCGGGCAGCCGGTCGTGGACGCGAGCGGCGTTCTCGGCCAGGTGACCCGGGTGCAGCCGTTGCTCGCCGAGGTGACGCTCATCGTCGACAAGGACCATGCGATCCCGGTGCAGGTCGTACGCAACGGCCTGCGCGGGGTGGTGTACGGTTCCGGCGACGGCTCGACCCTCGAGCTGCGCCACATGGCCTCCAACGCCGAGGTCGAGGCGGGCGACCTGCTGGTCACCTCGGGGCTCGACGGCTTGTACCCGCGCGGACTTCCGGTGGCGCGCGTCGCGAGGGTCGAGCGCGACTCGGCCTACGCGTTCGCCAAGATCGTCGGCCACCCGGTCGCCGGCACGACCCAGCACCAGCAGGTGCTGGTGCTCTCGCCCGCCGAGCCTCCGCCCGCGTGGGCGACCGAACCGGACCGGGCGAAGAAAGGCGCGCGCGCGAAGCGCAGCGCGCGCAAGGGCGAGTGACGCCGCCGATGGCCGCGAACCCGCAGCACATCCTCCTGCCGGTCAACGTCGGGTTCATGGCGGTGAGCGTCGTCGCGGCGCTCGCGTTCAACCTGCTGCCCTGGCAGGACGTGCGCGGGGTGCCGGACCTCCTTGCGCTGGTGCTGGTCTTCTGGTGCATCCACCAGCCGCGCAGGATGGGGATCGGGATCGCGTGGCTCCTCGGGCTCGTGATGGACACCGCGAACGGGGCGCTCTTCGGCCAGCACGCGCTCGCCTACGCCGCACTCGCCTACACGGCGCAGGGGCTGCATCGGCGCATCCTCAGCTTCCCGCCGTGGCCCCAGGCGCTCCACGTCCTCGTCCTGCTGCTCGGGGGCCAGCTCATCATGCTCGCGGTGCGCATGCTCGCCGGCGGAACCTTCCCGGGCGCGTCGTACTTCTTCGGCAGCCTGGTCTCCGCGGCGCTCTGGCCGCTCGCGACGTTCATCCTGCTCGCGCCGCAGCGGCGGCCCGAAGAGGTGGACGAGACGAGACCGATCTAGCGAGGCGAGCGTGCGCTACACCGAGTTCCGCGACCCCGACACCGACCTGCACCGCTTCCAGATGCGCCTCGCCGTCGCCGGCGCGTTCGTGCTCGCGGCGTTCGCGGTGCTGCTCGGCCGCTTCGCATACCTGCAGCTCTGGCAGCACGACTACTACAAGACCAAGGCCGAGGACAACCGCATCTCGATCGTACCGATCGCGCCCAACCGGGGGCTGATCCTCGACCGCAACGGCGTCGTTCTGGCGCGCAACGAGTCCCAGTACACGCTCGAGATCAGCCCGCGCCAGGTGGCGAACGTCGACGAGACCATCGCCGGGCTCGGCAAGGTGCTCGAGATCCTGCCCCGCGACCGCAACCGCTTCCGCAAGCTCCGCCAGGAGATCAAGGGCGCGGAGAGCCTGCCGATCAAGACGCGCCTGAGCGACGTGGAGGTGGCGCGATTCGCCGCGAACGCCTACCGCTTCCCCGGCGTCGAGATCAAGGCGCGCCTGTTCCGCTCGTACCCGTTCGGCGAGAGCGCCTCCCACGCGCTCGGCTACATCGGCCGCATCAGCGACCGCGACCTCGAGCGCCTGGAGGCCGAGGGCCTGACCGCGAACTACAAGGGCTCCGACTTCATCGGCAAGAACGGCATCGAGGCGAGCTACGAGCGCGAGCTGCACGGCACCACCGGAACGGCGCGAGTCGAGATCGATGCCGGCGGAAAGGGGATCCGGACGCTGTCCTCCACGGCGCCCGTCGCCGGCAACAACCTGGTCCTGACCCTCGACATCAAGCTGCAGGCGATCGCCGAGCAGGCGTTCGGCAACTTCCGCGGCGCGCTGGTGGCGATCGAGCCCGCCACCGGCGACGTGCTCGCGTTCGTCTCGCGGCCGGGCTTCGACCCGAACCTCTTCGTCGACGGCATCGATCCGCAGAGCTGGCAGGCCCTGAACGACGATCCGGACAAGCCGCTCAGCAACCGCGCGCTCTCCGGCGCCTACCCGCCCGGCTCCACGGTGAAGCCGTTCATGGCGCTGATGGCGCTCCAGCTCGGCAAGCGCACGCCCGAGTACACGATCAGCGATCCCGGGTTCTTCACCCTTGCCGGCGTGGCGCGGCCGTTCCGGGACTGGAAGGCGGGCGGGCACGGCGCGGTCAACCTGCACCGCTCGGTCGTGGTGTCGTGCGACACCTACTACTACGGGCTCGCGGCCGACATGGACATCGACCAGCAGCACGCGTTCCTCTCGCAGCTCGGGTTCGGGAGCCCGAGCGGCATCGACATCGACGGCGAGAAGAGTGGGCTGCTGCCCTCGCGCGAGTGGAAGAAGAAGCGCTTCAAGCGCCCCGACGAGCAGCGCTGGTACGTCGGCGACAGCGTGTCGGTGGGGATCGGACAGGGCTACTTTCTCGCGACGCCGCTGCAGCTCGCCTACGCCTCTGCCATCCTCGCCAACGACGGCGTCGCCTACCGTCCGCACATCGTGAGCCGGGTCATCGACGCGCGCACCGGCGAAGCGCGGCAGGTTGAGCCGCAGCCGGCACGCACGCTGCCCCTGAACCCGAAGTGGGTCAACATCGTGAAGGCCGCGATGGTCGACGTGACGCGGCCCGGCGGCACCGCGGCGCGTGCCGGGGCCGGCGCGGCGTACGCGTTCGCGGGCAAGACCGGCACCGCCCAGGTGATCGCGATGAAGCAGGGCGAGAAGTACGACGAGAAGAAGGTCGCGGAGCGGCACCGGGACCATGCGCTCTTCGTCGCCTTCGCGCCGGCCGAGAACCCGAAGATCGCCCTCGGCATCCTGGTCGAGAACGGAGGCCACGGCAGCGGCACGGCCGCGCCGATCGCGCGCACCGTGCTCGACTACTACCTGCTCGGCAAGGTCCCGGACAAGAAGCCGGAGCTCGACGCCGACGCGCAGGAGGATTGAGCGATCGTGCTGCAGCTCGTCGCGCGCGCCTGGGATCGCCTGACCGAGAACATCGACGGCACGCTGATGCTGATCGCGGTGCTGATCCTCGCGCTCGGCCTGTTCACCCTGTACAGCGCGGCCTACGAGAACCCGGCGCGCATGCAGGCGCAGCTCGCCAACATCGGCGTGGCATTCGTCGCGATGTGGATCGCCTCGCGAGTGCCGCCGCAGACGCTCATGCGCTTCGCGGTGCCGATCTACACCGTCGGCCTCCTGCTGCTGGTCGGGGTTGCGCTGTTCGGCGAAGTGGTGAACGGGGCACGGCGCTGGCTGCACGTCGGCGTCGTGCGCTTCCAGCCTTCCGAGATCATGAAGATCGCGATGCCGCTCATGCTCGCGTGGTACTTCCAGCGGCGCGAGGCCACCCTCAAGGTGCGCGACTACGTGGTGGCGGCACTATTGCTCGCGGTCCCGGCGCTGCTGATCGCCCGCCAGCCCGACCTCGGCACCGCCCTCCTCGTGCTGGCGGCGGGCTTCTACGTGATCTTTCTCGCGGGGCTGTCCTGGCGCCTCATCGTCCCGGTGGCGGTGCTCGGGGCGGTCGGCCTGATCGCGGTGATCGTCCTCGAGTCCCAGATCTGCCAGCCGGACGTCGTCTGGCCCGGCATCAAGGCCTACCAGAAGGGGCGGGTCTGCACGCTGCTCGACCCGAGCACCGATCCGCTCGGACGCGGCTTCCACATCATCCAGGCCACCATCGCGGTGGGCTCGGGCGGGCTCCTCGGCAAGGGCTGGCTCGAAGGCACGCAGACCCACCTCGAGTTCATCCCGGAGCGTACGACCGACTTCATCTTCGCGGTCTTCGCGGAGGAGTTCGGGCTCGCCGGCAACGCCGTCCTGCTCGTGCTGTACCTCGCGCTGCTCGCGCGCGGCTTCGTGATCGCCGCCGGTGCGCCGACGTTCTTCGCGCGGCTGCTCGCCGGGGCGATCACGCTCATCTTCTTCACCTATGCGTTCGTGAACATGGGCATGGTGAGCGGCATCCTGCCGGTGGTCGGCGTGCCGCTGCCGCTCGTGTCGTACGGCGGCACCGCGCTGGTGACGCTGTTCCTCGGGCTGGGGATCCTGATGAGCATTCAGAAGCACCGCAAGCTGGTGCAGACGTGAGCGCCGCGCGCAACGCCGTCGCCCTGTGCGCGATTGCGGCAGTGGTCGCCGGCTGCGCCAGCACGCCTACCTCCCCGCGCGTCGAGCGCGAGGCGAAGGCGCCGCCCACCGCGCCGGCGCCGCCCCGGCGCGGCGGCGGCTACTACCAGGACGACGGGCCGGGCGACGCGCCCCCGCCCGACCTCGACCGCATCGCGGACGCGGTCCCGCGCGCCGAACCCCTGCACCGCTTCGCGAACAGCCCGTACGTCGTGTTCGGACGGCAGTACGTGCCGGAGCGCGAGGTGCGGCCGGTCCGCCAGCGCGGCGTCGCGAGCTGGTACGGCCGCAAGTTCCACGGCCAGAAGACGGCGAGCGGCGAGGTGTACGACATGTACGCGATGACCGCCGCCCATCCGACGCTCCCGATCCCGAGCTACGCACGCGTCACCAGCGTCGCGAACGGACGCTCGGTGGTGGTGCGGGTCAACGACCGCGGGCCCTTCCTGCACGGGCGCGTGATCGACCTCTCCTACACCGCGGCGTGGAAGCTCGGCTACATCGAGCAGGGCAGCACGCTCGTCGAGGTCGAGGCGATCGTCCCGGACCGCACGCTCGTCGCCGCAGCGCCCTCGCAATGGCCGGAGCGCACCGCGGCGCGCGCGCCCGAACCCGCGCCGGCCGAACCGCCGCGCGTGCCGGTCGAGGCCGAGCCGGGCGGCATCTACCTGCAGCTCGGCGCCTTCTCCGAGCGCGACAACGCCGAGGGCTTCCGCGCGCGGCTTGCGCTCGAGCTCGCGGTGCTCGACCGGCCGGCGGAGGTCTATCGCAAGGACGGGCTCTTCCGGCTGCACGTGGGCCCGTATCGCACGCGCGCCGAGGCGAACGCCGACGCGGAGAAGCTGAAGGAAGCGCTCGACCTGCGGGCGCACGTGGTGGTGCGGTGAGCGAGACTGCACGGGGAAGGGCCGGAGGCTGCTGATATAATGCAGCGAGCGCCGCGAGCGCTTCAACCCGTCGCTCTCGGGCCCGCTTTCCGGCTCGCCATTCCCCTCGACACCGCTTCGATGTTCGCCCGAGCATTCGCCCTCCTCGCTTCGCTCCTTCTGCTCGTCCCGGTCTCCCGCGCCGACGCCCCGCCCCCGCCCACGGTCGCCGCACGCGCCTTCCTTCTCGTCGAGTTCGCGAACGGCCAGCCGATCGTCGCGCACAACGCCGACGAGCGCGTCGAGCCCGCCTCGCTCACCAAGCTGATGACCGCGTATCTCGTCTTCGACGCGCTGAAGAAGAAGGCGATCACACCCGAGCAGACCGCGCCGGTGTCGCAGAAGGCGTGGAAGGCCGGCGGCTCGCGCATGTTCATCGAGCCGCGCAAGCCGGTCACCGTCGAGGAGCTGCTGCGCGGGATGATCGTCCAGTCGGGGAACGACGCGACGATCGCGCTCGCCGAGCTCGTGGCCGGCTCCGAGGAAGTGTTCGCCCAGATGATGAACCGCGAGGCGCAGCGGCTCGGCCTGAAGAACACGAGCTTCACCAACGCGAGCGGCTGGCCGGACGCCAAGCACTACTCGACCGCGCGCGACCTCGCGACGCTCGCGGGCGCGCTGATCCGCGACTTCCCCGACTACTACGCGCTCTACTCGACCAGGGAGTACCGCTACAACAACATCACCCAGCCGAACCGCAACCGTCTGCTGTGGCTGGACCCGAACGTGGACGGCATCAAGACCGGCTACACCGAGGCCGCGGGCTACTGTCTCATCGCCTCGGCGAAGCGCGGGCCACGGCGCCTGATCTCGGTGGTGCTCGGGACGAACTCCGACAGCCTGCGCGCGCAGGAAAGCCAGAAGCTGCTCAACTACGGCTTCCAGTTCTACGAGACCGTACGGATCTACGAGAAGGGCCAGGAGGTGAGCCGGCTGCGCGTCTGGAAGGGCGCGCAGGACGAGCTCAGGGCCGGCGCGCAGGCCGAACTCGCGCTCGTGCTACCGCGCGGCGACGCGCAGAAGCTCAGGACCGAGCTCGTCAGCGAACAGCCGCTCGTCGCGCCGGTCAGCGCCGGCCAGCGCGTCGGCACGATCAAGGTGTCGCTGGACGGCAAGCCGGTGGGCGAGTATCCGGTCGTCGCGCTCGAGACGGTCGGCGTCGCCGGGTTCGTCGGGCGCGCCTGGGACAGCCTGCGCCTGTGGCTGAAGTGATCGACCGAGGAGCCCCGCAGTGGACCAGATCGTCTACCTGAACGGCGAGTACCTGCCGCTCGCCGAAGCGAAGATCCCGGTGCTCGACCGGGGTTTCATCTTCGGCGACGGCGTCTACGAGGTGATCCCGGCCTACGGCCGCGCCCTCTTCCGCCTGCCCGAGCACCTCGCGCGGCTGGAGCACAGCCTGCGCTCGGTGCGCATCGCCAGTCCGCACGACCGCGCGGGGTGGCGCGCGCTCCTCGAGAGCGTCGTGGCGCGCAATCCGTGGGACGACCAGAGCGTCTACCTCCAGGTGACGCGCGGCGTGGCGCCCCGCGCCCAGGAGTTCCCGAAGCAGGCCGTGCGCCCCACCGTGTTCGTCATGGCGAGCCCGCTCAAGATGCCCACCGCCGAGCAGCGCGCGAACGGCGTCGCGGTGGTGACGCGCGAGGACTACCGCTGGCGGCGCTGCGACATCAAGTCGGTGTCGCTGCTCGCCAACTGCCTGCTGCGCCAGGAGGCGGAGGACGCCGGCGCGGTCGAGACGATCCTGATCCGCGACGGCAACGTCAAGGAAGCCTCGACCTGCAACGTCCTGCTGGTGAAGGACGGCGTCATCCTCAATCCGCCGAAGGACAACCTGATCCTGCACGGCATCACGTTCGACCTCGCGCTCGAGCTGGCGCGCGATGCCGGGATACCGCTCCAGACGCGCGAGGTGAAGCGCGAGGAGCTCTTCGCCGCCGACGAGGTCTGGCTCTCGTCGTCCGCGCGGGAGGTGCTGCCGGTCACCACGGTCGACGGCACGCGAATCGGCAGCGGCAAGCCCGGACCGGTGTACGCGCGCATGCACCAGCTGTTCCAGGACTACAAGGCGCGCGCCGGCGCGCAGGCCGATGCCTGAGCAGGACGCCCCGACGCTGCTCGCCTTCCCGTGCGACTTCCCGATCAAGGTGATGGGAAAGCGGCAGTCGAAATTTGCGCAGACGATCGTGGACGTCGTGAAGCGGCACGCGCCGGACTTCGACCCGGCGAGCCTCGAGATGCGCACGAGCCGCGAGGCGACCTACCTCTCGCTCACGCTCACGATCCGCGCCACCTCGCGCGAGCAGCTCGACGCGCTCTATCGCGAGCTCTGCGACCACCCGATGGTCACGATGGTGCTCTGAGGCGCATGGGCGGCGAGCGAACGGCGAGCGCCGACCGCGACCCGCGTGGCGCGCACGGGATCCTGCCTGCCCCGCGTCCCGCGCCGCTCGCGATTCGCCGCATGGGTCGCGTCGCCTACGCGGAGGCCTACGACGCGATGCGCGCCTTCACCGCGCGGCGCGCCGCGGACACGCCCGACGAACTGTGGCTGCTCGAGCACCCGCCCGTATACACGCTCGGCCAGGCGGGCAGGCCCGAGCACCTGTTGCGCGCGAACGCGATCCCGGTGATGCGGGTCGATCGCGGCGGTCAGGTCACCTACCACGGACCCGGGCAGGTCGTCGCCTACGTCCTGCTCGACATTCGTCGGCGCGGGCTGGCGGTAAAGCGGCTCGTCTGGCTCCTCGAGCAGGCGGTGATCGACCTGCTCGCCGGGCACGGCGTCGCGGGCGCCCGGCGTGCGGATGCCCCGGGCGTCTACGTCGACGGCGCGAAGGTCGCCGCGCTCGGCCTGCGCGTGCGCGGCGGATGCACGTACCACGGGCTCGCGCTGAACGTCGACATGGACCTCGCGCCGTTCCGCGACATCAACCCGTGCGGCTACGCCGGGCTCGCGGTGACGTGCCTCGCGGACCTCGGCGTCGAGTTGCCGCGCGAAGGCGCGCAGGACGCGCTGGCGCACGCGATCGCAGCTCTCTGGGCCGATCCTCCGCCGGGCAAGGCGTAGACTCCGGCCGGCATGGGCTCGACGACGGAAAAGCAGAAAGGCGCAGCCAAGACGGCGCGCATCCCGGTCAAGATCGTCCCGGCCGAACCCCTGCGCAAGCCCGAGTGGATCCGCGTGAAGGCGCCGGGCCCCGGATCGCGGTTTCACGACGTCAAGCGCATCCTGCGCGACCACCGGCTGCACACGGTCTGCGAGGAGGCCGCCTGCCCGAACATCGGCGAGTGCTTCGGCAAGGGCACGGCGACGTTCATGATCATGGGCGACAGGTGCACGCGGCGCTGCCCGTTCTGCGACGTCGGGCACGGCCGGCCCGACCCCCTCGACCCGGAGGAGCCGGACAACCTCGCCCGGACCATCGCCGCGCTGCGGCTCGCTTACGTGGTGATCACCAGCGTCGACCGCGACGACCTGCGTGACGGCGGCGCGCGGCACTTCGTCGACTGCATTCGCGCCGTCCGGGAACGTTCGCCCGGAACGACGATCGAAGTCCTCGTACCCGACTTTCGCGGCCGGCTCGACCGGGCGCTCGAGGTGCTCGATGGCGCGCCGCCCGACGTGATGAACCACAACCTGGAAACGGTGCCGCGCCTGTACCGGCAGGCGCGGCCGGGTTCGGACTACGCCCACTCGCTGCGGCTGCTGCAGGCATTCAAGGCGCGGCACCCGCGCGTGCCGACGAAATCGGGGCTGATGGTGGGGCTCGGCGAGACCGACGAGGAGATCCTGGAGGTCATGCGCGACCTGCGCGCGCACGCGGTCGAGATGCTGACGATCGGGCAGTATCTTGCGCCCTCCTCCCACCACCTGCCCGTGGCGCGGTACGTGCATCCGGACACCTTTCTCATGTTCGAGCGCGCCGCACGGGAGATGGGTTTCAGTCACGCAGCGGTCGGACCGCTCGTGCGGTCGAGCTACCACGCGGACCAGCAGGCGCACCGCGCAGGTGTGGTCTGAGGCGGCGCCCGCGCGTTCGCAGGAGGCGGCAATGAAGGTCATTCGCGACGTGTGGCGGGTCGCCGGACTCGCGGTGGGGTTCCTCGTCCTCGGGCTCGGACCGGCGCTGGCCGCTCCGCAAGTCGACCAGCCGGCGCCCGAGCTGGACGTCCGGCTGCTCAACGGCAAGCTGGTGAAGGCCAAGGACGTTCGCGGGAAGGTCGTCGTGACGATGATCTGGGCGACGTGGAGCCCGGCGGCGCGCATGCAGCTCGGCGACGTCCAGAACCTCTATGCGGCCCATCGCGGCCAGGGACTCGAGGTCCTCGCGCTCTCGATCGACGAGCGCGTGGGCGAGGTGCGGGAATTCAGGCGCTCGCGCGGCTACTCGATGCCGGTGGCGATGCGCAGCGACGCCTTCTTCGATCGCTACGGCCGAGTGAGCACCACGCCGACCTATTACATCGTGGATCGCGGCGGCGTCCTGCGCCACCGGATCTCGGGGACGATCGCGCCGGACAAGCTCGCCGAGCTGCTCCAGCCGCTGCTCGCGGAGCCGGCGCCTTCGGAGCGCGTCGCGCAGCAGGGGGGTACCACGCCGAAGGGGACAAGATGATCCGAAAGGCGCTGATTGCCGCCGGTGCGCTCGCGGTACTGGCGACCGGGGGGCAGGCGCCCGCCCAGTCGCTGGCGAGCCTGTCCAATCAGGACGCGGTCGCCGGCCTGAAGGACGCCCTCGTCCAGAGCGCGGGCAAGGCGGTGGGCCAGCTCGGCGCGGCCGACGGCTTCCTCGGCAACGCCAAGGTGAAGATCCCGCTGCCGGACTCGATCAAGCGGGTCGAGAGCGGGCTGCGGATGCTCGGCATGGGCCGGCAGGCCGACGAGCTCGTCGTCAGCATGAACCGCGCGGCCGAGATGGCGGTGAAGGAAGCGACGCCGATCCTCGTCGACTCGGTCAAGAAGATGAGCGTCCAGGACGCCAGGGGCGTCCTCACCGGCGGCGACGACGCGGCGACGCAGTACTTCCGCCGCACCACGTCCGCTCAGCTCACCCGGCGGTTCCTGCCGATCGTGAAGGAGATGACGGCGAAGGTCCAGCTCGCCGAGCAGTACAACAGCCTCGCCGGGCAGGCCGCGAGCCTCGGCCTGGTGAAGCAGGAGGACGCGAACATCGACAGCTACGTGACGCGCAAGGCGCTCGACGGACTCTTCCTCGTCATCGCCGAGCAGGAGCGCGCGATCCGCAAGGACCCGGTCGGCGCGGCGACCGGCATGGCGCAGAAGGTGTTCGGTCTGCTCGGCAGGTAGCGCGCCGGCCGGGCGCCGCTGGCAGGCTGTCGAAGGGCGGGCGTACGCAGCGTCGCTTGACCGCAACCCTGGATCGGGCGCTCGCTCGATTAAAGGCTTGGGGCGCGCGTGCGCCCCGCAGAAATGCCGCGGGCGCTCGCGCCGTTCCTCTTTCGACGCGCCGCTAGTGCGCCTCGTCCCAGTTCCGCCCGACCCCCACGTCCACCACCAGCGGCACGCGGAGCCGCGCGATGCCCGACATGAGATCGGGCAGCGCCTGCTTCACGCGCTTCAGCTCCGGCTCCGGCACTTCGAGCACGAGCTCATCGTGCACCTGCATGACGAGCTTCGTGCCGAGGCGCTCCGCGTCGAGCCAGTCCTGTACCGCGATCATCGCGAGCTTGATCAGGTCGGCCGCGGTGCCCTGCATCGGGGCGTTGATCGCGGCGCGCTCGGCGCCCG
>CAZIXQ010000045.1:0-20349 GCA_964543155.1 uncultured Enterobacteriaceae bacterium
CATGAAGCGCCACTCGCGGGCCGCATGGTAGTCCCACATCAGCCGCAGCAGGGATTTGCAGCGTGCGCCGGGCTGCTGCTCGGGTTCGCGGGCCTGTCGGCGCACCAGCGCCAGCCGGCGACCCGGCTCCTCGGCGCGTGCCTCGGCAACGCGGCCGGGCGCTGAGCGTGCGGCTCAGAAGTTGCCGGTCACCTCGTAGACGAACCGCGCGCCGGTCGCGGCCTTGAATGCCGCCCGATGCTCGGCCGCCGCGCTGTCGGCGAGCCGGCCGGCCGCGAGCGTGAGGGTGCGGCCGTCCTCCTTGAAGATGAAGTAGAGCGCGCATCGGTAGGCGCGGGCCGGGCCCGGGCCGGCGTCGAACCGCACCGGCACGGTGATGCGGCCCGCAAACGCGCCGTTCGCGAGCGCGAACCAGCGCGAGCCGCTGCCGAGGTAGCCGACGTTGCTCGTCGGCCCGGCGGGATCGGCGAACACCGCACAGGTCACCGATCCCACCGATGCGGCCGCGGGTACCCGCGCGACGCGCACCGGCACCTCGAGGAGCGCGTCCTGGGCGAGCGCCGCCGCCGGGAGGGCGAGCGCCAGGGCGAGCGCGGCGCGGATCACGGCCGCCGCTCCACCGCCGCGGCTTCGGCGCCCGCCGCGATGCCGGTGAACGTGATCTCGGGCGTCGTGGCGCGCTGCGGCCGCGCGGGCGCCTGCGCCGCCTTCGCCGCGCCGGCGCCTTGCGCGAGCCGGTTGCACTCGCGCAGATCGGCGGCGGCGAGCGACTTGACCTCGCTGCGGTAGGCCGCGACCGGCCCGACCGCGCGCGCGAGCTGGCTGCAGCCCCGCACGCTGACGTTTCCGCCGCGCCCGCTCGCGGTGCAGCGTACGCCGGTGCAGGACCACCTCACGCCGCCGGCGGTCGCCGCCGCGTGCCGCGCGGGTTGGGCGAGCTCGGCCTCGTAGCCGTAGACCTTGCCCTGCGCGTGCGCGTGCGCGGGCGCGGCGGCGAGGAGAATGGCGAGCGCGAGCCCGTGCATCGGGTGCAATGTTAAAGGCAGAATCGGGACCTCGTGCGCGCGAGGCAGCGATGATCGTCGTCGTGATGGGCGTGACCGGCGCGGGCAAGACCACCGTGGGGCAGCGGCTCGCGGCCGCGCTCGGCGCGGCGTTCCTCGACGCGGACGACTACCACCCGCCGGAGAACGTCGCGAAAATGCGCGCGGGGACGGCGCTCGCCGACGCCGACCGGCAGCCGTGGCTCGAGCGGCTCAACGCTGCGCTGCGCGAGCGCGCGGCGCGCGGCGCGAGCGTCGTGCTCGCGTGCTCGGCGCTCAAGGCGGCGTACCGCGCGACGCTGCTCGCGGAGGTGCCGGCGGCGCGGCTCGTGTACCTGCGCGGCGGGCGCGAGCAGATCGCCGCGCGGCTCGCCGCGCGGCGGGGGCACTACATGGACCCGGGCCTGCTCGATTCGCAGTTCGCCGCGCTCGAGGCGCCGACGGACGCGATCGTCGTGGACGTCGCGGCAACGCCGGATGCGATCGTCGCGACGGTCGGCCGGGCGCTCGAGCGCAGCTAGCCGAGCGCGCTCCAGCCCGCCTCTTCGCGGTCGAGGATGCGCTTCATCGCGGCGAAGAAGAGGTCCGACTGCTGGCGCTCCGCGGCGTGCTGCCTCGCCGTGGTGGAGGCGATCGCATGCGGCAGGCGCTTGAGCGCCTTGCCGGTGCCCTGGGCGAGCACCTGCACCATGCACGCGCGCTCGAGGTAGTAGAGGTCGTCGAACGCCCAGGCGATCGACTCGCCGCAGACGATCACGCCGTGGTTCGCGAGGAACAGCACGTCGCCGCCGTTCAGGCGAGCGGCGATCCGGTCCCCCTCGGCGTCGTCGAGCGCGAGGCCGTTGTAGGCCTCGTCGTAGCCGATCCGGCCGTAGAAGCGCAGCGCGTTCTGGCTGGCGGGCTCGAGCCGGCCGCCCTCGAGGACGGTCAGCGCGGTGGCGAACGGCATGTGCGTGTGCAGCACCACCTTCGGTCTGCGCCTCGAGCGGTGAAGCCGCGCGTGGATGAAGAACGCGGTCGGCTCGACCTCGTGGCGCCCCTCGATGCGGTTGCCCTTCACGTCCACCATCACGATGTCGGCGGGCGTCAGCTCCGACCAGTGCAGGCCCTGGGGATTGATGAGGAAGCGGTCCTCGAGGCCGGGGGCGGCGACGCTGAAGTGGTTGCAGACGCCCTCGGCGAGCCCGAGGCGGCAGGCGGCGCGCAGCGCCGCGGTGAGATCGATCCGAGCTTGAGTCAGAGCGTCATGCCCGGCCATCCCTTCCTCCTCTTTGAGTGTTCTGGCGGACGCGTGCCGCGTCTCGCGGCCTCGCGCCCGCCGCGGCGTCGGGGCCTGCGGGGACTCTACACTGCGGGTCATGCCGTCGGCATAAAGGCAGGACGGGATGAATTGTCAACAACTGTCACACAGCGGGCGCCTGACACGCCGCGGGCCGGCCCTAATCGCCGGCCGTGCCGCGATTGAAACGCAGGTAGGCGGCGCTCGCCGGGTTGTGCGCGACGAGGTCGCGGACGAAGCGCTCGAACGGGAGCCCGAACCGCCCGCTCAGCGCGCGCGCGGTGCGCCGCAGCGGTTCGATCGCGAGCCGTGCGACCGGTCGCTTCAGGCCGAGCACGATCATGTTCACGCGGTCCTCCGACGGCAGGCACAGCACGCGCCCTTCGAAGACGCGCTCGATGCGCGCCAGGTACGCCCCGAGGCGGGGCTCGTCGGCGATGAAGTTGACGACGAGCGCGCCGCCCGGCGCGAGCGCTGCGTGACACGCGTCGTAGAAGTCCCGGGTGGCGAGCGAGCGGACCGAGCGCCCGTCCTCGAAGGCGTCCAGCAGGAGCACGTCGCAGCCGGCGCGCACCGCGGGAACGTGCCGCGCGCCGTCGCCGACGACGACCGACAGGCGCGCGTCGTCCGCGGGCAGGCCGAAGAACGCGCGCGCGGCGGCGACCACCTGCGCGCTCAGCTCGACCACGGTCATCCGGGTCTCCGGCAGGCGCTCGTGCACGAAGCGCGCGATCGACCCGCCGCCGAGGCCGACCATCAGGATCTCGCGCGGCGCCGGCTCGAAGAGGAGGAACGCCATCATCGCGCGGGTGTACGCGAGCTCGAGCTCGCCCGGGCGCGAGAGCCGGATCGCGCTCTGGATGGCGTCGCCGCCGAGGTGCAGGGTGCGCACCCCGCGCGCGTCGCTCACCTCGACCGAGCCGCGCGCGCGGCCGAAGAGACGCTTCAGGCGGGCCAATGGAATCGCGTCAGCGCGGCGCGCACGGGCCGCGCACGACGACGCCCGTCTCCTCGAGCGCCGCGCGCTGGTCGTTGACGTAGAGCGTGTACCGGCCGTCGGTGAACTTCGCGTCGCTGGCGGCGTCGACCTGGGCCAGAGTGACGGTCGTCGCGTCGAAGCTCACGCGCGCCGCGCGCGGAGACGGGATGAAGTCGATCGCCATCGTCTTGCCGCCCATGCACGCGACCACCACGCGCTGGCCCCAGGGCATCTCGACCTGGTTCGCCTGCCGCACGTCGTAGTAGCAGCCTGCCAGCGCCGCCGCGAACGCTGCCGCGAGCAGTGGCCGGACGCTCATCGTGCGAGCTTCCGGTCGACGAAGTCGAGCCGATCTTGGCCCCAGAAGATCTCGTCGTCGATCACGTAGCTCGGCGCGCCGAACACGCCGCGGGCGATGGCCTCTTCCGTGTAGAGCTCGTACTTCGCCTGCGCGTCGGCCGCCACCGCCACCTCGCCGAGCGCGGCCGGGTCGCAGTCCTCCCCGCGCGCGATCGCCTGCACGGTCGCGGCATCGCCGAGGTTGCGCTCCTCGACCCAGCAGCCGCGCAGCAATGCGTGCGCCAGCTTCATCGCGACCGCGGGTCCCTTGAGGATGTCGGCCGCGATCACCGCCCGCGCTGCCGCGTCAGCGGGAAACGGGAAGAACTTGGGCTCGAGCGCGAGCGGCACGCCGAGGAAGTCCCGCCAGCGCGCGAGCTCGGCCAGGCGATAGGCCTGCCGCTGCGGGGCGCGGGCTTTGAGCGGCAGCCCGCCGGAGACGGGGAAGATCTTTCCGTAGTCGACCGGCTTCACGTTCACGTGTGCGCGATGTTTCTCGAGCAAGGCCATGAAGCGCGCATGGCCAAGATAGGTCCACGGCGAGCCGATGCTGAAGTAGTAGTCGACGGTGCGGCTCAACGATCTCTCCTCGAGTTGACGCGGCGCATTGCGCCCCGGCGGGCGGAGGCGGATGATAACTTCATGCGCACGTTCTTCCTAGCCGCGCTCGTCCTGGCGGTCGTGCTCGCCCTGTCGGGTGCGGCGCTCGCGACCGACCCGGCCGCGCAGGCGCAGCTCCTGCGCCAGCAGCAGTCCGACGCGTTCGCGCTCCAGCTCCAGCAGTCGCTCGACGCGTTCCGGGCGGGGCCGCTCACGCCGGAGCGCCGGCTCGAGCTCGATTCCCTGCTGCGCGACCAGCGCCTGCGCCAGGCCGACTCGTTCTACCGCCAGCAGGTGCAGCAGGCGCAGCCGGTCGCACCGGCGCCAGGACAGCGGAGCGCGGAGCTGATGCGCTTCGAGCAGGAGCGCGCGATCGAGCTCGACCGCGCCCGCGAAGAGGCGGCAAATGCGGTCGTGCGCAGCCGGCCGCCGCCGCGCCCGGAGCCGAATCCGGAACCCGGCGCCGTGTGGGGGCCGGTGCTGCGCTGATGGCTACGGCGCGCAGCCCGGGATCACCGGTGGGACCGGCAACTCCCTCGCCCGCGGATCGGTCAGCGACTCGAGGAACGCGATCAGGTCGTCGCTTTCGCGCGCGCTGAGCTTCAGCGGCCGCAGCAGGGCTTCGCCGTCCGAGTGGACCCGATCGGGGTCGAGCTCCGAGTAGTGCCGGACTACGTCCCGCAGCGTCGCAAACCGCCCGTTGTGCATGTAGGGCGCGGTGAGCGCGACGTTGCGCAGGCCCGGCGTCTTGAACTGGCCGAAGCTCGCGTGCGTCGGCTCGACGTGGCGCGTCCGGGTCGCGGACGCCCCCGAGGCGTCGTCGCTGAACTTCCCCAGCAGGTTGAGCGGGTCGCTGCGCAACCGCTTGATGCCCTCGTGGCGGCCGGCGTCCACGCGGCCCGCTCCGAGCGCGAAGGGGATGCCGATCTCGTGGAACTCGCCGTTGGTGAAGGCCGGCCCGAAGTGGCACACGCTGCACGACCCTTTGCCCACGAAGAGCTTGAGCCCGCGCTGCGCCGCTTCCGGGTAGCGCGCCATCGCCGCCTTGTCGCCACGCGCGAGCGCGTCGCGGAACTCGTCGAACGGCGTGCGGCCGGAGCGCAGCGTCTCGACGTACGCGGCGAGCGCCTTCGCCGCGTCGACGAGGACGGCCTGGTCGTCCCCGCCCGGCGGCGCGCGGAACGCCGCACGGTAGAGACACGCGTAGGTCGCCTCGGTGCGCACGACGCCGGCGACATGCGTCGCGCTCGCGCCCATCTCGGCCGGATCGAGCAGCGGCTTCACCGCGAAGGCCCACAACGAATCGGCGGCGCCGTCCCAGCCGAACCAGCGCCCGAGCCCGGCGTCGAGGACGCTCGGCGTGTTGCGGTCGAGCGGGCCGAGGCCCATGGCCTGCGCGCGGCCGTCGGTCCACGCGCGCGCGGGCACGTGGCAGCTCGCGCAGGCGACGGCGTCGCTCGAGGACAGCCGTGCGTCGAAGAAGAGCCGCGCCCCGAGCGCGATCGCCGCCGGGTCGCCGGAGACGCGGTTCGACGGGTCGCGCAGCGCGGGCTGCGGCCAAGGTCCATGCCGCAGCACGAGGCGGATCTCGACCGGGTCGAGGGTGACGACTTCGGCGGCGACCGGAGCAGCCGGCGCGAGCAGCGCCAGCGCGAGCGCGAACCGTCTCATTCCACCATGAGGTCCGCGGTCAGCCGCTCGGTGCCGCCGGGTCGCTCCAGGTCGAAGACGAACTGCCAAGCGCCCGGCATGTGGAGGAGGAGGCCCTCGGCGCGATAGCGCCCGTCGCCCTGCGGCGTGACGCGCGCGCGGTAATTCATCCCGTGACGATGCGCGGGCATCTGCGCGTCGACGCGCAAGGCGCGCGGCGGCACGTTCGCGCAGAC
Source organism: uncultured Enterobacteriaceae bacterium (assembly GCA_964543155.1). Lineage (GTDB taxonomy): Bacteria > Pseudomonadota > Gammaproteobacteria > Burkholderiales > SG8-39 > JAGVSZ01. Next base: position 6,127 of record CAZIXQ010000045.1, read on the forward strand.
GACCGCGTCCACGGCGAAGTGCTTGCCGACGTCGATGCGCGCGGGCTCCGTCCGGTACAGGAGGACGGTGTCGCGCGAGGCAGCGCGCCCCGCTGGGACGAAGCCTGGGGGCGCAGTGCAGTCCTGGGCCGCGGCGGCCGCAGCCGCGAGCGCCGCAGCCAACCCCGCGAGCGCGCGAGCGCGCATCGCTACTGGCTCTTCCTCGCCTTCGCCCACGCGGCGCCGAGCACGTCCTCGCCGTTCTTCCACGCGATGCGCTCGGCCACCTCGCGCGGCAGGTCTGCGAGCCACGCGCGCGACCAGGCGGAGTGCTCGGGGACGTAGTGCCAGCGCTCCGGGACGTAGGTGTCCGTGCCGACCATGAAGCGATCGGGAAACTCGAGGAACGCCGCGCGCCACTCCGGCGGCGGCTTGCCGCCCTGGCCGTGGTCGCTGCGGAACGCGAGGTCCGCCCACAGGTTCTCGTACCTGCGCAGCAGCTCGCGCACCTTCTCCGGCCGCTCGAACCCGGCGTGCGCCCAGAGGATGCGCGCCTGCGGCCACTGTGCGAACAGCCGCTCGATTGCGTCGGCATCGGAGTGCGCGTGCAGCATCAGGTCGTACTTCTTCGCGAGCGCGACCATCCGCCGCGGCACCGGGAGGTCGGCGTCCGCGCCGTACAGGTGGAACTCGCCGATCGCGACGTAGAGGTGACGGCGCAGCCGCTCCTCGAGGTAGGCGATGATGCCTTCGTCGCGCACCCAGCCCGCAGTGTCCGCCCGCGAGCGGTAGGGGCGCAGCTCCGGGATGACGATGTCGGGCGCCTCGGCCACGAGCTTCTGCGTGCCCTCGTCGTTCGAGCTCGAGACGAGGGCGCGCTTCACGCCGCTCTTGCGCAGGAGCTCCGCCGCCACCTTCGGCGGCACGATCTCCCAGGCGTCGTGCGAGTAGTGGATGTGCGCATCGACGAGCGGCAGGCCGGCGGCCGGCGCGGCCGGCGCCGCCACGAGAGCAAGGACGAGCCAGAGGATCGGCCTCATGCCCTCGCCACCTCGACCAGGCAGTCGTAGAACGTCGCCGCGCCGCCCATGTCCGCGAGCGCCTGCGAGGTCACGTCGTTCGCATTGCGGCCGTCGGGCGCGAGCTTGCGCCACCACACCGACGGCGCGACCACGCAGCCCGGCCGCGCACGCGTCGACACCGCCGCCCTCACGCTGAACTCGCCGCGGTCGTTGAAGATCCGCACCAGGTCGCCGTCCGCGATGCCGCGGCTGCGGGCGTCGTCGGGATGGATGTCCAGGCGCGGCGCCTTCTCGGCGGCAAGGGCGAACGGGAGGTTTGCGAACGACGAGTTCAGGAAGTTCCGGCACGGCGGCGAGATGAACGCGAGCGGATAGCGCTTCGCCCGCTCGGGATTCGCAAGCGCGTTCTCGTGCGGGGGGACGTAGCCCGGCAGCGGGTCGAGCCCCTGCTTCGCCGCGGTCTCGCTGTAGAGCTCGCACTTGCCCGACGGCGTCGGGAAGCCGCCCTGCGCGAACGGCGCGAAGCGCGCCGGCACCGCAAGCCGTCGCCAGCCGGCCTCCTTGAGCGACGCCCACTCGATGCCCTGCATGCGCGGGTGCGACGAACGCAGCGCCTGGCGCGCGACGTCCTCGTCCGTGTCGGCGAAGCAGGGCTCGGCGAACCCCATGCGCTGCGCGAGCTGCCGGAAGACCTCGATGTTGCGACGGGCCTCGCCGAGCGGTTCGATGGCGGGGTTGTTCGCGAGCACGTAGAGGTGGCCGTAGGACTTGTGGAGGTCGAGGTGCTCGAGCTGCGTCGTCGCCGGCAGCACGATGTCCGCGTAGTCGGTCGTGTCGGTGAGGAAGAGGTCGTGCACGACGCAGAAGAGGTCGGGGCGCGCGAACCCCGCGATCACCTTGTTCGAGTCCGGGCACACCGCGACCGGGTTGTTGTTGTAGACGTAGATCGCCTTCACCGGCGGCTTCGCGCCGACCAGCGCCGCGCCGAGCGCGGCGTGGTTGATCGTGCGCGGGGCGTTCCAGATCAGGTCGGGGCGCTCGAGCGCCGCGTGGTCCAGCCCGTAGAAGTCCCCGGTCGAGAGCAGCACGCCGCCGGCCGCGTCGCGCCACGCGCCGACCAGCGCCGGCAGGCAGGCGACCGTCCGCACCGCGGTGCCGCCGCCGCCGTGGCGCTGCATGCCGTAGTTGAGCCGGATCGCCGCCGGCTTCGTGCGCGCATACTCGCGCGCGAGCTCAACCACCGTCTGCGGGTCGATGCCGCAGATGCGCGCGACCGTCTCGGGCGGGTAGTCGGCCAGGCGCTCGGCGAGCGCGCCGAAGCCGAGCGTGTAGCGCTCGACGTAGTCGCGGTCGTGGCGCCCCTCGCCGACGATGACGTGCATCATCCCGAGCGCGAGCGCGGCGTCGGTGCCCGGCAGGAGCTGGACGTGCTGGTGGCACTTCTCCGCCGTCTGGCTGCGCCACGGATCGATCGCGACGAGCTTCGCCCCGCGGCGCTTCGCCGCCTGGCAGCGCGTCCAGAAGTGCAGGTTCGAGACGATCGGGTTCGAGCCCCAGATCAGGACGAGCTTCGCCTCGTCCACGCGCTCGACGTCCATCCCGACCGAGCCGCCGAGCGTGATCTTGAGGCCCGCCTTCCCGGCCGAGGCGCACAGCGTGCGGTCGAGCAGACTCGCACCGAGGCGATGGAAGAAGCGCCGGTCCATCGAGGCGTACTGGAGCTGCCCCATCGTGCCGGCATAGCTGCACGGCAGGATCTGCTGCGGGTCCTCGGCGGCGATCGCCTTGAAGCGTGCGGCGATCTCGTCGAGCGCCTCGTCCCAGCCGATGCGCTCGAGGCGCCCCTGCCCCGGCCCCTTCGGCCCGACGCGCCGCAGCGGGTGGAGCACCCGGTCCTTCGAGTACGTGCGGTCGAGGTACCGCGCGACCTTGGTGCAGAGGGTGCCCTCGGTGAAGGGCATGTCGCCGCCGCGCACCTCGACGGCGACGCCGTTCTCGACCGTGGTCTCGAGCGCGCAGGTGTCGGGGCAGTCGTGCGGGCACGCGCCCCTGACGATGCGGCGTGAGGTCGCGCGGAGGTCGTCGGTTCCCATCGAGGCGCTCGCAGGCGGAAGGTCGCCGGCATTCTACGCCGCGCGCCGCCGCCGCCTGGGCCGGGGGTGCGCTGGAAACCCCGGCCGCCGGCGGGGACAATGCCGGCTTCGCAGCGGAGACCTCCCATGCCGAGCCACCCCTACTACGACGACGGCCAGCTCGACTACTACGAGGGTGGCGGCGCGGACATCGTCGCGCTCGGCGACTCGTGGTTCCACTATCCCGGCTCGAACCTCCTCGAATCGCTGAACCGCGCGCTGTCGCGGTCGTTCGTCATCGCCGCCTACGGGGAGAGCGGCGCGAACGCGGTCGACTACATGACGCCCCGCCACCTGCCGTTCTGGTCCGGGCGTGCGGCGCTCAACCGCTTCCGCATGCGGGCGTTCCTGCTCTCGGGCGGCGGCAACGACTTTGCGGGCCTGCGCGACTTCGGCCGCATCATCCGCCCGGACTGCTCGAGCGCGACCGACGTGGACGGCTGCTGGGCGCCGGGCGAGCCCGACGGCCTGCTCGCGCGCGTCGATGCCGCCTACGGGGAGGTCATCGCGCGCGTGCGCGACGACGGCTTCGCGGGGCCGGTCGTCGTGCACAACTACGACTACGCGATCCCGACCGGAAAGGGGTTCTTCCTCTTCGGCAAGTGGCTCAAGGCGCCGATGGAGCTCGCGCAGGTGCCGGAGGCGCTGCGCCGGCCGCTCATCCGCGCGCTGATCGACCGCCTGGAGGTGCTGCTCGAGGGGCTCGACGACCCGGCGGCGCAGGTGCACGTCGTGCGCTCGGCGGGAACGCTCACCGCAGGCGAGTGGGCGAACGAGCTGCACCCTACCCCGGAGGGGTTCGACCGCCTCGTCCGCGAGCGCTGGATGCCGGTCGTCGCCCCGCTGCTCGGCGTCGCCCTGCCGCTGCCGACCGCCGCGGCACCGAAGAAAGCGGCGAAGAAGAAGGCCGTGAAGAAGAAGGCTAAGAAGAAGGGCGGCAAGAAGAAGGACTAGCCGCGTCTCGCCGCCGCGGGGCTCGCCACGCGGCGGTGGAGCGGCATCAGCAGCGGCGGCAGCATGTCCATCGGGACCTGGCCCAGCGCGCCGAACGTCACCGTGTCGAACGGCGCCGCGTCGGCGCGCGCAACCGGTTCGGGCGGCCGCCTGCCGGGCGCAGTGCCGCGCGCAGATCGGCTGGGGGGACGTGTGGGGGCGATCGGCCGGGTGCGTAGCACAATTGTGATTGATCTCGTGTTACATTTTGTCCAGCACGTTGCGCTAAACGGACCATGGCTACGCTCAACATGCGCCTCGACGACGACCTGGACCGCCGGCTCACCGCAGAAGCGGAGTTGGCCGCCGAGACGCGGTCGCAGCTCGCGCGCCGCGCAATCGAGGCGTTCCTGTCGCAGCGGCAGCGCCAGCGGTTCCTCGACCGGATCGCCCGTGCGGCGCGGGCGCGCGGCCCGGTCGAGGCGGTTGCCGCGGCCGAGGAGGCGCTCCCGACCGACAACGAGGCGCTCGCGCGGGGCGAGCACGGCGTCGCCGAGCCCCGCGCAAGGTACCGCGCCCGCCGCAAGAAGCGCTGATGCGGCGCGGGGAGATCTGGGTCGGCAACCTCAACCCGAACCGCGGCAACGAGGTCGGCAAGATCCGGCCGGTCCTGATCCTGCAGGCCGACTTCCTGATCGACCAGGGCGAGCCCACGCTGGTCGTGCTGCCGCTCACCACGCAGGTGCGCAGATCCAAGGAGCCGCTGCACGTCACGATCCCGGCCCGCGGCCGCCTGCGCGAGACCTGCCAGGTGATGTGCGAGCAGCCCCGCACGCTCGACCGCACGCGGCTCGGCGAGGGCCCGCTGACGACGCTGTCTGCGGACGAAATGCGCGCGGTGGAGGCGAGCTTCAAGGCGGTGACCGGCCTGCTCTGAGCGACCGCTCGCACGGTCCGCCCCGCACGTTCAGCGCGCCGCGCTTGCGAACGCCTGCTTGAGCCCGAGCGCGGCGCGGTAGAGCGCGTGATGCGCGGCCGCGATCGCGCCGCCCATCGTGATGAACCCGTGGATCATCCCCGCGAAGCACTCGCAGGTGACCTTCACGCCCGCGGCGCGCAGCCGCTCGGCGTACGCCCGGCCCTCGTCGCGCAGCGGGTCGAAGCCCGCGGTGATGACGTACGCGGGCGGCAGGCCGGCGAAGTCGCCCGCGCGCAACGGCGATGCGCGCCAGTCGGCCTCGTCCTCGGGCCCGCGCAGGTAGTTGCCCTTGAACCACTCGATCGCGTCCCGCGTCAGCAGGTAGCCCTCGGCGAATGCCGCGTGCGAGGGCGTGTTCGCGGCCTGGTCGGTCGCCGGATAGATCAGCGTCTGCATCGCGAGGCGCGGCCCCCAGGTGTCGCGGAACGCGATCGCGACCGCCGCTGCGAGGTTCCCGCCCGCCGAGTCGCCGCCCACCGCGAGCCGCGAGGCGTCGATGCCAAGGGACGCCGCGTGCGCGTGGACCCAGTGCGTCGCGGCCACCGCGTCGTCGAACGCCGCCGGGAACTTGTGCTCCGGCGCGAGCCGATAGTCCACCGACACGACCGCGCAGCGCGCGAGGTTCGCGAGCTCGCGGCACGGCACGTCGTGCGTGTCGAGATCCCCGATGGTCCACCCGCCGCCGTGGAAGTACACGAGCGCCGGCAGCGGCTCCGCGTCGGTGGCGCCGATCGGGCGGTATGCGCGCACCGGGATGTCGCCGTCCGGCCCGACCGCGCGCAAGTCCGTGACCCGCGCCACCTCGGGCGGCGCCGCGGCGAGCTTGCCGCGCGTCTCGCGGTAGAGCGCGCGTGCGGCAGCGGCGCCGATCTGCGGGTACGGGGGAAGGTTCGCGCGCGCGACGCGCTCGAGCACCGCGCGCGCCTGCGGGTCGAGCTGCATGCGGGCGCTAGCGGCGGTCGGCGAGCGCCGCGATCATCTCGACTTCGACCAGGAGCTCGGGCCGCACGAGGCTCGTGACGCCGACCATCGTGCTCGCCGGCTTGTGTCCGGCCGGCAGGAACTGCGCGCGGACCTCGCGCAGGACCTGCGCCCGCTCCGGATCGAGGTCGACGACGTAGGTCGTCATCTTGATCACGTCGGCGAAGCTCGCGCCGGCGGCCCCGAGCGCGGCCTTCAGGTTCTCGTACACCTGGACCGCCTGCGCGTGCAGATCGCCTGCGCCGACGACGCGGCCGGTCGCATCGAGGGCGATCTGGCCCGAGACATAGACGGTGCGCCCGGCGGAGGCGACCGCGACGTGCGAGTAGTTGGTGGGGACCGAGAGCTCCAGCGGATTGATGAAGCGGCGTTCCATGCGCCCCTCCTCCTCTACGCGACGGCGGGAACCCGCCGCCTGGTCATCAACCATAGCACCGCGATCCCGATGACGGCGACGAACGGGATCGCGAGCCAGTTCAGGAGCTGCCAGCCGTTCGTCTCGAGCAGGAGCCCCGACGAGAACGACGAGGTGGCCATGATCAGGAAGATGACCAGATCGTTCGCGCCCTGCGCCTTCGCCTTCTCGGCGGGGCGGTAGGTCTCGGTCAGCAGCGCGGTGGCGCCGATGTAGAGGAAGTTCCAGCCCACGCCGAGGAGGAACAGCGCCGCCCAGAAATTCGGCACGTCGACGCCCGCGAGCGCGATGCCGATGCACGCGAAGTTCAGCACCACCCCCGCGAGCATGACGCTCAGCACGCCGAAGCGCTTGATGAGGTTGCCGGTGAAGAACGACGGCGCGAACATCCCGATCACGTGCCACGAGATCACCGTCGCGGCGGCGCTGTACGGATGGCCGCACATCCCCATCGCGAGCGGCGTGGCGGTCATGAGCAGGTTCATCACGCCGTAGCTGAACGCCGCCGCGAGCACCGCGACGACGAAGGCGGGCTGGGCGGCGAGCGCGGCGAGCGGCCGCCCCGACTCCTTCGCCTCCGCCTCGGTCGGCGTCGGGATGTCGAGCAGGCGGATCACCGCGAGGACGACGAAGAGGAACGCGATCAGCGTGAGATAGGCGCCGAGGAACGTGACCGGCAGCAGGTCCTTCGTCCACTTGGACACCGTCGGGCCGACGATGCCGCCCACCAGGCCGCCCGCCAGCACCAGCGATATCGCCTTCGCCTTGAAGTCGTGGCTCGCCGCGTCGGCGGCCGCGAACCGGTAGTACTGCCCGAACGCGTTGTACACGCCGAAGACGGTGGTGCCGGCGACGAAGAGCCAGAAGCTGCCGAGGTAGAGCGCCACGCAGCAGATCGACGCGCCGAGGATCCCCACGAGCGTGCCGAAGGTGAAGCCGCCCTTGCGCCCGATGCGCTTCATCAGCAGCGAGGCGAAGAAGGTGGTCGCCGCGGCCCCGACCACCCAGCCGGTCACCGGCACGGTCGCGAGCGCCTTGTTGGCGGCGAGCGCGTAGCCGGCCAGCCCGTTCAGGGCGATCGCGGTCGCGTTGTTCGTCATGAGCAGCGCCTGGAGGACGGCCAGGACGGTGACGTTCTTCTTCTGCTTGGCGGCGACCTGTGCGCTCATGCGGCGTCGAAGCGGCGCGCCGCGTCCGGAAAGGGAAAAAAAGAAGGCGCGAGTATAGCAATCCGCGCCTTCGCGACCGCGTCGCGCGCGGTCACTTGTTCACGAGCTTGCTCCAGAGGAAGAGGATCACGAGCGCGCCGACCACGGAGGCGACGAAGCCGACCGGCTCGCCGAGCCGGTAGTAGCCGAGTAACTGCCCCGCGTAGCCGGCGAGCAGCGACCCGCCGACGCCGAGCGCCGTGGTCATGATCACGCCCATGATCTGCCGCCCGGGCAGGATCGCGCGCGCGGCAAGCCCGACCAGAAACCCGATGATGATCGTCCAGACCAGTCCCATGCGAAACCCTCCCTGGACGCGGGCCGGCGATTCCGGCCCGCGGGTCGATCGCGCGGGGCGCGCTCAATCCATGGGGATGCGGATCTTCTGCCCGGGGAAGATCAGGTTCGCGTCCTTGATGACCTCGCGGTTCGCCTCGAAGATGCGCGGGTACTTGTTCGCGTCCCCGTAGTACTTCTTCGCGATCGCCGACAGCGTGTCGCCCTTGACGATCACGTAGTACTCGACCTTCTCCTTCGGCTCGGGCACCTTGAGCCCGGAGATGTTCACCTCGGACACGCCCTGGATGTTGCCCGCGATGAGCACCGCCTTCTGCATCGCCTCGGCGCTCGGGCAGTCGCCCGCGAGCGTGCACTTGCCGTCCTTGGCGTCGTAGGCGACCTGGAGGTTGGTGATCCCGAGCATCGCCGTCTCGATTTCCTGCCTGATCTTGACCGAGGCGTCCTCGGGCTTGGCTTCCGGCGGGAAGATCTTCTTGCCGATGTTGCGGACGAAGTCGAAAAGGCCCATGTGACTCTCCTTTCAATGCCTTGGCGTGGGGGTATGAAGTGGCGCTCGCAGCAGGTGCGCGCGGGCCGGGATCCTAGCACGCGGCCGTTACCGCGTCCGGCGCGCCCCGACCCGTTATGATGCGGGCCGCGCGATGCCGACCCGTCCTGCACTCCGACCGCTGCTCGCCGCGCTCGCCGCGCTCGCCGCTGCCGCGCCGGCGTGGGCCGCGTCGATCATGCACGGGTTCGCCGACATGGCGAGCATGACGCTGTGGGTGCAGACCGAGCGCGCCGCCCGCGTGGTCGTCGAGCTGCATCCGGAGGCCGATCCCGGCGCGCGCCGCCGGGTCGAGGGCGCGACGCGGGCCGAGGACGACTTCGCGCTCGGCCTGCGGCTTGCCGGGCTCGATCCCGGCACGCGGTATCGCTACACGGTGACCGTCGACGGCAGGAGCGCCGCCGAGCCCGGGCGTTTCGCCACGCAGCCGCTCTGGCAGTTCCGCACCGATCCCCCGGCGTTCGCGGTCGCGTTCGGCTCGTGCATGTACCTCAACGACCGCTTCGACCGCCCCGGCGCGCCCTGGGGCGGCGACCTCGGGATCTTCGACGCGATCGCCGCGCGCTCGCCCGACCTCATGCTCTGGCTCGGCGACAACGTCTATTTCCGCGAGCCCGAGTGGACCTCGCTCGAAGGCATGAGCGCGCGCTACCGCGCGGTGCGCGCCATGCCCGAGCTGCGCCGCCTCGCGCGCGCGACCTCGCACGTCGCGATCTGGGACGACCACGACTTCGGCCCGAACGACGCGGACGGCTCGTTCGTGATGAAGGGCGCGGCGCTCGAAGCGTTCAAGCGCTACTGGCCGAACCCCTCGCACGGGATGCCGGGCGTGCCGGGCGTGTTCGGCATGCTGACCTACGGCGACGTCGACTTCTTCCTGCTCGACGACCGCTTCCACCGCTACCCGAACCGCTACCCGCCGACCGCGGAGAAGGCGATGTTCGGCCCCGCGCAGCTCGCGTGGCTGAAGCAGGCGCTGGTCGCCTCGCGCGCCCCGTTCAAGGTCGTGGCCACCGGCGGCCAGCTGTGGAACCGCGCCAACCGCTTCGAGGCGTTCCACAACTTCCCGGCCGAGCAGAAGGCGCTCGCCGACTGGCTGCTCGGGCAGAAGATCCCCGGGGTCGTGTTCCTCAGCGGGGACCGCCACTTCGGCGGGCTGTGGCGCGTCGAGCGGCCGGGGACCTATCCCCTCTACGAGTTCACCTCCTCGCCGCTCACGGCCGGCCCGGTCGCCAACCCGTCGGTCGAGGAGCGCGAGAACCCCGAGCTCGTGCCCGGCACGCTGGTGACCCAGCGCAACTTCGGCATGCTGCGCGTGAGCGGCCCGCGCACCGAGCGCGTCCTCACGCTCGAGGCTTACGACGCCAGCGGGACGCTGCTGTGGCAGCGGCGGATCGCAGCCGCTGAACTGCGCTAGGCGGCGGCCGGGGCGCCCAGTCGCCGCGCCCCGCGTGGATCGCCTCGACCACCCGCGCGCAGTCGCGGACGTGCGCGCGGCCCACGAACCGCATCGCGCTGTAGCTCAGGCCCGCGGACACCGCCTGTCCCGCCACCGGGACGAGCCGCGCCGCGGTCTTCGTGGTCACGCGCATCCCCACCTGCACGAGCGCCTGCATGACGAGCTCGCGCGTGATCAGGCGCCCGACCATCGCCCCGCCGAACGCCACGATCGCCTTGTAGACGAGGACCTTCGTCGCCGGATCGAACCCTTCGATCTGCTCGGGCGTCAGGCCGAACTCGCGGTTGATCGCGGGAATCAGCTGGGTGAGGAGCGCGACGTCGGCCGCGATGTCGAGGCCGGGGATCGGCACCGGCACCAGCACCGCGCCCGCCGAGACGAGGGCGCGGCGCGTCACCATCGCGCGCGAGCGCGCGATGGCATCGTCGAGCTCCGCGCGGGTGCGCGGCAGGCGCAGGACTTCGGTCACGCGGTTCGGTTTGGCGATCGGCGCGCGCCGGATTATATTGGTCCGGCCGCGCCCGTCCTCAACGCCGCGGCGCCCCGAGGGACCGACCACCGATGCGCGCCGCCGCCGCCTGCCTCGTCCTGCTCGCCGCCATCGCTGCCGCGACCGCCGGCGCACAGCCGTCCACGCGCGAGGCGGCGTATGCCGCGCTCGAGTCGACCGACCCGGTCGAGCGCGGCCGCGGCGTGGTCCTGCTCGCGCGCGAAGGCGGGATGGCGGACGTGCCCGCGCTCGTCGCGGTGCTGCGCGACCCGCACCCGGAGCTGCGCCCGCTCGCCGAGCAGGCGATCTGGGTGGTGTGGAGCCGCTCCGGCGACGCGGAGATCGACCGGCTCTTCGAGCAGGGCATCGACGAGATGAACTCGGGCCGGGCGAAGGAGGCCATCGCCACCTTCACCCGCATCATCGAGCGCAAGCCCGACTTCGCGGAAGGGTGGAACAAGCGCGCCACGGTGTACTTCGTCGTGGGCGACTTCGAGCGCTCGCTCGCCGACTGCGCGGAGGTGCTGAAGCGCAACCCGGTGCACTTCGGCGCGCTCGCCGGCTGCGGCCAGATCTACCTGCAGACCGGCGAGTACGAGCGGGCGCTCGACTACTTCAGGCGTGCGCTCGCGGTGAACCCCAACCTCGACGGCGTCGCGTTCAACGCGCAACTGCTCGAGCGCGTGATCGCCGAGCAGAAGAGGAAGAAAGGCGTCTGAGCGGCGCTCGGGCGCGCGCGCCGGCCGGTCACTGCGCGGCGACCGCCTCCCCAGCGGGCCGGGCCGCCGTCGTCCCGGCCGGCTGGCCCTGCCGCGCGAGGATGCGCGCCTCCTCGGCGAAGAAGGCGAAGCGCCGCACGACGTGCTCGCGCTGCTTCGGCGTGAGCGTGCGGTCGAGGTCGACGATCAGGGTCACCAGCCGCTCCTCCCACTCGCGCGCCTGCCGCCGGTGCTCCGGGCCGCGGTCGCGCTCCCAGTGCACGAGAAACTCGCGCAGCCGCGCGGCGAGGTCGGGCGCCTTCCCGTGCTCCCGCAGCAGCGCGACGAACTCCTGCTGCCGGCGCTTGCGGTCCTCGAGCCGGATGCGGTTGAGATCCGGCTGCACCTGCGCGAAGGCGGCGATGCGCGCCTCCTGCTCGGGGGTCACCGTCCCCAGCCACTCGTCGATCCAGCCGGCGAGCCGCTTCGCGCGCGCACGCGCCTGCTTCGCCGCGTCGCCGGAGAGGAACTCCCGCGCGAACTTCTCGTTCGTCTCGGCGAGCTTGCGCTCGAGCGCCGCCAGGTTGTCGGGGCGCATGGTCGCCGCGACCGGCGCGAACTCGTCGGCCGCCTGCTCCACGGTCGCGCGATAGCGCTCGCGCACCGCCGCGATCGCCCACGCGACGTCCGCGCGCTCGAGCCCGGCCGCCAGGCGGCCCGACGCTTCGCCGAAGAGCGCCGCGTACCGCGGGAGCTCCTCGCGCCGATGCCAGGCGTGGAAGCGCACGAGCTGGCCCTTCAGCAGGTCGGACTGCTCGCCGTGCAGGTCGAAGTACTCGTGCGCCATGAAGCGCGCGGCGACGTCGCCGTTGTTGTACGCCACGCGCACCACCGACCCGCAGCCGGCGAGCGCGGCGGCGGCGGCGATCGCGACGAGCGCGCGGCGCATGGCTACCAGTACGGCTCCACCGCGACGTGCCCGGGGTCGCGGTGGCGATGGCGCTTCAGGCCGCGCGCCTTCAGCGCGTCGGTCGCATCCATCACCATGTCCGGATTGCCGCACAGCATCACCTGCGAAGTCCCCGGCGCGAGCGGCACGCCTGCCGCGCGCTCGAGCCGCTCGTCGCCGATCGCCTCGGGAATGCGTCCGGTGAGCGCGCCGGCGTGCCGCTCGCGGCTCACGAACGAGACCGCGCGGAAGCGGTCGCGGTGCCGGGCTGCGACCGTCTCGACGACCTCGCGATAGGCGAGGTCGGCCGCGTGACGCACCGCGTGCACCAGGACGGCTCTTCCGAAGCGGTCCCAGAGCGCGTCGGAGCGCAGCATCGAGAGGTACGGCCCGAGGCCGGTGCCGGTCGCGATCAGCCACAGCACCTCCGCGTCGGGGATCTCGGCGAGGGTGAAGAGCCCCGAGGCGGCCGGCGCGAGGAACACGACGTCCATCGGCTCCAGGCGCGCGAGGCGGGGGCTCAGGTGCCCCTCGGGCACGGTGTTGTAGAAGAACTCGTGCGGCCGCTCCTTCGGCGCGTTCACGAACGAGTAGGGGCGCGCGACGAACTCGCCGGCGACCGGCAGCGCGAGCTTCGTCCACTGCCCCGGCTCGAACGCGCCGATCTCGGCGTCCACCTGGAGCGAATAGAGGTGGTCGCTCCAGCGCTTCTGGCCGACCACGGTGCCTTCAATCCATTTGCCCATCGGTCACTGTGCGAGAAAAGGCTCCAGCTCGAGCGACTCGAGCCGCTCACCGACGATCACGATGCTGCCGCCGCGGCGGCGCTGCCCGTCGTCGCTGAACTCGAACGCGTAGACGCGCCGGAGTGTAACGCGCCCGTCGGCGTCGCGCGTCGGGCGGGTGCGCGTGCACAGCACCGTCTCGTCGAGGAACTGCAGGCCCTCGCGCTCGCACGCGGCGCGGCCCGCGCGCACGGCGCGCTCGCGCGCGCGCATGCTGTCGTACCAGAACCAGCCCGCGGCCGCGATCCCCGCGAGCGCGAGCGCCTCGCCGAGCATCGTGCTACAGGCCCGCCGACGGGCTCGGATAGCGCGCGTTCACCGACTCGATCGCCGCGACGACGTCCGCGCCGAGCGTGATCGCCTGCGTCGCGAGATTCGCCTCGAGCTGCGCGAGGGTGCGCGCGCCGAGGATCGTGGCGGCGACGAACGGCCGGCTGCGCACGTAGGCGAGCGCCATCGCGGCCGGCTCCAGGCCGGCCGCGCGCGCGACGCGCACGTACTCGGCCGTGGCCGCCGCGACGAGCTCGCGCTGGTAGCGCTCGCCGAAGCCCGGGAAGACCGCGAGGCGCGCGCCCTGCGGTCTTGCGCCGCCGAGATACTTGCCGGCGAGCACGCCCATGGCGAGCGGGCTATAGGCGAGGAGCGCGACGCCCTCGCGGTGGCACGCCTCCGCGAGGTCCCACTCGAAGGTGCGGTTCACCAGGCTGTAGGCGTTCTGGATCGTGACCGGCGGCGGCAGGCCATGGATCTTCGCGAGGCGGGTGAACTCGCAGACGCCCCAGGCGGTCTCGTTCGAGAGGCCGTAGTGGCGGATCTTGCCCGCGCGCACGAGCTCGTCCAACGCCTCGATCTGCTCGAGGATCGGCGTCGCCGGCTTCTCCTTTCCCGCGTCGTAGCGCATCGTCCCGAACATCGCGACGTTGCGCTCCGGCCAGTGGAGCTGGTAGAGGTCGACGAAGTCGGTGCGGAGGCGCTTGAGCGAGTCGTCGACCGCCCAGCGGATGTTCGTCTTCGTGAATGCGGTCTCGCCGCCGCGCACCCACGGGCGGTCGCGCCCGGGGCCTGCGACCTTCGTCGCCACGACGAGCTTGTCGCGCGGCTGCCGGGCAAGCCAGTTGCCGACGATCGACTCGGTCCGCGAGTAGGTCTTCGGGCCGGGCGGCACCGGGTACATCTCCGCGGTATCGATGAAGTTCACGCCGTGCGCGACCGCGCAGTCGAGCTGCGCGTGCGCCTCCGGCTCGTCGGTCTGCTCGCCGAAGGTCATCGTGCCGAGGCAGAGCTCGGAGACCCGCAGGCCGGTCCCGGGAAGGTCGCGGTACTGCATCGGTCAGCCGTAGTGCCGG
>CAZIXQ010000046.1:0-19358 GCA_964543155.1 uncultured Enterobacteriaceae bacterium
TCATGCCGCCGCTGATCGGGGCGATGATCGTCGGCGGCGTGCTGGTCACGGCGCTCGGGCGGTTCGACCCGGCGGGTGCGCAGGCGTGGAGCCTCGTCCGCCCGAACCTGTACGCACCCGTTTTCTCGTGGCAGGCGATGGTCGAGCTGGTCGTCCCGCTCGCGATCACCGTGCTGGTGGTGCAGAACGGACAGGGCATCGCGGTGCTGCGGGCCGCCGGGCATGCGCCCCCGATCAACGCCGTCACCGTCGCCTGCGGCGCCGGCTCGATCATCACCGCCTTCGTCGGCACCGTGTCCACCTGCCTGACCGGCCCGGTGAACGCGATCATCTCCTCATCCGGCGATAGGCAGCGCCAATACACCGCGGGGATCCTGGTCGGGATCCTCGCGCTCGGCTTCGGTCTCGCGTCGCCGGTCTTCGTGAACTTCATGCTCGCGACCCCGGCCTTCGTTGCCGCGCTCGCCGGGCTCGCGATGCTGCGCGTGCTGCAGACGGCATTCACCATCTCTTTCAAGGAGCGTTTCACGCTCGGGGCGCTCATTGCCTTTCTCGTCACGGTGGCCGAGGTGGCCATCCTCAACATCGGCGCACCGTTCTGGGGGCTCGTGTTCGGCTTCGCCACGTCCTGGCTGCTCGAGCGAAGCGACTTCTCGGCGCAGCGGCGTTGAGGCGGGGACTGCTTGGCGTCGACTTCCCGCCCCGCCTACGACCGCCTGCTGCACGGCTCGCCGCTCCGCCGGCGCGGGGCGTGCATCGCGATCGGCGCGGCGCTCCTCGCCGTGCTGGCCGTGGCGAGCCGCATCCAGCTCGGCCTGCTGTCGGGCCTGCGGCCGGACATCGCGGCGGTCTTCTACGCCGCGCTCGCCGCCTCCACCGCGCTCGCGGTGGCGCCGCTCCTGATCCTCTGGTACCTCGACCGGCGCGAGCGCGAGACGCCGTGGCTCTTCGCCGCGGCATTCCTGTGGGGTGCGGTGATCGCGACGGCGCTCGCGCTCCCGTTCAACACCGCCTTCTCCGCCGCGGTCGACGCGTGGGTCATGCAGAATCCGGTCGTCGGCCAGACGCTCGGGCCCGAGGCCGCAAAGATGATCTCGGCGCCGATCTCGGCGCCGATCGTCGAGGAGCTCACCAAGGCGCTCGGCGTCGTGCTGCTCTTCTGGCTCCTGCGCGCCGAGTTCGACAACATGCGCGACGGCTTCGTGTACGGCGCGCTGGTCGGTCTCGGCTTCACCTGGTTCGAGTCGGCGCTGTACGTCGCGCAGGGCTACGCCGAGTTCGGCACGCCGCCCTGGGGCATGCAGCTCGGCTGGCGCTACGCCCTGTTCGGCTTCGGCGGGCACGCGATGTTCACCGGGATCTTCGGCGCGTTCCTCGGCGTCGCGATGCAGACGCGGCGCGGCTGGCTGAAGGTCCTCGCGCCGCTCTTCGGGCTTGCGGTCGCAATCGCGGCGCACTTCGTAAACAACGCGCTGCCGCTCTTCTTCGCGCTCGCGGGCGCGGCGCGCGGCGAGCCGCCGCCGTCCGCGCAGGCAGAGCAGCCCGACCTCGGCTTCGTCGAGGCTTTCCTGATCGGCAGCACGGTGGAGTTGACGATCTTCCTCCCGTTCGTGGCAGTGATGGCGGTCGCGCTCTGGCGCAGCGGCGTGTGGGAGCGGCGGGTGATTCGCGAGGAGCTCGCCGAGGAAGTCGGCCGCAGCGTGAGCGGCGACGAGTACCGCGCGATCGCCGGGGACCGGATGTTCCGCACGCGCCGCATCGACCGGCTCCACCCGCGCGAGTCGGCGGCGCTGGTGAACGCGCAGCACGAGCTCGCATTCCGCAAGCGCCGCGTGCGCGACGCGGGCGGGGATCCCGACCGCGACGTCCTCGTGGCCGGCTGGCGTGCGGAGATCGAGCGGCTGCGCGCCGGGGCTTAGCTCAGAGCCCCGCGGCTGCGGCGGAGAAGAGCATCAGCACGAACACGGCGGCGGCCGCGAGGGCGAGGCGGTCCACGCGCATGGTTTCCCCCGGTGCGTTGGGCATGGGGAGAGGCTAGGCGGCCGGACCCGGGCCGTCAGTCCGCCGGGCGGATTAGGACCCCTCCGTGCGCGTGACCGAGTCCACGCGCCGCGGCATCGCGGCCGCTTACAGCCCGAGCAGCGCGAGCTGCCCCTTCGGATAGCGCGTCCCCGCGACCCGCGTGTCGTCGATCGCGCGCGCGAGCGCGGCGGCCTCGTCCGACGAGAGCTTCACGTCGAGCGCCGCGAGATTGTCGGCGAGGTGCGTGCGGCGCTTGGTGCCGGGGATCGGCACGACGTCCGGTCCTTGCGCGAGCAGCCACGCGAGCGCGAGCTGAGCCGGCGTGCAGCGCTTCGCGTCCGCCAGCTCGAGGAGCGGGCGCACGAGCGCGGCGTTCGATTCGAAGTTGCCCTCCTGGAAGCGCGGGTGGTCGCGCCGCCGGTCGTTCTCGCCGAGGTCCGCGAGCGTCCTGATCGTCCCCGTGAGCATTCCCCGCCCGAGCGGCGAGTACGCGACGAAGCCGATCCCGAGCTCGCGGCAGGTCTTCAGGATGTCGCCCTCGACGAAGCGGCACCACAGCGAGTACTCGGTCTGCAGCGCGGCGATCGGGTGCACGGCCGCCGCGCGCCGCAGCGTCGCGGATCCCGCCTCGGACAGGCCGAGGTGCCGGACCTTGCCCTGCTCGACGAGCCGCTTCATCGCGCCGACCGTGTCCTCGATCGGCACGCTCGCATCGACGCGGTGCTGGTAGTAGAGGTCAATCGCGTCGATCCCGAGTCGGGCGAGGCTCTTGTTGCAGGCTTCGATCACATACTCAGGACGTCCGTTCGCGGCCGGCTTGCCTTCGGGCGTGCGCACGTTGCCGAACTTCGTCGCGACCACGGCCCTGGCGCGGTAGCCGTCGGCGAGCGCTCGCCCGAGGAGCTGCTCGTTCTTGCCGTCGGCGTAGGCGTCGGCGGTGTCGAGGAAGTTGGCGCCGGCGTCGAGCGCGGCGCGGACGGTGGCGATCGCCTCGTTCTCGTCCACCGCCCCGTAGAGGGTGGTCATCGCCATGCAGCCCAGACCGAGGGCGGAGACGTCGAGACCGGACCTGCCGAGACGTCGGAATTGCATGGCATCGACTCCTGGCGCGAATCGGGCCGCCAGTCTACGCCCGCCTGCGCCGCCAGCCTAGAATCGCGCCTTTGCCAGTGGGTGACGCATGGACCGGACGATCATCGAGCTCTACGACGAGTACACACACCGGCCGCTCGAGCGCCGCGTGTTCCTCGAGCGCCTCGCGGTGCTCGCGGGCGGTTCGGCCGCCGCGTATGCGCTGCTGCCGCTGCTCGAGAACAACTACGCCCGGGCCGCGCTCGTCGACCCGGCGGATCCCCGGCTCGCGACGGGCATGGTGACCTTCCGCGGCGCCAGCGGCGAGGTGCGGGGCTACCTCGCGACGCCGAAATCCGGGCCGGCGAAGCGGGCTGGAGTCATCGTCATCCACGAGAATCGCGGCCTCAACCCGCACATCCAGGACGTCGCGCGCCGCGTCGCCCTGGCGGGCTTCACCGCGCTCGCGCCCGACGCGCTCTCGCCGCTCGGGGGCACACCCGCGAACGAGGACGAGGCGCGGGCAGCGTTCGCCCGCATCGACCGCGACAGGACGGTGCGCGACTTCGTCGCCGCGGTCGCCTACCTCAAGGGTCGGCCGGACGCGGCCGGGCCGGTCGGCGCAGTCGGGTTCTGCTGGGGCGGTGGCATGGTGAACCTGCTCGCGGTCAATGCCCCGGACCTCGCGGCCGCGGTGCCGTTCTACGGGCTGGCCGCGCCCGCCGCCGATGTGCCGAAGATCAAGGCGAAGCTGCAGCTCCACTACGCGGGCAACGACGCGCGCATCAACTCCGGCATTGGGGAGTTCGAGGCGGCGCTCAAGGCCGCGAATGTGTCGTACGAGAAGTTCATGTACGAGGGCGCGGAGCACTCCTTCCTCAACGACACCGCCGGCGCGCGGTACGACAAGGCGGCCGCGGATCTCGCCTGGTCGCGGACGATCGCCTTTCTCAAGGCCAACCTGGACAGCGCGGGGGCGTCATGAAGACGATCGGGCTGACCCGGGCCGGGATGGCGCAGCGGGCGTCCCGTTTCAGGGACCTGAAGCCGCTGCCCACGCAGGCGGAGGACGCCGGGTTCACCTTCGCCGCGGGCAAGGACGGCCGAGCGCGCCTCAGCCCGGCTTCCGGCAGCTGACCGAGACGCCCTCGCTGCTCGCGCCCTCGGCGAAGCGCGTCTCGTAGCGCGGATCGGCGCGCACGCGGTCGAGGAACTGGCGCACCTCGCGTGCGTACGCGCGCGCGACGTTGTGCGCCGTGTAGCAGCCGCCCGGCGCCATCTTCGGGTCGAGGTCGAGGAAGTACTGCAGGTACCACTCCTTGTCCGCGTCCTGGAACACGAAGTCCCACGGACCGGGCAGCGTCTTCACCAGCTCGTGCGCGTCGCCGAGGCGCGCGTCCACGTACGGCGCGACACCCGCCGCTCCGAGGTTCGCGAGCGCGCGCTCGTGCCGACCGCGGTCGATCTCGATCGTCGTGACCTTGCCGCCCGTCTTCGCCGCCGCCCACGCGAGCCAGATCGTCGAGTGCCCGGTCGAGGTGCCGATCTCGAGGATGCGCTTCGCGCCGAGCTGCACGACCAGGTCGTGCAGGACCTTTCCGTCCTGGTACGGCACGTTGAGATAGTCCCAGCGGCCGCGCTGGGCGTCGAGGAAGGCCGCCACCTGCCGGTCGAGGTCGGGGCTCGCGCGCGGCGCCTGCGCGACCGCGTCGAGCGCCGCCGCGCCGAGGGCGGCGCCGGTGGCGGCGAGGAATCGGCGGCGAGAAGACGTCTTCGGCATCGTGTTCTCCATCCGGCGGACGCGCCGGGGCGGGGGCGCCCGGCATCGACTAGCATACGACCCTTCATCGACCACGCCGGAGGGGGAGAGTTCGAATGGCGCCGACCGCACAGCAACGACAGGCGGACCTGCTCGCCGACGCGGGCAAGTACCTCGCCGGCGGCGGCACCGGCCTCTTCGTCATCCCGCCCGAGCTGAACCTCGTGGTCGAGCGCGGCCTGGGCAGCCGCGTCTGGGACGTGGCCGGCCGCGAGTACATCGACTACCACCTGTCCTCCGGGCCGGTGCTGCTCGGCCACGCGCATCCGGCGATCACCGAGGCGGTGAACGCGCGCCTGCCGAAGGGGACGACCTACTACTTCCTGAACGAGCCCGAGATCGAGCTCGCACGGCGGCTCGTGGACGCGATCCCGTGCGGCCAGGTCGTGCACTACACCGGCTCGGGCACCGAGGCGACGTTCTACAGCCTGCGGATCGCGCGCGCGTTCACGAAGCGCAACAAGGTCCTGAAGTTCGAAGGCGCGTGGCACGGCATGCACGACTACGGCCTGTGGGGGACGGTGCCGATGCAGCCGTCGGACTACCCGCATGCGCGACCCGACTCGGTAGGCGTGCCGCCGCAGGCGGGCGAGACGGTGCTCGTGACGCCGTTCAACGAGACCGACCGCGCGGTGGCGATGATCGAGCGCCATGCGCACGAGCTGGCGGCCGTCATCGTCGAGCCGCTGCAGCGCGTCCTGCTGCCGGAGCCGGGATTCCTGCAGGCCGTGCGCGCGGTCACCCGGAAACACGGCATCGTGATGATCTTCGACGAGATCGTCACCGGCTTCCGCATCGCCTGGGGCGGCGCGCAGGAGCGCTACGGCGTCGTGCCCGACCTCGCGTGCTACGGCAAGGCGATCAGCGGCGGGTTCCCGATGGCGGCGATCGTGGGCGACGCGTCGATCATGTCGGTGCTGGATGCGCGCAGCCGCCCGAAGGCGGAGGTCGTGTGGGCGACCAACACGCTGAATGGCAATCCGATCTGCGCGGCGGCGGGCATCGCCGCGCTCGGGGTGCTCTCGCAGCCGGGCGTGTACGACGGGCTGCACCGGGTCGGCGCGAAGCTCCGCGCGGGAATCGTCGCCGCGGGCGAGCGGCACGGATTCGCGGTCCAGGCGCCGGGCGAGGACGCGGTGTTCGGCGTGCGCTTCACCGACCGCAAGCCGCTGCGCACGTGGATGGACCTCACCACCGCGAACAAGGACCTCGGCCTGCGCTGGGCGCTCGAGCTGATCAGGCGCGGGCTGCTCGTCAACCCGAACGAGAAGTTCTACATCTCGATCGCGCACACCGAGGCGGACGTGGACAGGACGCTCGACGTCGTCGACCAGGCGTTCGCGGCGCTCAAGAAGCAGGGGTGATCGGATGGCGACTGCGATTGCACGACGCTTCAGCGTGTCGCACCGGGCGAAGTCGAAGTTCGTCCGGCGAGGGCTACGCAGCTACTTCGAGTACCGCGACCTCGGGATCAGGCGCGCCACGCGCGGCAAGGTGATCGCGCACGTGATCCGCGCGCGCCCGGGCAAGGCCCCGCACGGCCAGTGGCACCTGCACGACTGCGACGTGCAGTTCGTGTACGTGCTGAAGGGCTGGGTCGAGTTCGAGTACGAGGGCGTCGGCAAGGTGATGATGCGCGCCGGCTCCTGCTTCTACCAGCCGCCCCGCATCCGCCATCGCGAGATCCGGCACTCGAAGGACATCCAGATGCTGGAAGTCGTCGCACCGGCGCAGTTCGAGACGCGCGACGCGAAAGCGCCCGCGGCCAGGCGCCGGCGCGCGCGACGCCGTTAGGGCGAAGCAAGCCGGCCCGGGCGCGACTCCTGGCGCCGCAATACGCGTCGCCTGTCGGGTCCCGGCTCGCGGCGGCAGTGCAACCCACGCCCAGCCGCGCACGAGCCACCCGACAACGGCGACTGCGGCGCAAAGTCGCCGCGCCCGGGCCGGCTTGCTTCGCGGTGAAGCGCCATCAGCCGCCCACCGCGCCCTGCGTGTTGACGTAGAGCGCGTAGACGCTCTTCGCGGCGGCCATGAAGAGGCGGTTGCGGTGCTTCCCCCCGAAGCAGACGTTCGCGCAGCGCTCCGGCAGGTCGATGCGGCCGATCAGGCGGCCGTCCGGGTTGAAGATCGAGACGCCGTCGAGCGCCGGGTCGCCCATGCCCCAGCCGCACCACAGGTTGCCGTCCACGTCGCAGCGGAACCCGTCGGGCGTGCCCGGGCCTGCCGCGATCAGCGTGCGCCGGTTCGCGAGGCGCCGGCCGCCGTCGGCGACGTCGTAAGCGAGGATGTTGCGCGGGACGCTGCGCGACTCCACCACGTAGAGGATCGATTCGTCGGGCGAGAAGGCGAGGCCGTTCGGGCAGTTGATGTCTTCCGCTGCGACCGTCAGCTCGCCGGTCGCCCCGTCCACGCGATAGACGTTGGTCGGCAGTTCCGGCTTTGCGACGGTGCCTTCGTAGAAGCTGAGCAAGCCGAACGGCGGGTCGGTGAACCAGATCGAGCCGTCGGACTTCACCACGACGTCGTTCGGCGAATTGAGCGGCTTGCCCTCGAACCGGTCGGCGAGGACCGTGATCGTGCCGTCGTGCTCGGTGCGCGACACGCGCCGGCCGGCGTGCTCGCAGGTGACGAGCCGCCCCTGCCGGTCGCGCGTGTTGCCGTTCGCGAAGTTCGAGGGCCGGCGGAACACGCTCACCGCGCCGGTCTCCTCCTCCCACTTCATGATGCGGTCGTTCGGGATGTCGCTCCACAGGAGGAAGCGGCCGTCGCCGAACCACACCGGCCCTTCGGCCCACCGGTATCCGTGCGCGATCCGCTCCACGCCCGCGAGCGCGAGGCGGTACTTCGCGAAGCTCTCGTCGATCACGCGGACCGCGGGGTCCGGGTAGCGCACGGTCGGTTCCATCGTCTCCTCCCCTTCTACGCCGCCTGCGGGCGGCTCACGTACTGCGAAACGTCGACCGCGTCGATCTGCTCCGGGCGCAGGAACCGCTCGGCATAGCGCCGGTACACGCCCGAGGTCAGGAAAAGATCGAACAGATCCGGGTCGACGTGCTGGTCGCGCTTCATGAAGCTCATGATCTTCAGCGCCTCCGAGAGCGTCTTGCCCTTCTTGTACGGCCGGTCGGCGGCGGTGAGCGCCTCGAAGATGTCCGCGATCGCCATCATGCGCGCGGGGAGGCTCATCTCGCCGCGCGCGAGCCGCCTCGGGTAGCCGCTGCCGTCCATCTTCTCGTGGTGCCCGCCGGCGATCTCGGGCACGTCCTTGAGGTGCTTGGGGAAGGGCAGCTCGGACAGCATCACGATCGTCTGCACGATGTGATGGTTGATCACGTAGCGCTCCTCCTCGGTGAGGGTACCGCGGCCGATCGCGAGGTTCGCGAGCTCGCCGCGGTTGTACTTGAGCTCGGGCACGTCGAGCTTGAACCCCCAGCGGTTGTCCGCCGGCATGCGGTCGCCGGGCGCGCGCTCGATCAGGTGCTCCGGCTTGTCGTCGAGCAGGCGCTCGGTGGCCGGGAGCGGCGCGGCGGGCGTGCGGTTCTTCCGCGCCTTCTCATCGTGCGAGAGGCCCATCCGGTCGTCGAGCGTGCGCTGCCAGGTGCGCGCGGCGATCGCCCGCAGCCGTGCAACCTTCTCCGGCGCCATGAATTCCCCGCCCTCGTTGCAGCCCGCGACGAACGCGAAATCCGCGTCCAGCGCCGCGAGCTCGCGCTCGAGCCCCGCACGCGCGGCAACCGGGTCTCCGCCCGCCGCGATCGCCTTCCAGCACGCGATCTCGGCGTCGCGCTTGAGCACCTCGAAGCGCATGCGCACCTCGTGGATGCGGTCGTAGATCGTCTCCAGCTTGGTGGCCTTGTCCACCACGTACTCCGGCGTGGTCACCTTGCCGCAGTCGTGCAGCCAGCTCGCGATCTGCAGCGCCTCCCAGTCCTCGTCGGTGAGCGAGAAATCCGCGAACGGACCGTCGGTCGCCTCGCACGCCGCGCGCGCGAGCATCAGCGTGAGCTCCGGGACGCGCTGGCAGTGGCCGCCGGTGTAGGGCGACTTCGCGTCGATCGCGCCCGCGACCAGGCGGATGAAGGCGTCGAGGAGCGCCTTGCGCGTCTCGAGCAGGCGCTGCGTCTCGATCGCGACCGCGGCGGTGCCCGACAGCGCCTCGGCGAACGCCAGGCGCGCCGCGCTCGGGCGCTCGCTGCCGGGTACGAACAGCGCCAGCGCGCCGACCGTCTCGCCGTTGCGGTCGCGCAGCGGCATCGCGACGGTGGTCGCGCCGTCGGCGCGTGCCTCTGCGTCGCCGGAGGCCACGATCGTCCTGCCGGTGCGCACGGCCTGCGCGACGGTCGAGTCGTCGTCGGCCCGCTGCGCGCGGGGCGCCGCCGCGATTGGCGCCCCCTCCGCGCCGACGTGCGCCGCGGGGGCGAGCGTGCCCCGCTCGGCGTCGTGGAGGTAGACGACGCCGCCCGCCGCGTGCACGGTCGCCGCGGTCTCGCTCACGACCCGGTCGAGCAGGCGCTTGAAGTTCGTCTCCGCCGCGAGCGAGCCGGCGATGTCGAGGAAGTTGCGGATCGTCTCGCGCATCATGCCCATCGCGCGGCCCAGGCGGTCGATCTCGAGAATCACCGAAGGTGGTGCGGCGGGCCCGTCGAAGCGGAAGGCGCGGACGTCCTCCGCCTCGCGTGCGAGCGCGTGCAGCGCGCGGGCGACGCGGCGCGCCGCCCACCAGGTCAGCGGCAGCGCCGCGAGCAGCACCGCGAGCGCGGCGACGAGGCCGCGGTCCCGGATCCCGCGCGCGCCGGCGAGCAGCTCGTCGAGCGGCGCCGCGATGCCGAGCGAAAGTACCCCGCGCGCGGTGGGCACCGGCAGCACCGCCGTCTTCCACGCGCGGCCGCCCGCTTCGAGCGTGCGGCCGGAGGACTCGTTCTCCGTGCGCACCGGCTGCATCGCCGCCAGCGCCGGCTCGCCGAATTCGTCGAGCGTCGCGAGCGCGACGCGGTCGCCGTCCCGCCGCACCATGATCCGCTCGATGTCGGCACGCGCGAGCAGCCGGCGCTCGGCGTCGAAGAGCGCGATCTTCATGTCGGGGTAGGTCCGCAGGCCGGCAAGCAGCCGGGAGAGCTCGCCGAGCGTCACGTCCACGCCGACGACGCTCGCAGAAGTCGTGCGGATCGCCACCGTCATGCCGGGCGCGCCGGTCAAAAAGAACACGTACGGCTCGGTCAGGACGCGCGCGCCCGGCCGCTCGGCAAGCTTGTACCAGGGCCGCTCGCGCGGATCGAAGTCGGCGGGGCCGGTGGTGCGGCGCGCGATCTCGCGCAGCGACGCGTCGAGGAAGACGTGCGTCTCGGCGCGGTTCGCGTCGATGTGCTGCGCGTAGAACGCCGCGTCGGCGGGCGCCGCAAAGAAGGCCCGCTCCGCGGCGTCGCGCAGCGGGCGGACGAGGAAGAAGGCCCCGTCCGCGTAGCCCGCGTACGCCGCGACGATCGGCGCGTGGCCGTCGAATGCCCGCCGCATGAAGGGCAGGGCCTCGAGGCGCGCGTCGAGCGTGCGGGCGCGCGCGAGCGGCTGCGTGGCGAGCAGCTCCGCAAAGGTTGCGACCGGGCCGAGCGCGGCGCCGAGCGCGGTGCGCGTCTCGCGCCCGACGTGACCGAAGACCTCGTCGGCGGCCTTGAGCGAGAGGTCGCGCGCCTCCCGATAACCGAGCCAGGTGATCGCGATGCCGGTGGCGAGCACCAGCGCCGAGAACAGGACGCTCAGGTAAACGTGGAGCGGATAGCGCTGCCGCGCACCGGGGGCGTTCGAGGCGTTCATGTCGGGCACGGGAGGAGCCGGAGGATGCCGAGAATAACCGCCCGCCGCGCGCGCCCTACGCCGCGGTACGGCGCGCCGACCAGGGCGCGACCGCGCCGTGGGCCTGCACCTCGCCCGACATCGCGCCGCCGGCGACGCGGCCGCTGAACTCGAGCAGCCGGCCGCGGACGAGCAGGGCGAAGCGGATCGCGTCGCCGCGCAGCCGCAGGACGCGGATCTCGGTGGAGCGCCCGTCGACGAGCGCGCTGCCCTCCAGCCGCTCCGGCGTCTGCTCGAAGGCGAGCGGGATCGGCGCGCCGTCGCCCACCGGAGCGTGCGCCTCGAGCACCCAGGCGCCGTCGACCTGCGCCGGCACGATGTAGTAGAGGAGCTTCGTCTCGGCGCGGCCGTTGATCGCAATCTTCTCCTCCACGTCGAACACCAGCGTCTTGTCCGGCTTCCACGGCTCCAGCGCGTAGTCGTGCGAGACGATGCGGGCGCCCACCGGCAGCTCGGTCCGCAGCTTCGGCACGAGCTGCACGACGAGCCGCGGCAGGAGGTACATGAGGACGACCGTCGCGCCGCGCACGTCAGCGGCGAGCACGTCCCCTTCGACGAACTTCACCCGATCCGCCACGCCGCGGCGCTCGGCGAGCGCGCGCGCATACGCGACGAGGTCCGGGTGCCGCTCGACGCCGACGCCGCGCGCGCCGTGGCGCTCCGCCGCGGCGATGACCAGCCGCCCGTCGCCCGAGCCGAGGTCGTACACCACGTCGTCGGGCCGGATGTCCGCGAGCTTCAGCATCTCGTCGAGGATGACCCACGGGGTGGGCACGAACGGCCCGCCGTCGGTCGTGGGCGGCGGCTCGTAGGACTGCTGCGCCGCGGCGGCGAGCGGAAGCGCCGCGAGCGCGCCGAGCGCGCGGCGTCGATCGAATGCATGCCGGCGGTCGAACGCACCCATGTGCCCGCTCAACCCGCGCTCGTGTAGCCGCCGTCCACGGTCATGACCGTGCCGGTCATGTAGCGCGCGGCGTCCGAGCAGAGGAAGAGGATCGGGTCCGCGATCTCAGCCGGCTCGGCCCAGCGCCCGAGCGGGATGCGCGAGTTGATGTGCGCGTTGCGCTCCGGGTTCTCGCGCGCGCCGCGCGAGAGCTCGGTCAGCGTCCAGCCCGGCGCCACGGCGTTGACGCGGATGCCGTCGGCCGCGTACGCGCAGGCGAGCGACATCGTGAGGTTGCGCACCGCGCCCTTCGACGCCGAGTACGCCGGCTGCGCCGGCCCGCCGAAGAACGCCATGATCGACGCGACGAACACGATCGCGCCCTTGCGCCGCGCGAGCAGGGGGCGCGCCGCGGTCGCCACGCGCATGCCGCCGCTCACGTTGACGTCCAGAACCCGGTCGAACACCTCGGGCTGGTGCTCGGCGCCGCGCTGGATGATCCCGGCGCTCGTCACCACGTAGTCGAGCGACGGCAGTCCGGCCACGAGCGCATTGACCGCCGCAAGGTCGGTGACGTCCAGCCGGCGCAGGTCGATGCCCGCAAAGCCGGGATCGGCGCGCGCCGCGGCGAGCTCCGCGTCGGCGAGGCCGCACGCGATCACCTGCGCGCCTGCGCGCTTGAACGCGAGGCTGGTCGCCGCGCCGATGCCGGACACGCCTCCGGTCACCAGCGCCGTCCGGCCGCTGAAGTCGAACCTGCAGTCCATCCCGCTCTCCGCTCCGGTCCCGCGGCTTATACCGGATCCGCCGCGGATTGTCGCACCGGTCCCGGAGCGCGGTACCATGCGCCGCTTTCGGGAGAAGGGGCACGACATGATCGATCTCACCGGCAAGGTCGCGATCGTCACCGGCGGGAACGGCGGGATCGGGCTCGGCATGGGCCGCGGGCTCGCGGCGGCCGGCGCCAGGGTGGTCGTGGCAGCGCGCAACGCGCAGAAGTCGCGCGCCGCGGTCGCCGAGCTGGACAAGTGCGGTCCCGGCGGCGCGGCTGCGATCGAAGCGGACGTCACCAGGCCGGCGGACGTGGAGGCGCTCATCGGCGAGGTGCGCGCGCGCTGCGGCCGGCTCGACATCCTGGTGAACAACGCCGGCATCGCGATCCGCAAGCCCCCGCAGGAGATCTCGCTGGAGGAGTGGCACCGGGTGATGGACGCGAGCCTGACCAGCACCTACCTATGCTCGCACGCGGCCTATCCGGTGCTGAAGGCGGGCGGCGGCGGCAAGGTCATCAACGTCGGCTCGATGATGTCGATCTTCGGCGCCGCGTTCGCGCCGGCGTACGCCGCCGCGAAGGGCGGGGTCGTGCAGTTCACCAAGGTCTGCGCCACCGCCTGGGCGCGCGACAACATCCAGGTGAACGCGATCCTCCCGGGCTTCATCGACACCGAGCTCACTGTTGCCGCGCGCGCGCAGGTCGAGGGGCTGAACGAGCGGGTGCTCGCGCGCACCCCCGCCGGGCGCTGGGGCCGGCCGGCCGACTTCGCCGGCATCGCCGCGTTCCTCGCGAGCGGCGCATCCGACTTCATCACCGGAACGGCGATCCCGGTCGATGGCGGCTACTCCGTGCAGGCCTGAGCGCAGCCTGCCCGGTGCCGCCGACCGACTGGCTCTGGATCCCGGTCACGCTCTGGGCGGCGTTCGCCCAGACGCTGCGCAACGCGGCGCAGCGCAGCCTCACCGACACGCTCGGCACCCTCGGTGCGACGCTGGTGCGGTTTCTCTACGGCCTGCCGTTCGCCGCGCTGTGGCTGTGGCTCGTGCACGCGGTCGGCGGGTTCGAGCTTCCCGCGCCGAATCTGCGCTTCGCGGCCTGGGTCGTCGTCGGCGCGGTGGCGCAGATCGTCGCCACCGCACTGCTGTTGCGCGTGATGGCCGAGCGCAACTTCGCCCTCGGCGTCGCGTACTCCAAGACCGAGATCATCCAGGTCGCGGTGTTCGGCCTCGCCTTCCTCGGCGACCCGATCACGACATTCGCCGCGATCGCGATCGTGCTCGGCACCCTCGGCGTGCTGCTGCTCTCGCCGGCGGACAAGGCGCGCCCGTGGCGCGCGCTCCTCGCCGGCTGGACCTCCCCCACCGCGCTGATCGGGCTGGGCTCCGGCGCGGCGTTCGCGCTCTCGGCGGTCGGCTATCGCGGCGCGGCGCTCGCGCTCGACGGGGCGCCGTTCCTCGTCGCCGCGGCCTTCACGCTGCTCGTGGCGCAGTCGATCCAGACGGTGCTGCTGGGCGGGTGGCTGCTCGCGCGCGACCCGGCGGTGATCGGGCGTGTGGTCGCCGCGTGGCGGCCGTCGCTCTTCGCCGGTTTCATGGGCGCGGCCGCCTCCGCCGGCTGGTTCACCGCGATGGCGATCGAGCCGGTGGCGCACGTACGCACGCTCGGCCTGGTCGAGCTCGTGTTCAGCGCGATCGTGTCGCGGCGCTTCTTCCGCGAGAAGATGACACGGCGGGAGTGGACGGGAATGTGCCTCCTCGTCGCCGGCGTGATCGTCATTACGTTGAGGCGTTAGAACGCGCTACCATCGTCGCCCTCGCGACGACCGAACCCCAGGGAGACCCACCATGAGCACGAAGATCGCCATCGTCACCGGCGCGGGCAGCGGGATCGGGCGCGCCTCCGCCGTCGCGCTGCTGAAGGCCGGCTGGTCGGTCGCGCTCGCCGGGCGGCGGGCCGACGCGCTGCAGGAGACGATCGAGCAGGCCGGCCCCGACGGCGCGCGCGCGGCTGCCGTGCCGACCGACGTGACCCAGCCGGATTCGGTCCGCGCGCTCTTCGGAAGCGTGAAGGAGAAGTGGGGCCGCCTCGACCTCCTCTTCAACAACGCCGGCCAGAACGCGCCCGGCATCCCGCTCGAGGACCTGTCCTTCGAGCAGTGGAAGAACGTGGTCGACGTGAACCTCACCGGCATGTTCCTGTGCCTGCAGGAGGCTTTCCGCGTCATGAAGGCGCAGGACCCGCGCGGTGGCCGGATCATCAACAACGGGTCGATCTCGGCGCACGCGCCGCGGCCGAACTCCACGCCCTACACCGCGACCAAGCACGCGGTCACCGGGCTCACGAAGTGCGCTTCCCTCGACGGCCGGAAGTACGACATCGCCTGCGGCCAGATCGACATCGGCAACGCGCTCACCGAGATGGCGGCGCGCATGGCGAAGGGGGTGCCGCAGGCGAACGGCGAGATCGCGATCGAAGCGGTGATGGACGTGCAGCACGTCGCCAACGCGATCGTGCACATGGCGAGCCTCCCGATCGAGGCGAACGTGCAGTTCATGACGATCATGGCGACGAAGATGCCCTTCGTCGGTCGGGGCTGACCGCCCGCTCGCGCCGACCGTGCCGCCCGCCCGGGCGCGGTCGGCGCCAAAGCGCCGTTACGCGACGCTCACCAGGCGGGGCTGGGGCCGCGGTGTCGTGAGCCCGCGGCGGGCGATCGCCGCGCGCAGGCCGGTGAGCGCGTTGGCTGCGAAGAAACCGTGCGTCCACTGCGTGGCGAGCCGCGGGTGAATGCGCACGAACGGGTTGTCCTCGAGCCGGAAGTCGGCTTGCGCCATCCGACGGCCGAGGTCGAACGCCTGACGCTCCTGATCGGCAAACATCGTGGGTTCCTCGCTTTGTCGTCGCATGCTCTTGTCATGCATGCAGACGAAGCTTAGGCGCGCGCGCCGCGGCGCGATCGTGAACGATTGTCAAAGATGCGGCGCTTGTCCGCCCATGACGAAGTCATGAGCGCGCGGCGCCGCGGGCGGCCTCCCAGTGCGCGAGCGTCCTTCCCTCCGCGACCAGCCGTTCGAGCAGCGGCGCCGGCGTCCAGTGCATCGGGCCGAAGCGGCTGCGATACTTGAGAATCCCGTCGAGCAACGTTTTCAAGCCGATTGTTTCGGCGTGGAACATCGGCCCGCCGCGATGGCGCGGGAAGCCGTAGCCGGCGGTCCACACGACGTCGATGTCGCTCGCGCGCACCGCGACGCCCTCCTCGAGGATGCGGAAGCCCTCGTTCATCAGCGGGTAAAGGCAGCGCTCGAGGATCTCCGCCTCGGTGTGTGTGCGCTTCTCGACACCGAGCGCGCGCGAGCGCGCCCGCAGGAGCTCGATCGCCTCCGGGTCGTCGAGCCGCTCGCGCCCCTCGTAACGGTAGTAGCCCTTGCCGTTCTTCTGTCCCAGACGCCCGGCCTCGTAGAGGGCGAAGTCCGCCTGGTAGTAGGTCGGGTCGGGCGGGTACTTGTCGGCGTTCGACTTGTGCACGCTCACGCCGACCTCGATGCCGGCCATGTCGAACACCGCGAGGATGCCCATCGCCATCCCCCAGTCCTCCAGCGCCGAATCGACCTGCCGCGGCGTGGCGCCCTCGAGCACCATGCGCTCGGCCTCGCGCGCGTAGCCCTCCATCATGCGGTTGCCGATGAAGCCGTAGCAGACCCTCGCGAGCACCGGCGTCTTGCGCAGCGGGCGCGCGAGGTCCATCGTGGTGCGGATCACTTCGGGCGCGGTCTTCGAGGTGCGCACCACCTCGAGGAGCGGCATCACGTTGGCGGGCGAGAAGAAGTGCATGCCGATGACGTCCTGCGGACGCGCCACCGCGGTTGCGATGTCCTCGATGTCGAGGGTGGAGGTGTTCGTCGCGAGGATCGCGCCCGGCTTCGCCACCTGGTCCAGCCTGGCGAAGACCTTCTTCTTCAGGTCGGGGTTCTCGAACACCGCCTCGATCACCACGTCCGCGTCGCGGATCGCCTCGTAGTCGAGTGACCCGGCGATCAGCGCCATGCGCTTCGCCTTCTCTTCGGCGCCGATCCTGCCGCGCTTCACCATGCCGTCGTAGGTCGAGTCGATCACGCCGAGGCCCCGGTCGAGCCCTTCGCGGCTCGCATCGAGCACGGTCACCGCAATCCCCGCGTTGGCGAAGCAGATCGCGATGCCGCCACCCATCGTCCCGGCGCCGACGATCGCCGCCTTCCTCACCGGGCGCGCCTTCACCTCGGGCCCGATGCCCGGGACCTTGCGGGTCTCGCGCTCGGCGAAGAACGCGTGCACCAGCGCCTTCGACTCGACCGTCGCCTTTGCCCGGTTGACGAGCTCGGTCTCGTACTCGAGGCCCCGGTCGAGCGGCAGCCTCGCCGCGGCGCGGATCGCCTCGATCGCGGTGTGGGGCGCCTGCCGGTTGCGGTGCTGCTTGCGCGCCTGCTCGGTAAACCGCGCGATGATGGCTTCGGTGGCGGTCGCCGGATCGACCGCCATCTCGCCGGTGCGCCGCGGCGCATCGAGCGTTCGCGCGTACGCGACTGCCCCGGCGCGCAGGTCGCCTTCGACGATGCGGTCGACGAATCCCATCTCGACCGCCTGCTTCGCGTCCACCGGGCGCGCGCCGATCACCAGCTCGAGGGTCTTCTCGACGCCGATCAGGCGCGGCAGGCGCTGCGTGCCGCCGGCGCCGGGAATGATGCCGAGCGTCACCTCGGGAAGGCCGAAGCGGGCGCCCGGCGCCGCGACGCGGTAGTGGCAGGCGAGCGCGATCTCCAGGCCGCCGCCCATCACCGTGCCGTGCATCGCCGCGACCACGGGGAAGGGCAGGGCCTCGATCGCATTGAAGAGGCGGCGGTACGCCTCCTCCTGCGGCGGGCCGGCGAACTCCCCGATGTCGGCGCCGGAGAAGAACGTGCTGCCCTCGCAGGCGAGCACTGCCGCCTTCACGCCGTGCCGCGCCGCCAGCCCGGCGACGACGGGCAGCAGCGCCTCGCGCACCGCCGCGTTGATCGTGTTGACCGGCGGGTTGTCGACGGTGACTACGGCGACGTCGCCTTCGTGGGCGACGGTGACGATGGATGATGGGGTCATTTGAGCTTGAGGAGCCTGGCGGCGTTCTCTTTCATGATGAGGGGCATCACCTCGGGCTTGATGTCGAGCTTCCCGAAGTCGGCGATCCAGCGGTCGGGCGTGAGCAGCGGGAAGTCGGTGCCGAAGAGCACCTTGTGCTTGAGCAGCGTGTTCGCGTACTGCACGAGCAGCGGCGGGAAGTACTTCGGCGACCAGCCCGAGAGGTCGATGTAGACCTGCGGCTTGTGCGTCGCCACCGACAGCGCCTCGTCCTGCCACGGGAAGGACGGGTGCGCCATGACGATCGGCATGTCGGGGAAGTCCGCCGCGACGTCGTCGAGGTGGATCGGGTTCGCGTATTTCACCCGCAGGCCGCCGCCCGCCCGCATGCCCGCGCCGATGCCGGTCTGACCCGTGTGGAAGAGCGCGGGCAGCCCCGCCTCGGCGATCACCTCGTAGAGCGGGTATGCGGCGTGGTCGTTCGGGAAGAACTCCTGGACGATCGGGTGGAACTTGAAGCCCTTGACGCCGAAATCCTTGATCAGCCGCCGCGCTTCCCGCACGCCCATCTTGCCGCGGTTCGGATCGATGCTCGCGAACGGGATCGCGACGTCGGCGTGCTCCGCGGCCGCCTCGGCGACCTCCTCGTTGGAGATGCGCTTGAGGCCGAGGCCTTTCTCGTGGTCCACGGCGAAGACCACGAAGGCCATCTTCCGCTCGCGGTAGTACGCCGCCATCTGCGGGATGGTCGGGTGCTGCGGGACGTACTTGAAGTAGCGCCCCCGCGCCTCGTCGAGCTCCTTCGCGGCCTCGTCGGGCAGCACGCGGGTGGAGACCTCCGCGTGGGTGTGGACGTCGATTGCGACCAGTTCGTCGAGGTTCACCTGGGGTGCTCCCTTGCACAGAGGACGTCCGGCCGGGGCGGCTCGGCGTAGAGCGCCTCGACCATGTCGGCGCGGTGGTCGAGCACCGCGCGCTGGTTGATCGAGCCCTTGTCGGTGATCTCGCTCGAGTCGATCGAGGGCGGCGTCGCGAGGACAAACGCGCGCAGGACCCGCGTCGCGCTCCCGGTCGCCGCCTGCGCGACCTGGTCGAGCGCTGCCTGGAACCGCGCGCGCACCGCCGGATGCGCGAGGATCTCGGCGGCGGGGGCGTGTTCGGCGTGCTCCGGGCAGAGGCTGCGGCAGGCCGCCAGGTTCGGAAACACCAGCGCGCCGAGCGCGTCGCGGTCGTGCCCGGTGATCACCACGTCGTGCACGAACGGCGACCCGGCGGCGTTGAACCGCGCCCGCAGCGCGCCCACGCTGACCCAGGTGCCGGTGGTCAGCTTGAAGTCCTCCCCGAGCCGCCCGTCGAACTCGAGCCCCTGCTGCGGGTCGGCGGGGTCGACGAAGCGCATCGCGTCGCCGGTGCGGTAATAGCCTTCCTCGTCGAACGCGGCGCGCGTCAGCTCCGGTGCGCGCCAGTATCCGGGCGTGATGTTCGGCCCGCGGAAGCGCGCCTCGAGCTTCTCGCCCACCGGCGCGAGCTTCAGCTCGAGGCCGTCGGCGGGCAGGCCGACCGTCCCGGCGCGCAGCGCGCCGCGGTTGGTGCCCATGGCGAACGGGGCGGTCTCGGTCGCGCCGTAGCCGGTGATCCAGAGGATGCGCTCGCCGCACGTCTGGAGCGCGAGTTCCTCATACGCCTTCCAGGTCGGCTGCGGCAGCACCGCGGCCGCGTACTGCATCAGGCCGAGGCGGCTGAAGAAGGTCCGCCGCAGCGTCTCGTCCGCGCGGAAGTAGGGGAGCAGCGCGTCGTAGCCGCGCGGCACGTTGAAGTAGATCGTCGGCCCGACCTCGCGCAGGTTGCGC
>CAZIXQ010000047.1:0-19297 GCA_964543155.1 uncultured Enterobacteriaceae bacterium
CAGGCGCTCACCTACGCGGCGATGCTGCTGTTCTTCCGCAACAACACCGGCTTCGGCGGCAACAACGGCTTCACCGACTTCAAGCGCATTCTCGGGATGCCGATCACCACCGACGAGATGCGCGTCGCGCTCTTCTGCATCACCGGAGCGGTGCTGATCGGGACGCTCCTTCTGCTGCGCTGGATCGTCACCTCGAAGTTCGGCCGGGTGCTCGCGGCGATCCGCGACGCCGAGCAGCGGGTGATGTTCTGCGGCTACAACACGGTGCACTACAAGCTCGCGGTCTGGACCCTGTCGGCGGTGCTGTGCGGGATCGCGGGCGCGCTCTACGTGCCGCAGGTCGGCATCATCAACCCGAGCGAGATGTCGCCCGCGAACTCGATCGAGATCGCGATCTGGGTCGCGGTCGGCGGGCGCGGCACGCTCACCGGCGCGATCCTCGGCGCCGGGCTGGTGAACGGCGCGAAGAGCGTCTTCACCCAGGCGTTTCCCGAGTACTGGCTCTTCGTGCTCGGGCTGCTCTTCATCCTGGTGACGCTGTTCCTGCCGCAGGGCGTGATGGGCCTGCTCGCCCGGCGGCGCGGGGCGCGCGCATGACCGCGGCTCTGGTGCATAGCGCCGAAGGCATCGGTGGCGGCGCACCGACCGGGCACGTCGCGACCGGCGCGCTGGACACGACGCACGGCGTCGTCCTCTACCTCGAGGACATCTCGGTCTCGTTCGAGGGCTTCAAGGCGCTCGACGGGCTCGGCCTCGCGATCGACGCCGGGGAGCTGCGCTGCGTGATCGGCCCGAACGGCGCCGGCAAGACGACGATGATGGACGTCATCACCGGCAAGACGCGGCCCGACGCCGGCACCGCGTTCTTCGGCCAGACGATCGACCTCACGCGCCTCACGGAGGCCGAGATCGCGCAGGCCGGGATCGGGCGCAAGTTCCAGAAGCCGACGATCTTCGAGCACCACACCGCGTTCGAGAACCTCGAGCTCGCCATGAAGGCCGACAAGCGCGTGCGCGGCACGCTCTTCCACCGGCTCGCCTCCGCCGAGCGCGACCGGATCGCCGAGATGCTGCGCCGCATCCGGCTCGCCGACGCCGCCGACCGCGTCGCCGGGCTGCTCTCGCACGGCCAGAAGCAGTGGCTCGAGATCGGGATGCTGCTGATGCAGGAACCGAAGCTGCTCCTCCTCGACGAGCCGGTGGCCGGCATGAGCGACGAGGAGACCGAGCGCACCGCGGAGCTCTTCCTCTCTCTCGCGGGCGAGCACTCGCTGGTGGTCGTCGAGCACGACATGGCCTTCGTCGGCCGCATCGCGCGCAAGGTGACGGTGCTGCACGAGGGCGCCGTGCTGGCGGAGGGGTCCCTCGCCGAGGTGCAGGAGGATCCGCGCGTG
Organism: uncultured Enterobacteriaceae bacterium; assembly: GCA_964543155.1. GTDB lineage: Bacteria > Pseudomonadota > Gammaproteobacteria > Burkholderiales > SG8-39 > JAGVSZ01. The sequence continues at coordinate 1,395 of CAZIXQ010000047.1, forward strand.
ATCGAGGTCTACCTCGGGCGTTGACGATGCTGACGGTGGCCGGGCTCAACCAGTACTACGGCGGCAGCCACATCCTGCGCGACCTCAGCTTCGAGGTGCCGCAGGGCCGCGTGACGGCGCTGCTCGGCCGCAACGGCGTCGGCAAGACCACCTTGCTGCGCACGCTGATGGGCCTGGTGCCGTCGGCGACCGGGACGGTGGCGTTCGGCGGCCGCGACATCACGCGCGCGGCCCCGTTCCAGCGCGCCGCCGCCGGGCTCGGCTACGTGCCGCAGGGGCGCGAGATCTTCCCGCGGCTCACCGTCGAGGAGAACCTGCTCATGGGGCTCGCGTCGAAGCCGCGCCGGACGAGGCTCCCCGAGATCGTGTTCGAGCTCTTTCCGGTGCTGAAGCAGATGCTGCGCCGGCGCGGCGGCGACCTCTCCGGCGGGCAGCAGCAGCAGCTCGCGATCGGGCGCGCGCTGGCGATGGATCCGCGGCTCCTCATCCTCGACGAGCCGACCGAGGGCATCCAGCCGTCGATCATCAAGGACATCGAGCGCGCGGTCCGGCGGCTGGCCGAGGTGGAGGAGATCCGCGACGCGATCCGCACCGTCGCGCGCGAGGGCCGCATCGCGATCCTGCTGGTCGAGCAGTACTACGACTTCGCGCGCTCGCTCGCGAACCACTACCTGGTGATGGAGCGCGGCGAGATCGTCGCGCGCGGCCTCGGCGCCGACATGGAGCGCGACGGAGTGCGCGCGCGCCTCGCAGTATGATGCCGGCATGCAGGCCGCCGAATCCCCGCCGCTCGCCGGCGGGCGCGCCACGCTGGCGCTCGACTTCGCGCTGCGCGGGCGGCGCTCGGTGCTCACCGAGCGCCGCCACGTCGGGCCGCTCGCGGTCCGCAAGCCGCTCTACCCCGAAGGCGACGACGTCTGTCACGCGATCGTCGCGCATCCGCCGGACGGCATCGCGGGCGGCGACGAGGTCGAGCTCACCGTACGCGCCAAGGCCGGGGCGCGCGCCCTGCTGACGACGCCCGGTGCGGGCGCCTGGTTTCGCACCGCCGGTCCCTGGGCGCATCAGCGGCTCGCCTTCGAGGCGGGCGCGGGCGCGGTGCTCGAGTGGCTGCCGCAGGAGACGATCGTCTTCGAGGGGGCCGCGGCGGAGCTCGACGCCGACATCCGGCTCGCGCCCGACGCCTGCTTCATCGGCTGGGAGATCCTGCGCCTCGGGCGCACCGCCTCGGGCGAGCGGTTCACGCGCGGCCAGCTGCGCACGCGCACCGTGATCCGGCGCGACGGCCGCATCGCGTGGCAGGCGCGCGCCCAGCTGGAGGGCGGCGCCGATCTCCTGGACTCCACGCTCGGCCTCGCCGGCGAACCGGTGTTCGGGACGCTGTTCGCGGCGGCGCCGCAGATCGCGGCGCCGCTCGTCGACGCGTGCCGGGCGCCTCACCCGGTCGCCGGCACCGGCGCGATCGCCGCGCTGCCCGGCGTGCTCGTCGCGCGCTATCTCGGCGCAAGCAGCGAAGCGGCACGCGGCTATTTCGCGCAGCTCTGGCGCATCCTGCGGCCGGCGCTCGCCGGGCGCGACGCGGTCCCGCCGGGCATCGGGCGCGCCTGAGGGGCGCATACCGATGGAGCGCCACAGCTTCCTCAGCCTCGGCGAGCGCGGGTTCCACCGCGTCGCCTACACCGAGTGGGGCGACCCGGCGAATCCGCACGTCGTGCTGTGCGTTCACGGCCTCGCGCGCAACAGCCGCGACTTCGACTTCCTCGCCGAGGCGCTCGCGCGCGATGCGCGGGTCGTCTGCATGGACGTGGTCGGGCGCGGCGACAGCGACTGGCTCGACGACAAGTCCGAGTACACCTTCTCGACCTACATGAGCGACGCGGCGGCCCTGATCGCCCGCATCACCACGCCGATCCGCGAGCGGTTCTTCCCCGATCTGCGCGCGCGCTGGCTGCGGCGCGCGAGCGGCACCCGGCTCGACTGGATCGGCACCTCGATGGGCGGGCTGATCGGCGTGCTGCTCGCCGCGAAGCGCAATGCGCCGATCCGGCGCCTGGTGCTGAACGACGTCGGGCCGCTGGTGCCCTGGAATGCGCTGTTCCGCCTCAAGGGCCACATCGGGCGCGCGACGCAGTTCGCATCGCTCGAGGAAGCCGAGGCGCAAGTGCGCCAGTCGTGCGCGTCCTTCGGCCCCCTCACCGACGCGCAGTGGCGCCACCTCGCGGTCCACAGCGTGCGCAAGCAGGAGGACGGCACGTTCGCGCTGCGTTACGACCCGGGCATCGGGCGTGCGTTCCACGGCCATCGCGACCCGGAGCTGCCGCTCGGGCCCGATTTCATGCGCGGGGTGGACGTCTGGAGCACGTGGGAGCAGGTCGCCTGTCCCCAGCTCGTGCTGCGCGGCGAGCTCTCCGAGGTGCTGACGCGCGAGACGGTCGACGAGATGAAGCGCCGCAAGCCCGCGGTCGAGGCAGTCGAGTTTGCCGGCGTCGGCCACGCGCCCGCCCTGATGAGCGCGGACCAGATCGAAGCGGTGCGCGCGTTCCTCACCCGCGCCGACGCACCGGCGCGCGAAGAGTCCGGGCAGGAGAGCGCCTGATCGGGACCGGGCAGGGGCTCGACACGGTCATCCGTTTCATTGAGACTCGGGGCCTGCTCGTTCGGTGAGAGGCACGGCCATGGTTTCGGTTCGACGCATCGCAGCGCTGCTGGCATCTGCGCTGCTCGCCGGCTGCGCGACGACGCAAGTCAACGTCCAGTGGACCGAACCGGAGTTCAAGGGTCGGTCGCTCCGCGGCGAGAAGGTGCTCGTCGTCTGCGACGCGCCGGAGGTCGCGATGCAGCGCGTCTGCCAGGACCAGATCGCGGCGCAGCTGCGGGGGGCGGGCGCGGTGCCGGTGATCAGCGCGAATGCGGGGCTCACGGCGGGGCCGCCGCCGACCAACGACGCGACCCTCACCGCGGCGCGCGGCGCCGGCGCGAAGGCGATCTTCGGCACGGTGATCGGGCCCGACGTGACCGTCGTGAACCCCGGCCCGGCAGTCAGCATCGGCGTCGGCGGCTGGGGCGGCTCGGGCGGCCGCACCGTCGTCGGCAGCGGGGTCGGCATCGGCTTCCCGGTCGGCGGCGGGCAGGCGACGACCGGCTACGCGGCGAACATGGTGCTCACCGACGCCGCGACGGTGAAGCTGATGTGGTCGAGCAAGGTCACGACGCCCGCGTCGTCGAACCTCAACGCGCAGATGGGCGAGCTCGCGCGCGTCGGCGTCGAGGCGGCGCGGACAGCCGGATTCTTCTGAATGCGTCAGTCGAGCACCGCGCGCAGTTGCGCGGCGGCACGTCGGTAGCCGTCCGGGTTCTTCTCGCGCAGGCGCTGCAGGGTCACCACGAATTCGTCCACCTCGCGCGAGGTGAGCTGCTCCCGCTCTTTCTTGAGGTCCGCGATCTGGTCGGTCATGTCCGTGAAGTCCTGAACGGCCTTGCGGTCCGCGGGCGAGAGCGCCTCGGCGCGCAGAGCGCCGTGATCGAGCAGTACGCGCAGCGTCTCGCTGATGCGCCCGAGCTGTCGCCCGTAACCGGCGACGTTCGTGACGATGTCGCGCTCCATGCCGGGGTCGGACGATTGCATCAGATTCACGTTGATGAACCCCTGCTGTGTCCAGAAGCTCCACGGGTTGATGACCTGCTTGAGCGACTCCGGGGCCAGCCGGTTCGGAGTCGTCCACCAGTAGGTCAGCCAGTCGAAAGGCGTTGCGGATGTGCTCATCTGGTCCTCCGGGCGGGTTTGGCGACTTCTCGCCGAGCGTACCGCGTCCGCTGCCGCGGGAGAATCCGACCGACGACCTAGTCGCCGGGCCGATGCGGTGCGCGCACCGTGCCCGCCTCAGGCGGGCGAGTAGCGCTCAATCCAGCCGAAATCCCTTCGCCCGCACGAACGCCCCGAAGTCCGCGCGCTGCGGGTCGGCGTACTGGCGCACCTTCTCCTCGGTCCAGCCGTAAGGCTCGACGGTCCCGAAGCGCTCCACGTTGCGCTGGCGCCGGTACGGCCGGTCGCGCACGCGGCGCTCGTCGTAGCGCTCGAGTTCGGCATCGACGCGCTCGAGACCGTAGCGATCGACGTGCACCGTCGCGTCGAGCCCGAGCCGCGGGCTCAGCGGCTCCTTCGCCGCCGGGTAGCCGAGCGTGAGCCCGGCGATCGGGAAGACGCGATCGGGGAGCTCGAGGAGCGCACTGATGCTCGCAGCGTGGTTGCGGATCTCGCTGATCGGGCAGCTGCCGAGGCCGGCGAGCTCCGCCGCCTGGACGAAGGTCGCGAGCACGATCGCGCCGTCCACGGTCGCGTTGAAGAAGGCGTCCAGGTGGTCGTTCGTGAACGCGGTGCCGCGGCGGTCGAAGAGGTGCCGGAAGCGGTAGCCATCGCCGCAGAACACGAGGAATTCGGGCGCGCCCGCGATCCACGGCGAGCCTGGCAGCAAGGCGTTGATCGCCGAGCGCTTCTCGGGCGCGCGCACGCGCACGATGTCCGCCTGCTGCAAGTCGCTCTTGGTCGGCGCGGCGAGCGCGGTCGCGCAGAGCAGGCGGAAGAGGTCCTCGGGGACGGGGTCAGGACGGTAGGAACGGCAGACCGAGCGCTCGTTCATCGCCACGAGGGCGTCGATGCCGGGAAGCGGCATCGTGATCTGTAAGGCCTCGGCGTAGCGGCGGAGGGTCGCGCTGGCGATGCGAGCGTATGGCGGGTTCACCACGGCGGTCCTCTCTGGATCGATCCAGTGCACATCCTAGTATCCAGCAGATCATGGTGGACGCTACTCAGCTCGACAGGCCGATCGGAGTGAATCGAGCGGAGCAAGGTGGACGCGCGCCGTCCTTCCCGGAGGCTGAGATTTCGTTCCCTCACCGTGGGCTTCCCCCGCTCTCGCGAGCTCGCGCTCGTCCCGGTAATCGCGCCGGCTCGTCGACCACCCCTTGCATCGGGACGCCGCGCGACCCGCCCATCCGCTGCCCCTCGAACTAGCGTTCAGCCGGACAGTGAACCAGCGTTTAGCCGACACTCGAACTTGCGTCCAGCCGACGCCGAGGCCTATCCTCCGGCATGCCCGGGCCCGCCCGACCGTTTCCCCGCCACCTCGCGCCCCGGCTGCGCGAGGCGCTTCGCGACACGCCGGCCGTCCTGATCCACGGTCCGCGGCAGAGCGGCAAGACGACGCTGGCGCGCGCGGTCGGGGAAGCTCGAGGCTATCGCTACGTCTCCTTCGACGACGACGCAATGGTCGCCGCCGCGAAGGGCGATCCGATCGGCTTCGTTGCCCGTCTTCCGGGAAAGTCGATCCTGGACGAGATCCAAAGGGTTCCCGAGATCTTTACCTCGCTCAAAGCGGAGATCGACCGGCGCAGGACCCCGGGACGCTTCATCCTCGCCGGATCCGCCAACGTGCTCCTCGTCCCGCGGCTTTCCGACTCGCTCGCCGGGCGGTTGGGCATTCTCCGACTCCATCCCCTTGCGCAGTCCGAGATCGAAGGCACGCGGCCCCGATTCATCGACGCCCTGTTCCGCGGACAGTTCAAGACGGGGCTGTCGGAGCGTCTCGGCGAGGACCTGGCGCGGCGCATCGTGGACGGCGGATACCCCGCCGCTCTGGCGCGGCGTGCGCCGGCGCGGCGGCGGGCCTGGTATCGGGATTACGTAGAGACCGAGGTTCAACGCGACATCCGCGATCTGAGCCGACTCCGGTCGCTCGACACGATCCCGAAACTGCTCGCGCTCACGGCGGCGCACACCGCGCGGCTAATCAACGTTGCGGACCTTGCGGCGCCGTTTGAGCTGACGCGCCAGACCATCCACGAGCACGTGACGCTCCTCGAGCGGGTATTCCTGGTCGAGCGACTGCCACCCTGGCATGCGAACCGGATTGGCCGCTTGGTCAAACGCCCCAAGCTTCACGTCGGCGACACCGGGGTCGCCTGCGCGCTACTCGGCCTCGATGCCGCAAGACTGGATGCCGACCGGCCGACGATCGGTTCGATGCTGGAGACGTTCGTGTTACAGGAGCTGCGGCGCCAGGCAGCGTCGCGCCCAGACCCGCTCGGGTTCTTCCACTACCGCGATCGCGACGATTTCGAAGTCGACATCGTATTGGAGGAGGGATACGGCAGCGTCGCCGGCGTCGAAGTCAAGGCTGCCGCCACGGTAAGCCAGGCGGACCTACGCGGGCTCCGCAAGTTTCGGGAGGTGGCCGGAAAGCGCTTCGTCGCCGGCGTCGTGTTCTACGACGGGAGCGCGGTCATCAACTTCGGCGACGGCTTGTTCGGCATGCCGGTGCGTAACCTGTGGGAGGCCATGTGAGCAGGTCGAGCGTCGGGCTGAACCGATCGCAAGCGCCCGCCCCTCGAGCCGTCCCATCGGCCTCCCCGATCAACCGATCGCCCGGTACTGTTTGACGCCCCCGAGCGAGCGCGCTTATCGTGGCGCTCGCCCCGCCGCCCGGCGAGGCGTCCAACGAGGGGGAGGCGTGCAATGCGCGCGGAGAACGCCGGCCGCGTCCGGATCGGCATCGACACCGGCGGCACGTTCACCGACGTCGTCGCGGTCGATGGCGCCACCGGCGGCGTCGCGGTCACCAAGGTCCCGAGCACGCCCGCCAACCCCGCGGTCGGCCTGGTGCAGGGCGTGCGCCAGATCCTCGGCCAGACCGGGCGCAGCGTCGACGACCTCGCGGGCCTCGCGCACGGCACCACCGTGGCGACCAACGCGCTGCTCCAGGGCGAGATCGAGGCGCTCGGGCTCGTGGTCACCGAGGGCTTCCGCCACATCCTCGAGATCGCCCGCCAGTCGGTGCCCGAGGGCTACGGCAACTCGTACTTCTGGGTGAAGCCGGAGCGCATCGTCCCGGTGGAACTGGTGCACGAGGTCGGCGGTCGGCTCGACTTCCGCGGAAACGAATTGCGTCCGCTCGACGAGGCGAGCGTGCGCCGGGCCGCGCGGCAGCTGAAGCGCCAGGGCGCCCGCGCGGTCGGCGTGTGCCTCATCCACGCCTACGCGAGCGACCGCCACGAGCGGCGCGTGCGGGAGATCTTCGAGCAGGAGTACCCCGAGTGCGCGGTCTCGCTGTCCTGCGAGGTGCTGCCCGAGTACCGGGAGTACGAGCGCGCGGTCACCACGCTCGTCGACGCGTTCGTGAAGCCGCACATGGCGCGCTACCTCCAGCGCATCAACGACGAGCTGGGGCCCGGGCTCCGCGAGAAGCCGTTCCTCGTCATGCAGTCCTCCGGCGGCGTCATCTCGAGCGCGCAGGTGGTGAACAAGCCGATCACCACCGCGCTCTCCGGGCCCGCCGCCGGCGCGCTCGGTGCGGCGGTCGTCGCGCGCATCGCCGGGTTCGAGAACGTCGTGACGCTCGACGCGGGCGGCACCTCGACCGATCTCTGCCTGATCGAGGCGGGCGAGCCGAAGATCACCAACGGCGGCGCGGTCGGTCCGTTCCCGGTCCGCATCCCGATGATCGACATCAAGACCGTCGGCACGGGCGGCGGCTCGATCGCCTGGATCAGTCGCGAAGGCCACCTCAAGGTCGGGCCGAAGAGCGCGGGCGCCGTGCCCGGCCCGATGTGCTACCCGAACGGCGGGGACCAGCCCACGATCACCGACGCGAACCTCGTGCTCGGCCGCATCCCGCCGGCGCTGATCGGCGGGGGCATTCGCCTGGACGCCGCGCGGGCGCGCGCCGGCATCGACGCGCTCGGAAAGCGGCTGAAGCGCGACCTGTCGGTGGAGCAGCTCGCCGAGGGCATCATCGAGATCGCGAACTGGAACCAGGCGAACAAGATCCGCCAGATGACCATCCAGCGCGGCATCGACCTGCGCGGGTTCGCGCTGCTCTCGTTCGGCGGCTCCGGCCCGGCGCAGTCGCCGGCGGTCATGGAGCTCCTCGGCATGCAGGCCTGCATCGTGCCGCTCAACCCGGGCAACCTGTCCGCCTTCGGGCTGCTCGCGGTCGACTGGCGCACCGACCACATCGCCACGCAGGTGCGGCACGAGGACGCGCTCGAGCCGCAGGCGCTCGAAGCGATCTACCGCAGGCTGGAGGACGAGGCCGCGGCGACGCTCGTGCGCGACGGCATCGAGCGGGCAAACGTGCGCCTCGTGCGCGAGGCCGACCTGCGCTACGTCGGCCAGTCGATGGAGGTGCGCGTGCAGGCGCCGGCCGGGCGGATCGACGGCGCGTTCGTCCGCGCGGTCGTCGACGCGTTCCACGCCGCCCACGAGAAGGCGTTCGGCTACAGCTACCGCGGCAAGCAGAAGGTGGAAGTCGTGAACTACTGCGTGTCGGGCTTCGGCCTCATCGACCGCCCGCAGCTGCCGAAGCTCGCGACCGCGGGGAAGGCCGCGCCGCATTCGCGGCGGCGCGTGTTCTTCGCAGGCAGCTTCGTCGACACGCCGATCTACTCGCGCGGCACGCTGCCCGCGGGCGCGCGCATCGACGGGCCGGCGGTGATCGAGGAGTTCGGCTCGACGACCGTCGTTTTTCCCGGCCAGACGCTCACCGTGGACCCGCACGGGATCATGATCGTGAGGAAGGGATCGTGAAATGAAACCGATGCCGCTGGCATCGCTTTCCCCGATTTCGGGGAGCCCGAGGGGGCGTCGCGAAGCGACCTTGCCCCCTCGTATCGTGAGCTGATCCATGGCCGCCGTCCCGAAACCCTGGCCGACCCCGCCCGCGCGCAGGAGGCCGCGCGACGTGGACCCGATCGTGCTCCAGATCGTCGAGGGCACGCTCAACTCGATCGAAGCGGAGATCGAGTACGCGATCGAGCGCACCGCGCGCAGCCCGATGATCCGCGAGGCGCACGACTACCGCGTCGGGCTCTTCGACCGCTTCTGCCGCAAGCTCACCGGGCGCTCGTACTCGGCGATGCCGAACGCGGTGGTGCGCGACTACCCGCCGGAGGCGATGAAGCCCGGCGACGTGTTCCTGATGAACGACACCTACCTGACCGAGGGCTCGATCGGGCACCTCCCCGACGTGTGCTCGACGGTGCCGGTGTTCCACGACGGCCAGGTCGTCGCGTACATCCAGGCGTTCGGGCACCACGACGACATCGGCGGCCGCGTGCCGGGATCGATGCCCGGCACGGCGGTGACGGTGTTCGAGGAAGGGCTCGCGATCCCGCCGATCAGGATCTACGACGCGGGGCGCCGCAACGAGGAGGCCTTCCGCATCATCCGCCGCAACACGCGCGTACCGGAGATGCTTGAGGCCGACCTCGACAGCGAGATCGAGGCGATCCGCATGGGCGCGCGGCGCATGGAGGAGCTCTTCCGCCGCTTCGGCGCGGAGACGGTCGAAGCCTGCTTCCAGGCGATCCTCGACAAGTGCCGCGACATCTATCGCAACGAGCTGCTGGCGAAGATCCCCGACGGCGAGTACGCGTGGGAGGACTACGTCGAGCACGACGGTGTCACCGACCCGAAGCTCCACCGCCTCGCCCTGAAGATGATCAAGAAGGGCGACCGGATCACGCTCGACTTCAACGGCACCGCGCCGCAGTCCTCCGGCCCGATCAACTGGCCGGCCGACTACGCCGACGGCGCGTTCCTCGTCAAGTGGATCGCGCCGGTCCTGCGCAACCTCGCCGACACGCCGGAGCGCGCCGCCGAGATCCACGTGAACGAGGGCGTGTGCGAGGTGTTCGACGTCGTGTTCCCGCCGAAGGGCACGCTCATCACGCCGGAGTGGCCGGCGGCGACCAACGCGCGCTCGTTCGTGCTGCTGCGCTCCCTCGGCCTGCTCGCGGGCGTGGTCGCGCAGGCGACCGGCGGCCGCATGCCGGCCGATCAGGAGACGATCCGCTACACCGGTTTCTACGGGAACGACCTGCAGGGCCGCGCGTTCCTCTCGCGCGAGGTGCTCGGCGGCGGCTCGGGCGGGCGCTGGTACGCCGACGGCAACGACGCGATCCACATCGTCCCCGACTCGCGCAACCAGCCGGCGGAGTTCACCGAGAACCGCTTCCCGGTGATCGTCGAGAAGCTCGCGCTGCGCACCGACTCGGGCGGCGCCGGCAAGCGCCGCGGCGGCCTCGGCTACGACAAGCACTACCGCGTGCTGGTGGACTGCCACACGATCGTGACCGCCGACCGCGTCCGGCTCGGGTGCTACGGCGTCGCGGGCGGGCGCGCGGGCGAGCCGTTCTGCGTGACCGTCGACCTGCATGGGAAGGCGAAGGCGCTCGGCGGCCTCGTCGACGGCGAGCCGGTCAAGGCGGGGCAGGTGGTGCGCGTCGTTACGACCGGCGGGGGCGGCTGGGGCGACCCGCTCGAGCGCGAGCCCGACTGGGTGCTGCGCGACGTCGTGCAGGCGAAGGTGTCGGTCGCCGCGGCGCGCGAGTCGTACGGCGTCGCGATCGTCGAGCGCGACGGCGAGTACTCGATCGACGAGGTGGCAACCGCCAAGCTGCGCGCGGACCTGCGCGCCGCACGGACAGAGCCCCTGCCGCTCATCGACCGCGGCCCGGGCTACGAGAAGATGCTGCGCGGGGAGTTTGGCCCCAGGCTCTAGGAGAAACGAGATGGCGATCGAAGTCGCGAAGGTAATCCTGAAGACGGTGCAGGACGCCTCCGGCATGGAGGAGCGCATCCTCGCCGGGCAGTTCACCGCCGACCAGGTGGTCGCGGTCGTCGGCAAGACCGAGGGCAACGGCGGGGTCAACGACTTCACCCGCATCCTCGCGGACCAGGCGTTCCGCGCGGTGCTGATGAAGCACGGCACGCGCACCCTGGAGCAGGTCAAGCAGATTCCGATGGTGTGGTCGGGCGGCTGCGACGGCGTGATCACGCCGCACGCGACGGTGTTCGCGCGCAACGACAAGACCGGGCCGAACGCCAAGGACCGGCTGGTGATCGGCGCGGCGATGAGCCCGAAGATCCTCCCCGAGGACATCGGCCGGCCGGCGATGGTCGAGAAGATCGCCGAGGGCGTGCGGCTCGCGATGAAGGACGCCGGCATCGACGATCCCGAGGACGTGCACTACGTTCAGACGAAGACGCCGCTCCTCACCATCGACACGGTGCGCGACGCGCACTCCCGCGGCAAGAGCGTCGCGTGCGAGGTGCACGACTCGATGGGCGTCTCGAACGGCACGACGGCGCTCGGGATTGCGGTGGCGCTCGGCGAGGTCAAGTCCTACAGGCCCGAGGAGATCTGCAAGAACCTCGATCTCTATTCGTCGGTCGCCTCGTGCTCCTCGGGCGTCGAGCTCGACGCCGGCCAGATCGTGCTGATGGGCAACAAGGCGGGCGCGGGCGGCCGCTACCGCATCGGCCACGCGGTGATGCAGGACGCGATCGACCTCGACGGCATCTACGCGGCGATCCGCAACGCCGGCCTCGATCTCCCCGAGCGCGCGCGCGCCGAGGACCTGAAGGGGCGGCTGGTGAACTGCTTCATGAAGTGCGAGGCCGACCATCGCGGCACCCTGCGCGGCCGCCGGCAGATCATGCTCGACGACTCCGACGTGCACCACCACCGCCACGCGAAGGCGGCGGTCGGCGGCGACGCGGCGGCGGCGATCGGCGACCCGGCGGTGTTCGTCTCGGTGGACGCGATGCACCAGGGGCCGCAGGGCGGCGGCCCGGTGATCGCGATCGTCGACCTCGGCGAGTAGCGCGCGGAGGATGAATCGGGTGAACGGGGCGGCGGCGCTCGCGACCCCGGCCGCCGCGGCGCCGGGCGCGGCGCACATCACCATCCGGGGCCTCGCCAAGCGCTACCAGGGCGCGGTGATCTACGACGGCTTCGACTTCGACATCCCGCGCGGCGAGTTCCTCTCGATCTTCGGCCCCAACGGCTGCGGCAAGTCGACCCTGATCAACATCGTCGCCGGTCTCATCCCGGCCGACGCGGGCACGATCCTCTTCGGCGGCAAGACGCTGAAGGAAACGAAGATCGGGTACGTGTTCCAGAACTACCGCGAGGCGCTCTTTCCCTGGCTGCGCTCGATCGACAACGTCGAGTACCCCTTGAGGCTCGCCAGGCTGCCGAAGGCCGAGCGCGACGCGAAAGTGGAGCGGCTGGTCGCGCACCTCGGCGTGAAGATCGACCTCAACCGCTACCCCTACGAGCTCTCCGGCGGGCAGCAGCAGCTCGTGTCGATCATGCGCGCGCTCGTGGTCGAGCCGGAGGTGCTGTTCCTCGACGAGCCGTTCTCGGCGCTCGACTACGAGATGACGCTCTTCATGCGCAGCCAGCTGCAGCGCATCTTCATGGAGACCCGGACGACGACCGTGCTCGTCTCGCACGATCTCGAGGAAGCGGTGTATCTCGCCGACCGCGTCCTGCTCCTCTCGCGTCGGCCGGCGCGGGTCGCGGACTACCCCGCGATCCGGATGCCGCGCCCGCGCAACGACGAGACGCTCTCCGATCCCGCGTTCGTTGCCGTCAAGGGGCACTGCCTCGAGGTGTTCCAGCGCGAGGTGCGCAAGGGATGAAGCGCGATACCTTTCTCCCGCTTCTCGGCGTCGCCGGCCTGATCGCGGTCTGGTACCTGGCGGTCTGGGCGCGCGTGGTCGATCCGGTGCTGCTGCCCTCGCCCGATCAGACGTTCGCCGCGCTCGTGAAGGGCATGGCGGGCGGCAAGCTCGGCCACGACTTCTGGCGCACCGTGGAGCGCACCGCGTACGCGACCGCGATCGCCGCCGTGATCGCCATCCCGCTCGGGGTCCTGCTCGGTGCGAACGAGAAGGCCTACCGCGCAGTCGAGTTCGTCATCGACTTCTTCCGCTCGACGCCCGCCTCGGCGATGTTCCCGCTGTTCCTCGTCATCTTCGGTGTGGGCGACACGACCAAGATCCTGGTCGCCTCGTTCGGCGCCCTGCTCGTGATCCTGTTCAACGTCGCGTACGGCGTGATGAACGCGCGCAAGACCCGGCTCTTGGCGGCGAAGGTGATGGGCGCCTCGCGCCTGCGCGTGCTGACCGACGTGATGCTGCTCGAGTCGCTGCCGCAGACCTTCGTCGGCCTGCGCAACGGCGTCTCGCTCGCGCTCGTGATCGTGGTGGTGGCGGAGATGTTCATCGGCTCGACCGACGGGCTCGGCCATCGCGTCTTCGAGGCCCAGCAGCTCTTCGCCATGCCCGACATGTACGCGGCGATCTTCGCCGCGGGCGCGCTCGGCTACGGCTTGAACCTGCTCTTCCTGCTGGTCGAGAAGCGCTACGTGCACTGGTCGGGGAAATAGCGGTGCCGACCGTCTCGCGCATCGTCGCCAGCACCTACCGCGACTCGGTCGCGCTGATGCAGCTCTCCGTCGGGCTCCGCGCGCTCGCCGGGGTCGAGGAGGCGTCGATGATCATGGCGACGCCGGGCAACCTCGCGCTGCTGCGCGAGGTGGGATTGCTCGAGGGCGAAGTGGCGGCGCGCCCGAGCGATCTCCTCATCGTGGTCCGGGCAAAGACGGCCGCGGCGGCGCAGGGCGCGGTGGCGCAGGCGCAGGCGCGGCTGCACGAAGGGGCAGGCGCACCGGCGCGGTCCGGCGCTGCCGCGGAGGCGATCGCGACGCGCTCGCTCGGCATGGCGCTCGCCGAGGCGCCCGAGTCGAACCTCGCGCTCGTCTCGGTGCCGGGCGAGTATGCCGCCGCCGAGGCGGCCAAGGCGCTCGCGCGCGGCCTGAACGTGATGCTCTTCAGCGACAACGTCGCAGTCGAGGACGAGGTGCGCCTCAAGCGACTTGCGTCGGAGCGCGGTTTGCTGGTGATGGGGCCCGACTGCGGCACGGCGATCATCGACGGCGTGCCGCTCGCGTTTGCGAACGTGGTGCGGCGCGGCCCGATCGGCTGCGTGGCGGCCTCGGGAACCGGCCTGCAGCAGGTCACGACGCTCGTCCACCGGCTCGGGCTCGGCATCTCGCAGGCGATCGGCACCGGCGGCCGCGACCTGAGCGAGGCGGTCGGCGGCGTCACGATGCTCGCCGGCCTGGCGCGGCTCGCCGCGGATGCCGACACGAAGGTCATCGTGCTCATCTCCAAGCCGCCCGCCCCGGCGGTCGCGGAGAAGGTGATCGCGGCGGCGGCACGCGCGCGCAAGCCGGTCGTCGTCAACTTCATCGGCGCGGACGCCACGGCGCGCGGCAGAAGACTGCACTTCGCACGCACCCTGGAGGACGCGGCGCGCGCGGCGGTCGCGCTGGCGCGGGGAAGGAAACCGCCGAGAGGCGCGCCGGGGCCGCGCCACGCGAGTTCGGGACGCCGCGTCTGTGGCCTCTTCAGCGGCGGGACCTTCTGCTACGAAGCCGAGCTCCTCCTCGGTGCGCATCACGAACTGATCGACCTCGGCGACGACCGGTACACGCGCGGCCGCCCGCACCCGATGATCGACCATCGCCTGCGCAACGAGCGGATCGTGCGCGCGGCGCGGGATCCGGAAGTCGGTGCGGTCCTGCTCGACGTGGTGCTCGGGTACGGCGCGCACCCCGATCCGGCAGCCGAGATGGCGGCGGCGCTGCGCGCGGCGCGCAAGGCGAACCGCCGCGTCGCGTTCGTCGCCTCGGTGTGCGGCACGGACGCGGACCCGCAGGGCCTCGCGCGGCAGGAAGCGGCGCTGCGCAAAGAAGGCGTGCGCCTCGAGTCGAGCAATGCGGCCGCCGCGCGCCTCGCAGGGAAGCTCGCGGGCGGGGTGCGGAAATGAAGCCGCTCTTCGGCGCGCCGCTCCGCGTGGTCAACGTCGGCCTGGCGTCGTTCGGCGAGAACGCCGCGGCCGCCGGGGCGCCGGTGGCGCGCGTGCAGTGGAGCCCGCCCGGCGGCGACCCGGCGCTCGCCGCGGCGCTCGCGCGGCTGCTCGCCGACCCGGCGGTCGAAGCGGCAAACAGGCAGGCCTTCGACGCCTACCTCGAGGCCGAGCCGGTGCTCGAGGGCGTGGGCGTTGCGCGGGAGGTGATCCCGGGTCTCGGCGAGCGGATGCTGCTGCACGCCGGTCCGCCGATCGACTGGGCGCGCATGGGCGGGGCGATGCGCGGCGCGGTGATCGGCGCGTGCCTGCTCGAAGGCTGGGCGAAGGACCATGCGAGCGCGCAGGCGATGGCCGAGCGCGGAGAGATCCGCTTCGACCCGTGCCATCATCACGCCGCCGTCGGTCCGATGGCCGGGATCATCAGCCCGTCCATGCCGGTCTGGATGCTGCGCAACCCGGTCCGAGGCAACCGGTCGTTCAGCAACCTGAACGAGGGCCTCGGCAAGGTGCTGCGCTACGGCGCGAACAGCCCGGAGGTCATTGCCAGGCTCAAGTGGATGGGGAGCACGCTCGGGCCCGTTCTGGCCAGGACGCTCGCGGCGACCGGACCGATCGAGCTGAAGGCCCTGATGGGCCGCGCCGTGCACATGGGCGACGAGATGCACAACCGCAACGTCGCTTCCTCCGCGCTGCTCGTCAAGCGGCTGATCGCCGGCATCCTGAAGGCGGGCGTGCCGGCCGCCGACGCCTCCGCGGTGATCGACTTCCTGAACGGCAACGACTTCTTCTTCCTCAACGTCGGGATGGCCGCCTGCAAGGCGATGCTCGACGCCGCCCACGGCGTGCCCGGAAGCACGATGGTGACGGTCATGGCGCGGAACGGGACCGACTTCGGCATCCGCGTGAGCGGTACGGGCGAGCGCTGGTTCACCGCGCCCGCGCAGGTGCCCGACGGCCTGTTCTTCCCGGGCTACGGGCCGGCGGACGCGGGTCGCGACATCGGCGACAGCGCGATCACCGAGACCGCCGGGATCGGCGGCTTCGCGATGGCGGCGGCGCCCGCGATCGTGCAGTTCATCGGCGGCACGCCGCAGCGCGCGCTCGAGGCGACGCTCGCCATGCGGCACGTCACGCTCGGCGCCAATCCCGCGTTCACGATCCCGATGCTCCAGTTCGCGGGGACGCCCGCCGGCATCGACGTCCGCAAGGTCGTGGACACCGGCATCACGCCGATCATCAACACCGGCATGGCGCACCGCGAGCCGGGCGTCGGCCAGGTGGGCGCCGGCATCGTGCGCCCGCCGATGGAGTGTTTCACCCAGGCGCTCGCCGCGCTCGCCGAGAGCGGGGGCGAGCGCGTGTCATGACGATGTCGGAGAACCGGAGGAAAAACCCCATGCGTAAGGTCACATTGCTCGGAGCGGTGCTCGCCGCCGCGCTCGCCGCGCCCGCGGTCGCGCAGGACAAGGTCAAGGTCGGCGTGTTCCCGGTCAGCTCGTCGCTGCCGTTCTTCGTCGCGCAGGACAAGGGCTTCTTCCGGGAGCAGCGGATCGACGCGGAGATGATCCGCCTCATAGGCGGGCCGCCGAACGTCTCGGGCCTCATCACCAACCAGATCGACGCCTCGGCGATCCTGGTGACGATCGAGGGGATGAACGCGAACCTCAAGAAGCCCGGGGTCGCGATGTACATCTCGCTCAACGGCCAGAACGCGCAGTACCAGATGGAGCAGTTCGTGGTGCGCAAGGGCCTCAACGTGCGCACGCTCGCCGACCTCAGGGGCAAGAAGATCATGAGCGCACCCGGGCCGGCCAACGTGTCGATGGCGCGCGCGGTGCTCGCGGTGGCGGGGCTGAAGGAAGGCGACTACCAGCTCGACCAGCTCGACATGGGCCAGCACGTGAATGCGATGACCGCGGGGACGTTCGACGCCGGGTACACGCTCGAGCCGAACGCCGCGATCATGCGCAGGAACGGAGTGGCCACGACGCTCGAGGCGGGGGTGATCGCGAAGTACATCCTCGGCGACCCGCGCGCCAACGCCTGGGTCGGCGGCGGCGTGATCTCCACCGACTTCATGAAGAACCGGCCCGACGTCGCGAAGCGCTACGCCGTCGCCTGGGCGAAGGCGATCGACTTCATCAATTCCAACCCGACGGAGGCACGCAAGTCGCTGCTGAAGAACACGCTCACGCCCGACGACCTGGTCGACTCGGTGCCGCTCGTGAAGTTCGTGAACGTCGCGAACCTGACCAACACCGACCGGCAGGACTTCCAGACGTTCATCGACTACTCGACGCGCATGGGCACGCTGCCCGAGCGGGTGGACGTCAACAAGTATCTGCTGCGCTTCTGATGGCGGCGCTGCACCGCGCGAGCGCGCGCGAACTCGCGCGGCTCGTGCGCGAGCGGCGCGCGAGCGCCGTCGAGGTGCTCGAGGCGCACCTCGCCGCGATCGAGCGCGCGAACGGCCCGGTCAACGCTTTCGTGACGCTCGCGCCCGAACAGGCGCGTGCGGCGGCGCGGGCGGTCGACCGGGCGGTGGCCGCAGGCGAGCCGCTCGGCCCGCTTGCGGGCGTGCCGGTGGGGATCAAGGACGTCACGCCGACCGCGGGCATCCGGACGACCTGGGGCTCCGAGCTCTACGCCGACCACGTGCCCGAAGAGGACGGCGAGACGGTGCTGAGCCTCAAGCGCGCGGGCTGCGTGGTCGTGGGCAAGACGAACACGCCCGAGTTCGCGGCCGGCGGCAACACCGTGAACCGCGTGTTCGGCGCGACGCGCAATCCGTGGGATCTGCGCATGTCGGCGGGCGGCTCGACCGGCGGGGGCGCGGCCGCGCTCGCGGCGGGCATCGTGCCGCTCGCGGAGGGCTCCGACTTCGGCGGCAGCCTGCGCACGCCGGCGTCGTTCTGCGGCGTCGTGGGCCTGCGCACCACGACCGGGCTCGTGGCGCGCTACCCGATGAACCTGCCGTGGCACGACCAGAACGTCGCCGGCCCGATGGCGCGCGACGCCGAAGACTGCGCGCTGATGCTGGACGGCATGACCGGGTTCTCGCTCAAGCACCCGGCTTCGGTGGCCCCGCCGTGGGCGTGCGCCTACGACATCGTCGCGCGCGCCGAGAACCTGCGCGGCGTGCGGCTCGCGTACGTCGCGGACCTGGGCGGCACGGGCATCGAC
>CAZIXQ010000048.1:0-3491 GCA_964543155.1 uncultured Enterobacteriaceae bacterium
AGCGACGTCGCGACCCGCTCGGCGCCGGTGACGTGGATGTCGTTCACCATCACGCTGGCGCCTTCCTCGGCGAAACGCTGGGCGATGCCTTCCCCGAATCCGGAGCCCGCCCCGGTGACGATCGCTACCTTGTTCCTGAGCCGCATGTGCTCCTCCTTCGGACCGGTCGATTATCGGCGGCGCGACGCGGACGGGTCAAACCGTCGGGCCGCGCCGCATCGCTATAATGCGCCGCAACAGGGCTTGCTGCGAAATCCATGAATCTCGACCGCGTGACCTCCGGGCGCGACGCGCCCAACGACGTCAACGTCATCATCGAGATCCCGATGCACGCCCCGCCGATCAAGTACGAGGTCGACAAGGCGACCGGCGCGATGTTCGTCGACCGCTTCCTCTCGACCTCGATGTTCTACCCGTGCAACTACGGCTACATCCCGCACACGCTCTCGGGCGACGGCGACCCGGTGGACGTGCTCGTCGTGAGCCCCCTGCCGATCGTGCCGGGCGCAGTCGTGCGCTGCCGGCCGATCGGCATGCTCAAGATGGAGGACGAGGCGGGCGACGACACCAAGGTGCTCGGCGTGCCGATCGACCGGCTCTCACCCCTCTACCGCAGCGTGCAGGCGGCGCGCGACCTGCCCGAAATCACGCTCGCGCAGATCGCGCACTTCTTCGAGCACTACAAGGACCTCGAGCGCGGGAAGTGGGTGAAGGTGGTCGGCTGGCTCGGGCCCGAGGAGGCCAAGAGGGAGATCGTCGACGGCATCTCGGCGTACAAGAAGGCGAAGAAGAAGCCGGCGTTCTGATCCGCGAGAGGAAAGCATGGGCACGCATATCGATTCGACTGCTATCGCGCAGATCGCTCTGGCGATCGCGCTCGCCGCATTCACGGCCTCCCTGGCGGCGCAGGACGCGCGGCGTCCGGACGGCACGGTCATTCGGCCGATCGCCGCGCCGGAGCCGACGCCCCGCTCGGGCCACGACCCGAACGCGCCTTCGCGGCTCGAGCAGGAGGCCGCACGCCGGGCGCGCGAGGAGGAGAACGCGCGCCGCATCCAGGATTCGCGCGACCAGCGCGAGGCGCAGATGGAGGAGACGCTCCGCCGCCGCGGCGCGAGCGGGACGCCCGCGTCGTCGATCGACTCGATCAACGAGCAGCGCAGCCAGCAGCTCGAGCGTGCGCGGCGCGAGCGCGAGGCCGCCGCCGACTCGCCGGCGAGGCGACAGTAGCAGCCGGGCTACGGCCGGGCGGCGCTCACGCCGAGCGGAACGGGCTGTGCTCGGCCAGCTCGTCGATGTAGCGCTCGACCCCCTTCGATTCCCGCGCGAGGAACTTCTCGACCGCGTCGGCGAACTGCGGGTGCCGGAGCCAGTGCGCCGACCACGTCGGCGCAGGCAGGAAGCCGCGCGCGAGCTTGTGCTCGCCTTGTGCGCCGCCCTCGAAGGCGGGGATGCCGCGCTCGATGCAGAACTCCAGTCCCTGGTAGTAGCACGCCTCGAAGTGGAGGCAAGGGACGTGCTCCACCGCCCCCCAGTAGCGGCCGTACAGCGCCTCCGGCGAGTAGAGATCGAGCGCGGCGGCGACCGGCCGCCCGTCGCGCTCGGCGAGGACGAGCAGCACGTTGTCGGGCAGGGTCTCGCCCAGGCGGGTGAAGAAGGCGAGGTTCAGGTAGGGCGTCGAGCGGTGCGCGCGGTAGGTAAGGGCGTAGCAGCGCACGAAGAACTTCCAGTCCGCGGGCGTTATCTCGCGCCCGGTCTTGCGGCGGAACGCGACGCCCGCCTCGCGCACCTTGCGCCGCTCCTGGCGGATCTTCTTGCGCTTGTCGTGCGTCAGCGTGGCGAGGAACGCCTCGAAGCTCGCGTAGCCCGGGTTCGACCAGTGGAACTGCACGCCACGCCGGAGCATGAGGCCCGCGGCGGCCAGCTCGCGCGCCTCCTCCTCTGACGGGAAGAGCACGTGGAGCGACGACACCTCGCGCGCGAGCTCGAGGGCGGCGCGCACCAGCCGGTCGCGTGCGGCGCGATCCGCGGCGAGGAGCCGTGCGCCGCTCACCGGCGAGAACGGGATCGCGGCGAGGAGCTTCGGGTAGTAGGCGAGCCCGCTTCGCTCGTACGCGTCCGCCCACGCCCAGTCGAAGACGTACTCGCCGTACGAGTGCGACTTGAGATACAGCGGCAGCGCCCCGCAGAGGCGGTCCCCGTCCCAGAGCGTGATGAAGCGTGGCGCCCAGCCCGTGCGGGCCGAGGCGCAGCCCGTCTCGTGCAGGGCGCTGAAGAACTCGTGCCGCAGGAGCGGGTTGGCGCCCGCGAGCGCGTTCCACTCGCCGGCGGAGACCGCGGCGAGATCCTCGACGACGCGCAGGGTCCGTCGGTCGCCCATCCCGCCTGCGGCCGGCGCGCGCGCTCAGCGCGCGCCGATGTCGCGCGCGATCTGCGCGCCCATCTTCGGATCGAAGGACTCGACGCGCTTCAGTTCGGCGACCGCCTTCGCGTGCTCGCCCGCGCGGTGGTAGGCGACCGCGAGCTGGTGCCCGGCGTGGGGATTGAAGTACTGCTGCTTCGCCGCCTCCTGGAGGTGCTCGATCGCGGCCGGCAGCTCGCCGCGGCCGAGCTCGATCACGCCGAGCCCGTACCACGCGCGATCGAGCGCGGGCTTCAGGCGGATCGCCTCCTTGAACTGCGCGACCGCCTCGTCGAGCGCGCCGCGCTCGTGATAGAGAAAGCCGAGGTTGAATCGGGTGTCCGCGTCCTCCGGCGCGAGCTGGACGGCGCGCTTCAGCGCGACGATGGCCTTGGCGGGCTCGCGCTCCTGCGCGTAGAGGAACCCCACCCCGCGCCAGGCCTCGAGCATCGTCGGGTCGAGCGCGAGCGCGCGCTCGAATGCCTCGATCGCGCTCCGGTAGCGCTTGAAGAACGCATAGACCTGCGCGGCCCAGTAGTGCGCGCGCGGGGCGAGGAATCCGGACATGGCCGCACGATTATTCGCGAATGGCGCGGGCGCGGCAACGGTCGGACCACGATCGGCTTTTGCTATACTCGCCCGCGACTTACGCGTCCGTCGCGCATGCGGCG
Source organism: uncultured Enterobacteriaceae bacterium (assembly GCA_964543155.1). GTDB lineage: Bacteria > Pseudomonadota > Gammaproteobacteria > Burkholderiales > SG8-39 > JAGVSZ01. The sequence goes on from CAZIXQ010000048.1 coordinate 3,073, forward strand.
GCGAGTCGCCCCAGCCGCTGGAGAGCCGCCATGAAAAAGATCGAGGCCGTGATCAAGCCCTTCAAGCTCGACGAGGTGCGGGAGGCGCTCGCCGAGGTCGGCGTCACCGGCCTCACTGTCACCGAGGTCAAGGGCTTCGGGCGCCAGAAGGGCCACACCGAGCTCTATCGGGGCGCCGAGTACGTCGTAGATTTCCTGCCGAAGGTGAAGGTCGAAGTGGTCGTCGTCGACAAGATGGTCGAGCCGGCGATCGAGGCGATCGTGAAGGCGGCGCGCACCGGCAAGATCGGCGACGGCAAGATCTTCGTCACCGCGGTCGAGCAGGTCGTGCGCATCCGCACCGGCGAGACGAACGAGGCCGCGATTTAGAACGACGCGAGGGGCCACACCCCCTCGCGCTCCCCAAGCACGGCGCCGCC
>CAZIXQ010000048.1:3591-19278 GCA_964543155.1 uncultured Enterobacteriaceae bacterium
TTGCGGCGGCCAATCGCCGAACGACGCGAGGGGCCACACCCCCTCGCGCTCCCCAAGCACGGCGCCGCCTTGCGGCGGCCAATCGCCGAACGACGCGAGGGGCCACACCCCCTCGCGCTCCCCAGCACGGTGCCGCCTTGCGGCGGCCACGTTCCGAGGCCGATCAGGCCCGCAGCAGCACGAGGACCGCGCCGCTTCCTCCTTGCGCTGCGGGCGCCTGGCAGAACGCGAGCACGTCCTCGCGCCGCGCCAGCCACACCCTCACTTTGCCCTTGAGCACCGGCTCGCGGTTCTTCGAGCCGAGCCCCTTGCCGTGCACGATGCGCACGCAGCGGTGCGCGTGGCGCACCGCCAGGCGCAGGAACGCCGCCACCGCCTCGTGCGCCTGCGCGCGGTTCATGCCGTGGAGGTCGAGGTGGTCCTGCACCACCCAGTGACCGCGCCGCAGCCGGCGCAGCACCTGCCGGGAGATGCCCTCGCGCACGTAGGCGAGGGCGTCGCCCGCCTCGAGCACCGCATCGTCCTCGTCGAGCGCGCCGTGCCGGCTCTCCGCGAGCGCCGCGCGCTCGTCGAGCAGCGACTGCACTGGCACGGGCGGGTGCGCGGGGGCGGGGTGATGGTGGCGCTCGCCGGCGCGCAGCGGCACCGCGTCGCGGACCGCGGCGCGGAACAGCGCCGCCTCTTCCTCGGGGATGCGCGGGTCGAGCGGGCGCTTCACGGCGCGTACCTCGCGCCGGTCAGGCGAGGTTCTCGAGGTACTTCTCGGCGTCGAGCGCCGCCATGCACCCCGACCCGGCGCTCGTGACCGCCTGCCGGTAGACGTGATCCTGCACGTCGCCCGCCGCGAACACGCCGGGCACGCTGGTCGCCGTCGCGTTCCCGTTCCGCCCGCCGCGGGTGACGATGTAGCCGCCCTCCATCTCGAGCTGGCCTTCGAAGAGCGCGGTGTTCGGGCTGTGGCCGATCGCGACGAAGAGCCCCTGCACCTCGAGCGCCGCGGTCGCGCCGCTCTGGGCATGGCGGATGCGGACGCCGGTGACGCCTTTCGCGTCGCCGAGCACCTCGTCGAGCGTGTGGTTCCAGCGGATCTCGACGTTCGGCTTCTCGAGGAGCTTCTTCTGCAGGATCTTCTCGGCGCGGAACCTGTCGCGCCGATGGACGACCGTCACGCGCCGCGCGAGGTTGGAGAGGTACAGCGCCTCCTCGACCGCGGTGTTGCCGCCCCCGACGACGGCGACGTCCTGGCCGCGGTAGAAGAAGCCGTCGCAGGTCGCGCACGCCGACACGCCCTTGCCCATGAACTTCTGCTCCGAGGGGAGCCCGAGGTACTTCGCCGAGGCGCCGGTCGCGACGATCAGGGCGTCGCAGGTGTAGGTGCCGCTGTCGCCCTCGAGGCGCAGCGGTCGGTCGCGCAGAAGCACGGTGTGAATCTGGTCGAACACGATCTCGGTCTCGAACCGCTCGGCGTGCTTCTGGAAGCGCGCCATCAGATCGGGTCCCTGGACGCCCTCGGCGTCGGCGGGCCAGTTGTCGACATCGGTCGTGGTCATGAGCTGACCGCCCGGCGCGAGCCCGGTGATGAGCACCGGGCGGAGATTCGCGCGCGCGGCGTACACCGCGGCGGTGTACCCGGCCGGCCCCGAACCGAGGATGAGCAGGCGGCAGTGCTTGGTGGGTTGGTCGGGCATTGCGGCGGGGGCGCTTCCGGGCATGAGTCGTGCTGGAGTGGATTATACGGGCCGCGCAGCGGGGGTCGGGCGGCCCTTTCCTTAGGCCAAGTCGAGGTTTCGGCGCTAACCGGTTGTTTTTCTGTAGATCCTCTCCTATACTCCGCCGTTGAAGCTGACCCCCACAGTGCCCGGGACGCCCATCGAAAGCTGTCGCATTGACGCGTGTTCATCGCATTGCGCTTGCCGCCCTTCTCGGGTGGCAGCTGCCTTCGTTCGCGCAGGAGACCGCGTTGAGCCCGCAGTTTCCGATCAAGCGCTTTGCTGTAGAGGGCGCAACGCTGATGGCGCCTGAGCGGATCGACGAAGCGCTCGCGCCGTTCACCGGCGCCGAGCGCAGCCTGGCGGACGTCCAGCGCGCACGCGCGGCGCTCGAGGCCGCCTACGCGCGTCTCGGCTACGGCGCGACCCAGGTCGCCGTCCCCGAGCAGGAGATCGCGAACGGCGTGGTGCGGTTGCGCGTGATCGAAGGGCGCGTGAGCGCCGTGAACACCGAGGGCAACCGGTACTTCGACGACGCGAACATCCGCCGCAGCCTGCCCGCGCTCGTGGAAGGCGCGCCCGTCAATACCGCGCGGCTCGCCCGCGAGCTGCGGCTCGCCAACGAGAGCCCGGTCAAGCAGACGACCGTCGTGCTGAAGGGCGGCGCGGAGGAGGGCGACGTGGCCGCGCAGGTGCGCGTCGAGGACCAGCGCCCGTGGCGGTTCAGCCTCGGGCTGGACAACACCGGAACGCCCGACACCGGCGAGTACCGTGTGGGCATCGGCTTCCAGCACGCGAACCTCTTCGACCGCGACCACGTGCTCACCCTGCAGTATGTGACCTCGCCGGGCAAGGAGGACGAGCCCGACAGGCTCGCGCTTCCTCCCAACGACAACGTACTGATCGCCGGCGCCGGCTACCACATCCCGCTGTATTCGCTCGGCGACTCGATCGATCTCGTCGCGGGCTACGCGAACGTGGATTCCGGCGTGGTGCAGAGCCTCTTCGCGGTGAGCGGAAGCGGCTGGTTCTACGCAGGGCGCTACAACTTCGGTCTGCCCGCCGCCGGCGCGCTCGACCAGAAACTCACCCTCGGCTTCGACTGGCGCATCTACAACAACGACGTCACCCCGGTCGGCGCCACCGGGAGCCTCACGCCCGACTACACGCTGCGCCCGCTGAGCCTCGCGTACGCGGGCGCCTATCGCGCCGGGAGCCAGGAGCTCGCGTTCGCGGTGGCCGGCGTCCAGAACATCCCGGGCGGGAACGACGGGACCCAGGCGACCTTCGACGCAGTGCGTCCGGGCGCGCCCGCGAGCTACACCCTGGCGCGCGCCACGCTGAGCTACCTCTACGCGCTGCCGCGCGGCCTGCAGGCGCGCGCGCGGCTCGCCGGTCAGTACACCCGCGACGAACTCCTGCCCGCCGAGCAGTTCGGCATCGGCGGCATGGACTCGGTGCGCGGGTTCTTCGAGCGCCAGTTCGCCGCCGACCGCGGCTACAGTGGCTCGGTGGAGCTCTACTCGCCGGACTTCGGCGCGGACCTGCTGCCTCCGGGCCCCTGGCGCGCGCGCGTGCTGGCGTTCTACGACTTCGGGCGGGTGTACCGGATCAATCCGGAGGCGTTCGAGCCCGAGGTGATCGGCATCTCGTCGGTCGGACCGGGCATCCGGATCGCCTACGGCACGCACCTCAGCCTGCGGTTCGACTACGGATTCCAGATTCAACGCGGCTCGCCGCCGTCGAGCGACACGAGCCGCGCGAACTTCAGCCTCGTGTGGGTCTTCTAGCGCGCGGCGGGGAGAGGAGGTCGGGTGCGCGGCGAGCCTCGCCACGGCGTCCCGCTGCGGGGCGCGCAGGGGCCGTTCTGCTACCATTCGGCCGCATAGCAGTCTATTCGAAGAGGGGACATCACATGGCGGGTCCTGCTAGCGTTTCCACGCTTCTGCTGCGCAACGTGCCGCTGTTCTCCACGTTGCCCGAGGGCCAGCTCGCGCTGCTCACGCGGGTGGTCGGGCGCAAGTCCTACCCGCGCAATTCGACCATCATCAACGCGGGCGACCCGACCGACGCGCTCTACATCGTCATCTCCGGGCGGCTGAAGGTCATGATGAGCGACGACGAGGGGCGCGAGGTGATCCTCGCGATCCTCGGCCAGGGCGAGTTCTTCGGCGAGATGGGCCTGATCGACGAGGCGCCGCGCTCGGCGACCGTGATCGCGATCGAGCCCTGCGAGCTGCTCACGATCAACAAGATGGACTTCAAGAAGTGCCTCGCCGAGAACTTCGAAATCGCGGTGGGCGTCATGAAGGGGCTGGTGAAGCGTCTGCGCGAAGCGGACAAGAAGATCGGCAGCCTCGCGCTGATGGACGTCTACGGGCGCGTGGCGCGCCTGCTGATGGAGATGGCGGAGACCGTCGACGGCCAGCGGGTGGTGACCAAGAAGCTGCCCAAGCAGGACATCGCAAAGATGATCGGGGCCTCGCGCGAGATGGTGAGCCGCGTGATGAAGGACCTGCAGACGAGCGGCCACATCGAGGTGAAGTCGGGCGCGATCTTCCTGCACGAGGCGATGCTGATGTCGGAGGCTCGGGCGTAGTGCCCGCGGGCACGCACCGCCCCCCGCCGCAGCGCGCGCATCCGGGTCGGCCGCCGCGCCGGCCCGCGCTCCCGACCCGGTTCGCCCGGCCCGGCCGGGCGCGCTGACCCATGGCCACCCTGAAGTCCGCTGCCGCCGGCTCGCCGCCGCTCCCCGGGCGCGTCGCGCGGCTGCTCCGCGAGTCCCGCTGGCTGGCGCTCTCGGTCGTCGCGGCCTACCTCGTCCTGATCCTCGCGACCTACCACCGCGGCGACCCAGGCTGGTCGCACAGCGTCGCCGCGGACCGGATCCGCAACGCGGGCGGCCAGGTGGGCGCCTATCTCGCCGACCTGCTCCTCTACCTCTTCGGCGTGTCGGCGTGGTGGTGGGTGCTGCTGCTCGCGTACGCGGTGATCTGGGGCTACCGCCGCCTCGACGGCAGCTCGATCTCCGACCGGCGGCCGTTCATCGTCGCGCTCGCCGGCTTCTCGGTGCTCTTGGTCGGCTCGACCGGCCTCGAGACGCTGCGCTTCCACACGCTGCAGGTGAGCCTGCCGCTCGCACCGGGGGGAATGCTCGGCGCAGTGGTGGGCGAGGTCGCGAACGTGACCTTCGGGTTCACCGGCGCGACGCTGCTCCTGCTGGCGGCGTGCATGATCGGCCTGTCGCTCTTCACCGGGATCTCGTGGCTGAGCGTCATGGAGCGCCTGGGCGCCGCGCTCGAGTTCGCCTGGGCGAGGACCGTCGAGCTGTGGGAGCGGCGCGCCGACCGCAAGGCGGGGGAGATCGCCACGGTCGCGCGCGAGGCGGCGGTCGAGGAGGACCGCAAGCGCATCGTCGAGCAGCACGAGCCGATCCGCATCGAGGCGCCGGTGCGCGAGATCCCGAAGTCCGAACGCGTGATCAAGGAGAAGCAGGCGCCGCTCTTCCAGGACCTGCCCGACACGCCGCTGCCGCCGCTCGCGCTGCTCGACGAGCCGCCCGCGGACCGGGAGGCGATCGGCCCGGAGACGCTGGAGTTCACCTCGCGCCTGATCGAGAAGAAGCTGCGCGACTTCGGCGTCGAGGTGAAGGTGCTGGCCGCCTACCCGGGCCCGGTCATCACGCGCTACGAGATCGAGCCGGCGGTGGGCGTGAAGGGCGCGCAGATCGTCAACCTGGTGAAGGATCTCGCGCGCGCGCTGTCGGTGGTGTCGATCCGCGTCGTCGAGACGATTCCGGGCAAGTCGTGCATGGGCCTCGAGCTGCCGAACCCGCGCCGCCAGACGGTGCGCCTGACCGAGATCCTCGGCTCGAAGGCCTACCACGACCTGCACGCGCCGCTCGCGCTCGCGCTCGGCAAGGACATCGGCGGCAACCCGGTGGTCGTCGACCTCGCGAAGATGCCCCACCTGCTGGTCGCCGGCACCACCGGCTCGGGCAAGTCGGTCGCGCTGAACGCGATGATCCTGTCGCTCGTCTACAAGTCGGAGCCGCGCGAGGTGCGGCTGATCATGGTGGACCCGAAGATGCTCGAGCTCTCGGTCTACCAGGGCATCCCGCACCTCCTCGCGCCGGTGGTGACCGACATGAAGCAGGCCGCCTCCGCGCTGCACTGGTGCGTCGGCGAGATGGACCGCCGCTACAAGCTCATGTCGTGGGTCGGCGTGCGCAACCTCTCGGGCTACAACCACAAGGTGGCCGAGGCGGAGAAGCGCGGCGAGCCGCTCAAGGACCCGACCACCATCGAGACCGAGAACCCGGTCCCGCTCGCCAAGCTCCCGCACGTCGTGGTCGTGGTCGACGAGCTCGCCGACCTGATGATGGTGGTCGGCAAGAAGGTCGAGGAGCTGATCGCGCGGCTCGCGCAGAAGGCGCGCGCGGCCGGCATCCACCTGATCCTCGCGACCCAGCGGCCGTCGGTGGACGTGATCACCGGCCTGATCAAGGCGAACATCCCGACGCGCATCGCGTTCCAGGTGTCCTCGCGCGTCGACTCGCGTACGATCCTCGACCAGCAGGGCGCCGAGGCGCTGCTCGGGCAGGGCGACATGCTCTACCTTCCGCCCGGCACCGGCCTGCCGCAGCGCGTGCACGGCGCGTTCGTCGCCGACCAGGAGGTGCACAAGGTCGTCGACTATCTCAAGCAGCAGGGCGAGCCCGACTACGTCGAGGGCGTGCTCGACGCCGACGAGGGCGGCGCGGCCGCGGGCGAGCTCGGCGCGGGCGAGGGCGGCGAGGCCGATCCGCTCTACGATCAGGCGGTTCAGATCGTCCTGCAGACGCGCCGGCCCTCGATCTCCCTCGTGCAGCGGCACCTGCGCATCGGGTACAACCGCGCCGCGCGCCTCATCGAGCAGATGGAGCACGCCGGGCTGGTGTCGCCCATGCAGGCGAACGGCAACCGCGAGGTGCTGGTGCCGAGCCGGGGCGAGGCCTGACCCCAAGGCATTGCCCGGGCGGAACCCGGTCGCCGGCGGACTGTCCGACGCCCATGCGCCGCCTCGTGCCGACCCTGACACTGTCGCTCGCCCTGCTCGGCGCCGCGACCGCGGCGGGGGCGGGCGGCATCGACCGCCTGAACCAGTTCATGACCGTCACGCAGGCGGCCACGGCGGACTTCGAGCAGCGGATCTACGGCCGCGAGGGCAAGGTCATCCAGGAATCGCGCGGCACGTTCGCGTTCTCCCGGCCGGGCCGTTTCCGGTGGACCTACGCCAAGCCCTACGCCCAGCTCATCGTCGGCGACGGCGCGCGCGTGTGGATCTACGACGAGGAGCTCCGGCAGGTCACGGTGCGCAAGCTCGACCTCGCGCTCGGCGCCACGCCGGCCGCGCTGCTGGCCGGCTCCAACGAGGCGCTCAAGGCCTTCACGCTGACGGACGAGGGCCCGAAGGACGGGCTCGAGTGGGTCGAGGCGGTGCCGCGCGAGAAGGAGTCGAACTTCGAGCGCATCCGCATGGGCTTCGGGTTCTCCGGGATCGAGCGCATGGTGCTCACCGACACCTTCGGCCAGACGACCGAGCTGCGGTTCACCGGCTTGCAGCGCAACCCCCGCGTCGACGCCGCGCAGTTCCGGTTCGTGCCCCCGCCCGGCGCCGACGTCATCGGCGACCGGTAACGCCCGCGTTCGGCGCGGGTACCATCCGCCCGATGGCCGATCTCTTCGAGGCGTCCGCCGCGCCCGCCCGGGCCGAGGCGTCGCCGCACGCCCCGCTCGCGGAGCTCCTGCGGCCGCGCACCCTGGACGAGGTGGTCGGTCAGGCGCACCTGCTCGGCCCCGGCAAGCCGCTGCGCCTCGCCTTCGAGTCCGGCAAGCCGCACTCGATGATCCTCTGGGGGCCGCCCGGCGTCGGCAAGACGACGATCGCGCGGCTGATGGCGGCGGCGTTCGACGCGGAATTCATCCAGCTCTCGGCCGTGCTCTCGGGCGTGAAGGACATTCGCGAGGCGGTGCAGCGGGCGCAGGACGCGCTCGCCGCGACCGGCCGCGCGACGATCGTGTTCGTCGACGAGGTGCACCGCTTCAACAAGGCGCAGCAGGACGCGTTCCTGCCGTACGTCGAGCGCGGCCTCTTCACCTTCGTCGGCGCGACCACCGAGAACCCCTCGTTCGAGGTGAACTCGGCGCTGCTGTCGCGCGCGGCGGTCTACGTGCTGCAGCCGCTCACCGTGGAGGAGCTCGGCACGCTCTTCGACCGGGCGGCGGCGCGCGCGATGCCGCAGCTCGCCTTCGACGGGCAGGCGCGCGAGCGGGTCATCGGCCTCGCGGACGGCGATGCGCGGCGGCTGATCAACCTCCTCGAGATCCTGCAGACCGCCGCGGCGAGCCGCGGCGTGGAAGCCGTCGATGGCGCCTTCGTCCAGGACGCAGTCGCCCGCAACCTTCGCCGCTTCGACAAGGGTGGCGAGGCCTTCTATGATCAGATCTCCGCGCTCCACAAGTCGGTCCGCGGCTCGAATCCGGACGCCGCGCTCTACTGGTTCGTCCGCATGCTCGACGGCGGGGCCGACCCGCGCTACCTCGCGCGCCGGATCATCCGCATGGCGGCCGAGGACGTCGGGCTCGCCGATCCGCGCGCGCTGCGGCTCGCGCTCGACGCGGCCGAGACCTACGAGCGGCTCGGCACGCCGGAGGGCGAGCTCGCGCTCGCGCAGGCCGTCGTCTACATGGCGGTAGCGCCGAAGTCGAACGCGGTTTACGTCGCCTATAATTCGGCGCGCTCGTTCGTGGCCGAGGACGGGTCGCGGCCGGTGCCGCTGCGCCTGCGCAACGCGCCCACGCGGCTGATGCAGGAGCTCGGCTACGGGCGCGACTACCGCTACGCGCACGACGAGGCCGAAGGCTACGCGGCCGGGGAGACCTACCTCCCGGATGGAATGAGGCCGGTCGAGTGGTACCGCCCGACCGGCCGCGGGCTCGAGGGGCGGATCGCCGAAAGGCTCGCGCACCTGCGCGAGCTCGACGCGGGCGCACGCAAGAAGAACACCGAACCGGAAGACTGACGAGCCATGCTGGACCTCCAACTCCTGCGCACCGACCTCGATCGCGTGGCGCAGCGCCTCGCCGACCGGCCTTTCACGCTCGACGCAGCGGCGTTCCGCGCCATCGAGGACGAACGCAAGCTCGTGCAGACGCGCACCCAGGCGCTGCAGGCGAAGCGCAACGCGCTCGCGAAGCAGATCGGCCAGGCGAAGGGCAAGGGCGGGGACGCCGCGCCGCTGATGGCCGAGGCGAACGCCACGAACCTCGAGCTCGGCGAGCTCGAGAAGCGGCTCGACGAGATCCAGCGGCGTGTGGTCGACTTCCTCGCCGTCATCCCGAACCTGCCGCACGAGAGCGTGCCGACGGGCAGCTCCTCCGAACACAACGTCGAGGTGCGGCGCATCGGCTCGCCGCGCGCGTTCGACTTCGCCCCGAAGGACCACGTCGACCTCGGGGCCGCGGTCGGCGGGCTCGACTTCGAGACCGCGGCGAAGATCAGCGGCGCGCGCTTCGCGCAGATGACCGGTGCGATCGCGCACCTGCACCGCGCGCTCGCGCAGTTCATGCTCGACGTGCACACGCGCGAGCACGGCTACACCGAGGTCTACGCGCCGTACATGGTGAACGCGGCGGCCATGTACGGCACCGGGCAGCTGCCGAAGTTCAGGGAGGACCTCTTCGCGGTGCCGCGCGGCGAGCTGGGCGAGTTCTTTCTCATCCCGACGGCGGAAGTGCCGGTGACCAACATCGTGCGCGACGCGATCGTCCCGCTCGAGAAGCTGCCTCTCAAGTTCGTGTGCCACACCCCGTGCTTCCGCAGCGAGGCGGGCTCCTACGGCAAGGACACGCGCGGCATGATCCGGCAGCACCAGTTCGACAAGGTCGAGCTGGTCCAGATCGCCAACCCCGCACACTCCTACGATGCGCTGGAGGTGCTCACCGGGCACGCCGAGGTGATCCTGAAGCGGCTCGGGCTGCCGTATCGCGTCGTGGTCCTGTGTACCGGGGACATGGGCTTCTCGTCGGCGAAGACCTACGACATCGAGGTCTGGCTGCCCGGCCAGAACGCCTACCGCGAGATCTCGTCGTGCTCCAACTTCGAGGCGTTCCAGGCGCGCCGGATGCAGGCCCGGTTCCGCAACGAGAAGGGCAGGCCCGAGCTCGCACACACGCTCAACGGCTCCGGTCTTGCGGTCGGCCGCACGCTCGTCGCGGTGATGGAGAACTACCAGCGCGCGGACGGCGGGATCGACGTGCCCGAAGCGCTGTGGCCGTACATGGGCGGCGTGAAGCAGATCCGGCCCGCGCGCTGAGGCGGACGCGATCGTGGACGAGTCGCGGCCCGAGCAGACGTTCTTCGCCGACTCCGCGCTCGACCGCGCGTTCGGGGTCGTGATGGCGCTCGCGACCGAGGTCTATGTGCTGCGCGACCGGCTGGCCGCCCTCGAAGCGCAGCTCGCGGCGCGCGGGCTGCTCGACCGCGCCGCTCTCGAGGCCGAGCCTTCGCCGGAGGAGATCGCCGCACGCGCCGCGGATCGCGACGCGTTCGTCGAGCACCTCATGCACCACCTGCTCGGACGCCAGGTCGCGAAGGGGCCACTGTGAGCGGCGGGCGCATCGACGGGCGCAGCTTCGCCGCCGCGCAGTCGTTCCTTCTCGGTGCGAAGACCTACTGGACGAAGCGCATCTTCCCGGCGGTCCGCGCCGAATACGAGGCACGCGTGGCGCGGCAGGGAACCCGGCCCGCAACGGCGGCCGACGCGCGGCGGCTGATGGCGGATAGCACGCTCTACGCGTACTACGCCTGGCTCGAGCGCCACCTGCAGCGCTACAAGTACTCCGGCCGCTACGGGCTGCAGGCCTGGCACGCGCAGGACCGCGCGCGGCTCGAGGCGGCGCTCGCGGCGCCGCTCCCGCCGGGGCTGCTCGAGCTCGCAGCGGATCTCGACCTGCCGCGGTACTACACCGGCACCGACATCCACCAGCATCCGGGCGGGGTCTGGAGCGATCCGGTCGCGGGCTTCGTCTACGAGCGCGGCGCGCGCAGCACCACCCCGCTCGCAGGCGCCCGGCACGCGGACCTGCACGACCGCCTGACCGACCTGGCGCTACGGGCCGCGCCGGGCGCGCGGCGGATCCTCGATCTCGGCTGCGGATTCGGGAAGAGCACGCGCCCCTTCTACGAGCGCGCTCCGGACGCGGCGATCGAGGCGATCGACCTCGCCGCGCCGTGCCTGAAGCTCGCCGCGCGCACGGCGGCCGAGGCGGACGCGCGCAATGTGCGCTTCCGGCAGGCCGACGCCGCGGCGACCGGCTGCCCCGATGCGAGCTTCGACCTCGTCACGTCGACCATGCTCCTGCACGAGATGCCGCCGCCGGTGGTCGAGCGGACCCTCGCGGAGGCCGCGCGCGTGCTCAAGCCGGGCGGCAAGATGGTGCACCTCGACTTCCTGCCGCAGGCGCAGCCGCGCGGCGACGCGTTCGCGCGCTTCATCCACTACGGGCACGGCCGGCGCAACAACGAACCGTACATGGAGCCGCTCGCGGAGATGGACCTCGTCGCGACGCTCGGGCGCCTCGGATTCGAGAACGTCGAGATCCGCGCGTTCGAGGAGGCGGACGGCGCGCTCGCGCCCGATTACGAGAGCTGGCGCTTCCCCTGGACGGTCATCGTCGCGGAGAAGCCCGGCGTCACGCCCGCGGCGCGATGAACGCGGCGAGCCGAACGCCCGGCTTCTGCCTCTTCGCCGTCTACCGCGAATCCGCGCGTGCGGAGGCGCGGGTCTCCCGGGCCGAGCACGAGCGCATCGACGCGGCGCTGCGGGGGATCCCCGGCCTCGTGCGCGCGCTGGTGCACACGCCGGCGCACGCGCACGACCCGCTGCTCGACGACGGCGCGCCGCCGCCGCTCGCGCTGCAGCTCTACTTCGCTTCGCTCCGCATGCTCGAGGCGGCAGCGGGCCGCGCCGGGCGCCTGCAGGCGCTCGCGCGGGCGGACGTTCTCCCCGCCCTGTCGGGCGCCGAGGTCGAGCAGCAGGCGATGGCGGTGCGGGCGTACGAGGTTCCCGAGCCGGCCGGTAGGAGCGGGGGCGGCGACACCTGGTGCACGTACCTCGTCGCCTACCCGGGTCCGGCGGAGGACCCGCACGCGTGGCTCGACGACTACCTCGCGCAGCACGTGCCGCTGATGGCACAGCTGCCGGGCATCCGGGAGCTGGAGGTCTACACGCCGATCGAGTATGTCTGCCACCTGCCGTGGACACGGGCGAGCTGCATGCAGCGGAACAAGGTGGTGTTCGACAGCCCGTCCGCCCTGACCGCCGCGCTGGCCTCGCCCCTGCGTCACGCGATGCGGGCGCATTTCAAGGCGCTGCCCCGATTCTCGGGCGGGGTCACTCACTTCCCGATGTCGACTCGAGCCGTGACCCTCGGCTAAGATACGGCGCGCTGTCACAAACCATAACTTGCGGCGCTGCCGCATCCACGGAGATCCCCGATGACCCGCACCCTGATCAGGTCCATGGCCGGCGCGGCGCTTGCCGTCGCAAGCCTCGCTGCTCCCGTCGTTGCACAGGAACGGCTGACCGCCGTCCATGCCTTTCCCGCCAGCTGGGTCTACTCGAAGAGCTTCCTCGAATTCGTACAGAAGGTGAACACCGCCGGCAAGGGCGTGGTCGAGATCCAGGTCCGGGGTGGGCCCGAGGCGATCGGCATGTTCGAGCAGCCGGCCGCGGTCCGCAACGGGGTCGTGGACATGGTCTACACCCCGTGCGCCTTCTACGCCGGCAACGTGCCCGAGTGCGACGCGGTGAGCGCGAGCACGATCGACGGGCCGACCGCGCGCAGGAGCGGCGCGCTCGCGGAGCTGAACGAGGCGCACGTGCGGCGCATGGGCGTTTACTATCTCGGCTGGGTCGACAGCGGGATCCGCTTCCACATCTGGTTCAAGAACGAGCCGAAGCTCGACGCGAACGGCGGCCTGTCGATCAGCGGGGTGAAGCTGCGCGGCAACCCGATCTACAACGCGTTCTTCACCAATTACCTGAAGGCCCAGGTCATCAACCTGCCCTCCACCGAGGTCTACACCGCGCTCGAGCGCGGCACGATCGACGCGACCGGCTGGACCGAGATCGGCCTGATGGACGCGAACTGGGACCGCTTCCTGAAGTACCGCCTCGACCCGTCGTTCTTCTCCACCGATCTGGGCATCATCGTCAACATCCAGAAGTGGAACGCGCTCTCGCCCAGGGCGAAGGAGATCCTGACGAAGGTCGCGGCGGAACACGAGGTCGCGTCGATGAAGACGCTCGCCGACCTGCGCACCAAGGAATTCGCCGAGCTCGCCAAGCGCGGCATGAAGGGCGTATCGCTCGGCAAGCAGGCGAGCGCGAGCTTCGCGAACGAGGCGCGCAATGCGAGCTTCGCGCGCATGAAGGAGCGGATGGAGAAGGCGGGCGGCCGGCAGGACGTGGAGAAGTTCCGCAAGCTCTTCGCGCCCGGCAGCTGAGCCGGCCCCGGCGGGGAATCCCGCGGCCGCGCCGACCTCGCGTCGCGCGGCCGCCGCGTTCCCGACGCGCGTGCGCCTCCTGACGAAAGGCTACGAGCTCCTGCTGCGCGGCATGGCCGTGCTGGCCGGACTCCTGATGGTCGCCATGATGGTCGCGATCGTGACCGACGTGGCGCTGCGCAATCTGGGCACGCAGGGCTCGGCGCACCTCTTCACCTTCACCGAGTACTGGCTCCTCCTCATCCCGCTGCTCGGCGCCCCGTGGCTGGTGCGGGAGAAGGGACACATCTACGTCGAGGTCCTGCTGGCGAACCTGCCGCCGGCGGCGCAGCGCACGGCGACGCGGTTGATCCTCGGCGCGTGCGTGGCCGTCTGCGCGATCCTCGCGTGGTACGGCGGCGAGATCACCGTGCGCAACTACCTCCAGTCGGAGATGGACGTGCGCTCGTTCGACATGCCGCGCTGGCGGCTGATGGTCTTCATGCCGCTCTCGTTCGGCATGATGGCGATCGAGTTCCTGCGCTTCCTCGTGCGCGGCGAGCCCCCCTTCGGCGGGGGCCTCTCCGCCAGCGAGCACGACGCGAGGTAGAGCGGTGGAGTGGTACTGGGCGGTCGCGCTGCTCTTCGGGCTGATCGTGGCCCTGATGCTCGCGGGCATGCCGGTTGCGATCGCGTTTCTGGCGGCGAACATCGCGGGCGCGTTCTTCTTCATGGGCGGCGCGAAGGGCATCGCGCAGGTGCTCAACAACGGCTTCGGCGCGATGACGAGCTTTGCGCTGGTGCCGATTCCGATGTTCCTGCTCATGGGGGAGCTCTTCTACTACACCGGGCTCGCGACGCGGATGTTCAACGCGATCGACAAGCTGATGGGCAATGTCCCCGGCCGGCTCGCCTACGTAACGGTCGCCGGCGGCACCGGGTTCGCGGCGCTGTCGGGCTCGAGCATGGGCTCGACCGCGCTCCTCGGGTCGCTCATGGTGCCCGAGATGATCAAGCGCGGGTACAACAAGTACCTCTCGATGGGGCCGATCATGGGCACCGGCGGGCTCGCGGTCATCATTCCGCCGTCGGCGCTCGCGGTCCTGCTCGCCACGCTCGGCCGCATCGACGTGGGCGACCTGCTGCTCGCCGGCGTGGTGCCGGGCCTCGTGCTGGCGAGCCTCTACGTCGTGCTCATCTTCGCGTGGACGCGCGTCGATCCGAGCGCCGCGCCGGGCTACGTCGTCGAAGGGGCTTCCGCCGCCGAGAAGATCCGGCTCGTGGTCCTGGACATCCTGCCGATGTTCCTCGTGATCCTGCTCGTGATCGGCGCGATGGTGGGCGGGTTCGCCACACCTACCGAGGCGGCGGCGGTGGGCTGCGTCGGGGTGATGCTGCTCGCGGTGGCGTTTCGATGCCTGAGCTGGGCATCGTTCAGGAGGTCGGTGGACGCCGCGCTGCGCGTCACGGTGATGGCCTTCCTGATCATCTTCGGCTCGGCGACGTTCAGCCAGCTGCTCGCCTTCTCGGGCGCCTCCAGCGGGCTCATCAAGTGGGCGACCGCATTCGATGTCACCCCGCTCGTCATGCTGTTCATCATGCTCGGGGTGATCTTCTTCCTCGGCTGCTTCATGGACCAGCTGTCGATGATGCTGCTCACCTCGCCGATCTTCTTCCCGCTGGCGCAGACGCTCGGGTTCGACCTCATCTGGTTCGGGCTGATCATGCTGCTCGCGCTCGAAGTCGGGTACACCACGCCGCCGTTCGGACTGCTGCTCTTCGTGATGAAGGGCGTGGCGCCGCCGGGCACCACGATGCGCGACATCTACCTGGCGGCGGCGCCGTTCATCCTTTGCGTACTGCTGCTGATCGGCCTGATCATCGCCTTCCCGCCGCTCGCAACCTGGCTGCCGGCGATCTCGCACTAGCCAAGCTTGCCCAGCACCTCGCCCATGTCGTTCCAGACCATCTGGTCGGCGAGCTTCCCGTCGCGCACGGTGAAGCGGTCGATGAAGCGGATGCCGGAGTAGGGCGTGCCGTCGTTCAGTTCGCCGTGCAGGGTGCCGAAGCAGAAGACGACCGTCGAGCCGTCCGTCTGGGGCGCGGCGTCGAAGCGGTCGTAGGCCTTCAACGCGCGCCTGTAGCGCGGCTTCGCCCACTCGACGAGCGCGTCGAGCGTCTCGAAGCGCTTGCCGCCGGGGAAGATCATCGAGAATCCCGGCGCCAGCATCGCCTTTGCCGCGGCAAGGTCGCGGCGCTCCATCGCGGCGAGATAGTCGCGGACGAGCTGCGCAGGGTCGCTGGTCATGATTCGCGGGGCCGAAGAGGAGGGTGCCGATGGTACAATGCGCGCCCCCGGAGAGGTGGCAGAGTGGTCGAATGCGGCAGACTCGAAATCTGTTTCAGGGCTTGCCCTGACGGGGGTTCGAATCCCTCCCTCTCCGCCAGA
>CAZIXQ010000049.1:0-18679 GCA_964543155.1 uncultured Enterobacteriaceae bacterium
GTGGACGACGCGAACCCGCGGGTCGAGCTCTACCAGGGGGGAACCTTCGTGGCCGCGGAGTTCGGCGGCGACCCGAGCCGGCCGCCGCCGAAGAAGGCGCGCGCCGGGCGCAAGCCGGTTCGGCCGGCCGCGAAAGCGAAGGCCAAGAAGAAGCAGTGAACGCGCGCCGCCCGCGCCTCGTCCCGCCTGCGGGTGCGTGCGACACGCACATGCACGTGTACGACGCCGCGGTGCCGAGCGCGCCGGGCGGACCGGCGCTCCCCGGCCACTTCCCGGTCGAGGCGTATCGCGCGATGCGACAGCGCCTCGGCCTCGCGCGCGTCGTCGTCGTCCAGCCGAACGCCTACCAGGACGACAACCGCGTGACGCTCGACGCGATCCGCGCGCTCGGCCCCGGCGCAAAGGGCGTCGGCGTGGTGAAGCCGGGCGTGAGCGAGGCCGAGATCGAGCGCCTCACTCTCGGCGGCATCGTCGCGCAACGCATCTTCGACCTGCCGAACGGGGCGGTGCCGCTCGCGCAGATGCACGAGGTGATGGCGCGCGTGCATCCGTTCGGATGGTTCGCCAACATCCAGCTCGACGGGCGCGAGCTGCCCGCGCACGCGGCGCGGATCGCGCGCCTCCCCGGCCGTTTCGTGATCGATCACACCGGCAAGTACCTCGAGCCGGTCGCGCCCGACCATCCCGCGTTCGCGGCGCTGCTGCGGCTCCTCGACACCGGGCGCTGCTGGGTGAAACTCTCCGCGCCGTACGAGACGTCGAAGACCGGCGCGCCCGGCTACAAGGACGTGGGCCGCCTCGCCCGGGCGCTCGTCCGGCACGCCCCCGAGCGGATGCTCTGGGCGAGCAACTGGCCGCATCCCTCGGCGCCGCCGGATGCGGTCCCCGACGACGCGGACCTGCTCGACCTGCTCCTAGACTGGGCCCCCGACGAGGCGACACGCCGCCGCATCCTGACCGACAATCCGGCCGAGCTGTACGGCTTCGTCTAGGGGAGCGATGGCGCAGGGCTTGTTCGTCACGGTGGGCGAGACCGCGGAGTTCTCGAAGCAGTTGACCGAGCGCGACATCGACGCGTTCGCCGCGATCTCGGGCGACTACGACCCGATCCACGTCGACGCTGCGCACGCGCGCACGACGCCGTACGGCCGGCGCATCGCGCACGGCATCCTGTCGATGGCGCTGCTCTCCACCGTCTCGGCGATGATCAGCGCCCGGGCGCGCGAGCGGGGCAGTCGCGGCACCTCGGTGTCGATGGGCTACGACCGCATCCGCTTCCTCAAGCCCGTCTTCATCGGCGACACGCTCACCGCGCGCTACACGATCCTCGAGGTCGATGCCGCGACGCGCCGCAGCCGCGCGAAGGTGGAGGTCGCGAAGGCAGACGGCGAGCTCGCGGTGGTCGGCGAGCACATCATGAAGTGGCTTCCGGAGGACCCCGCGCCGTGACCCCCGACGCCCTCGCCTCGCCGCTGCTGTCCGACCGCCACCGCATGGTCGGCGAGGCGGTGCGCAAGTTCGCCGCGGAGCGCGTGCGTCCGCAGGCGCAGGCGCTCGACGAGGGCGAGACGTTCCCGTCCGGCCTGTACGCCGAGATGGCCTCGCTCGGCCTCTTCGGCATCACGGTTCCGGAGACGCTCGGCGGGGCGGGGGCGGACGCGCTCGCCTACGCCGTCGTGATGGAGGAGCTCGCGCGCGGCTACGCTTCGGTCGCCGACCAGTGCGGGCTCGTCGAGCTGGTCGGCACGCTCCTCGCCGAACACGGCACGAGCACCCAGCACGCGCGCTACCTGCGCCCGCTGCTTGCCGCCGGGCGGCGCTGCGCCTATGCGCTGACCGAGCCCGAGGCCGGGTCCGACCTCTCGAACCTGCGCACCACCGCGACGCGGACCGCGGACGGCTGGACGCTCAGCGGCGAGAAGATCTGGATCCACAACGCGCCGGTGTGCGACTTCGCCTGCGTGCTGGCGCGCACCGATCCCGAGGCCGGCCATCGCGGCATGAGCATCTTCCTCGTCGATCGCGATGCGCCGGGTTTCAGGATCGGCCGCAAGGAGCACAAGATGGGGCAGCGCGCCTCGCAGGTCGGCGCGCTCGCATTCGACGCGGTGCGCCTCCCCGACGACGCGATGCTCGGCCCCGAGGGGCGCGGCTTCCACATGATGATGGGCGTGCTCGACAAGGGTCGCGTCGGCATCGCCGCGCTGGCGGTCGGCATCCTGCAGGCCGCGCTGGAGGCGTCGGTCGAGTACGCGCAGGTGCGCAGGCAGTTCGGGCGCGCGATCGCCGAGTTCCAGGCGGTGCAGTGGATGGTCGCGGACATGGCGAAGGACCTGCAGGCAGCGCGGCTCCTCGTGCACGCGGCGGCGGCGAAGCTCGCCTCGGGTGAGCGTGCGACGCTCGAAGCCTCGATGGCCAAGTGCTTCGCGTCCGACGCGGCCGTGGCGCACACCGCGAACGCAGTGCAGATCCACGGCGGCTCGGGCTATATCCGCGGCTTCGAGGTCGAGCGCCTCTATCGCGACGCCAAGATCACCCAGATCTACGAAGGCACCAACCAGATCCAGCGGATGATCATGGCGCGCCAGCTGCTCGGCTGACCTCCGCGCGGCGCGCTAGGCGCCGAGGTGCTTCTTGAGAAAGCCCAGTGTCCGCGAGTTCGCGAGCTCGGCCGCCGCCTTGTCGTAGTGATCGCCCTTGTGCCGCGCGAACGCGTGGTCGACGCCGGGGTAGCTGTGGATCTCGACGTTCGCCATGGCCTTCAGCCCGTCCTTCACCTTCGCCTGCTCTGCCGGCGAGACGAACTTGTCGAGCTCGGCGATGTGCAGCATGAGCGGCTTCTTGATGTTTGCCTTCTCTCCGAGCACGCCATCCAGCCCGACGCCGTAGTACCCGACCGATGCGTCGCAGTCGGTGCGCGCGGCGGTGAGGTAGGCGAGCTTGCCGCCGAGGCAGTAGCCGATGCACCCGACCTTGCCGGTGCACTCGGGACGCGCGCGCAGCGCCGCGATCGTCGCGGCGATGTCCTTCACGCCGGTGTCGACGTCGAACTTCTGGAAGCACTCGAACGCGCGCGCCCAGCCCTTCTCGCTGTAATCGAGGTCGATGCCGGGCTCCATGCGCCAGAAGAGGTCGGGGGCAAGGGTGACGAACCCCTGCCTCGCGTACTCCTCGCACACGAAGCGCACGTTCTCGTTGATGCCGAAGATCTCCTGCTCGACGACGAGGCCGGGACCCCGGCCCGCGGGCGGCAGGCAGAGATAGCCGCGGAACTTGCCGCCGTCGGCGGCGGTGATGTCGATGTATGTGCCAGCCATGCTTTGGCTCCTTTCGTTGCGGGTTCCGTGCGCGCGGCGGGGCGGGCGGCGCGGGCGGGCCCGCATTCTGCCGGGCCGCCAGTCTAATCGTTCCGGCGTCGCCCGGCCGACAGTGGGGGCACGGCCGCGCGAGCGCCTGCGCCCGGCACAAGTGTCAAATCTTGTCAAAGATGCGCGCGAAGCGGGAATCGCCCGCCCGGGTCCGGGGGGCCCCGCGAATAGGATCGGGTTTCGCCCGGCCCGATGCGAAGCGCCGGCCTTCCATACCGAAGGACCATGTTGCCGAAACTCTTCCGCAGAAAATCCTCCCATCCGCTCGCCGATCCGCGGCGCGCCGAGCGCCTCGCCGCCGCGGTCGGCGCGAGCGCCAACGCGCTCGAAGCAGCCGCGGCGGTTGCGGACTGGCTCGAGGCGGCCGCAGGCGACGAAGCGCTCACCGCGGCCGAGCGTGCACGCATCGGCCATCTCGCGTACGCGGCGGGCGAGGACGCGGTGGGGGCGCTCGCGCAGCAGCTCCTGCGCGCGGGCGAGATACCGTCGGGGGAGAGCGATCAGGCGCTGGCGACGATCATCCGCTTCCACGCAGGCGCGGCCGCGTGCTTCCAGGCGGCGCTCGCGAGCGGCGACGCGAAGGTGGACCGCGCCCGAGTCGCGGTCTGCGCGCTGCGTTCGCTGACGGCCACGCTGAAGTGGCTGCACGCGGCGCGCGAGCCGGTCGAGGAGACGCTCTGGCGGCGCGCCTACCGGATCTATGCGGCGGCGGAGCGGCTCGGAATCGCCGGCACGCGCACGCAGGTTTTTGCCGGAGACGAGCGCATGTCGACGGCGCAGCACGAGTTCGCCCGCCTCGTCGCGCTGGCCATCGCCTCGCCCGCGAGCCTGCGGGCGGCCGAGCTACAGGCCCTCGACGACCTGCTCGCCGCGGCCGCGTCCGGCCTCGCAGTGGCCGCCGTCGCCCAGCCCGAGGCGACGCACTGGCTGGACCTCGCGAAGCCCGCGGCGCCGGCGCGGCTCGCGCGCCCGGTGCGGTCCGCGGACACCGTGCGCTACTTCTGCGCGGCCGACGCGATGGATTTTCTCGACCGCCTCGCCGCCCGCATCGCCGAGCGCAATGCCATCCCCGCGGAGTTCCGGCGCGAGCTCGATTACGAGCCCGCCCTCGTCACGGCGATGTTCGAGCACCTGCGGCGCTACTGCAGCATCGACGCCGCGACCCGCAAAGGGCCGCGGCACCGCCTGGAGTCGCGCCTCGAGGTGGTCTGGGGGTTCGACGAGATCCTCGACCGGCTGCAGCCCGACCGCTCGCTCGCCTTCCTGCCCGCCGCCACCGACGAGTGGCTGATGGAGGATGCCGGCGCAGGCGGCGTGAAGGCGGTGGTGAACGGCGCGCCCCGCAGCTGGCTGCGCCTCGGCGCGCTGGTGGCGGTCCGCGCGCAGCAGGCCGCGCGCTGGCAGGTCGGGGTCGTGCGCCGCCTGTTGCGCGAGCGCCCGGACCGCACGGAGGTCGCGATGCTCATGCCGACGCGCGAGGTCACAGCGGTGGCGCTGCACGGCGACGGAGACGGGGCCGCCGACTTCGGACTGCTGCTCGACGGTCGCCGCTCCCGCACCGGCCTGATGGTCGTCTCCCGGCCGGGCGCGGTGCGCGACGGCCCGTTCCGGGTGGAGCGCGACGGCGCTACGCTGCACCTCGTGCCGGTCGGGCGAGAGACCGGCCCCGGCTACCAGATCGTGCACTGCGAAGAGGCCGACGCGCGCGCGGCCTGAGTCGCGCGCCGCGTCCCGCGCCTGCGCTCAGCGCGCGTCGGCCCCGAGCGGGAAGCGCGCGACCAGCCGGAACGGCGCCGCGCGCTCGGGCTGCTCGAAGAGCGCGAGCGCGTCGAGCTGCAGGGGCTCTCCGGCGAGCGCCGCGACCGCGTGCTCGGCCGCGGCGCGCAGCGCCGCCACGAGGTGCGGCGGGGCGGCCTCCAGGCTCCCGGTGAGCGTCAGGTGGAAGCGGTACTCGGCGAGCACGAACGGGTAGCCGAACTCCTCGAGATAGCGGTCCTGGCGCGGCGTGAGCCCCTTGCGCCGGCGCCGCTCCAGCTCGGCGGCCTCGAGCGGCGCGCGGAACGGTTCGAAGTCCCGCACGCACTCGGCGGCGAGATCGTTGACGCGGCTCTCGCGCGCGGCCGGGGCGAGGGCGAGAAAGTCGTCGAGCTGCGTCACCTCGAGCTGCGGCAGCGCGACCCCCGAGCGCGCGGCGCAGAAGCGCTCGAGTGCGGCGGCCAGCGCCTCGCGCGTCGCGCCCGCGCGCAGCGCGAACGGCGCCTTGACCGTCGCGTGAAAGCCGTAGCGACGCGGCGTCTCGGTGAGGGCCCGGAACTCGTCCGGCGCGACCCCCTCGAGCGCCGGCTGCGGGACTTCCGCGCCGGTCGCCGGATCGCGGCCGAGCCAGGCCGCGCCGAAGCGCCACCAGGGCGTGCCTTCGGCGGGCGCGAAGTAGATCGCGTGACGCATGGACCGGACGGGCCGGCGCGGGCCGGGCCTAGCTGCGGAACGGCGCGGCGATCCGCGTCGTGATCGAGCGCAGGCGGTCGAGGATCGAGCGCGGCCCGATCCGCGACTCGGCCGCCGAGCTCGCCTTCGCCCGCTGCGTCTTCACCAGCTCGGGGGAAGCCTTGAACGCGTGGTAGCGCTCGAGCGCCGCCACGAGGTGGCTCTGCAGGAGCGAGAGGTTCACCGGCTTGTTGATGAACCGGAAGATGCGCGCCTCGTTGATCAGGCTGATGATCATTTCCGAGTCGGAGCGGCTGGTCGTCACGATGACGAGCGTCGCCGGATGCTCCTGCTTGAGGAGCTTGAGGAGCACGGTGATGTCCACGCGCTGCGACTCGAGGTCGCAGATCAGCACCGCGACCTCGTTCACCGCCAGCGCGTGCAGCGCGTCGTCGAGCGTGGGCGCGTGCACGACGCGGCACAGGTCGCCGGCCATCTCGCGCGCGGCGCGGGCCATCGCCGAGTCGTCGAGCACGAGGGCGACCACGTCCTCGCTCGGCCGCACCGAGGCGCGCGGCGGCGGGCTCGCCTCCAGCGCGATGGCGATCGTCACCGCCTCCGCGATCGTGCCCTGCAGGTCGTCCTGGTTCCAGGGCTTGGAGACGAAGCGGAACACCTCGCCGTCGTTCACCGAGCCGACGATCGCGGCGAGATCCGAGTAGCCGGTGAGCAGCATGCGCACCGCGTTCGGTCGCAGCGTCTTCACCTCGCGCAGCAGCTCCACTCCGAGCATCCCGGGCATGCGCTGGTCGCTCACGATGACGTGGAACGGCTGCGCGCGCACGATCTCGAGCGCCTGCGCGCCGCCCGACGCGGTGACCACGTCGTAGGTGTCGCGGAACACGGCCCTCAGGGCGTTGGTGACGCGCTCCTCGTCGTCCACGAAGAGCAGCCGCGGGCGCCGCGGTCCGGCGGCACGCGCGGGCGCGGGCGCCGGCGCCGCGGCCGGCGCGGGCGCCGGCGGCGGCGCGGCGGCGATCGCCCGGCGCAGCGCGCTCAGGTTGCCCGGCGTGAGCCGCTTCGTCCCCGACGGCGTCTCGTCGATGCTCGGGACGGTCGTCTCGTGCTCGCCGGTGTCGGTCATGCTCGCGGGCAGCGGTTCGTTGTCGAACGCCGCAAGGAGGGCCTCGAGGAACTGGCGCGCGCTGCGGAACCGGTGTTCCGGGCGCTTGGCGAGCGCCTTCAGGAGCACCCGGTCGAGCTCCTGCGACAGGCGCGGCTCGAGCGACGAGGGCAGCGCCGGCTCGCCCTGGAGCACCTGCTTCATGAGCGCCGCGCCCTGGCCCTCGAAGGGGCGCCGCCCGGTGAGCACCTCGTACACGATCACGGCCGCCGAGTAGACGTCGCTGCGCTCGTCGGCGGGCTGGCCGTCGAACTGCTCGGGCGCCATGTAGTACGGCGTGCCGAGCACCTCCCCGAGCATCGTGAGGTGCGAGGCTTCGAGGCGCGCAATGCCGAAGTCGCTGATCTTCGCCGTGCCCATCTCGCTGATGAGGATGTTCCCCGGCTTGATGTCGCGGTGGATGACCCCGCGCGAGTGCGAGAACTCGAGCCCCTCGAGGATCTGCACCAGGATCTCGGGGAAGACCTTGAGCTCCGGCCGGTACCCCGCGACGAGGTGGTCGCGCAGGCTGCGGCCGACCACGCACTCCATCGCGATGAACGCGTTCTCCTCGTCCTCGCCGTACTCGTAGATCGCGACGATGTTCGGGTGGGCGAGGTTCCCGGCCGCCTGCGCCTCGCGCTTGAAGCGCTCGAGCGCGTGCTCGGCGTCCTGCGGGTCGAGGTCGCGCTTGCGGATGACCTTCAGCGCGACGTCGCGCCGGATGACCGGGTCGTGGCCCTTGTAGACGACGCCCATCCCGCCCTTGCCGAGCTCGCCGACGATCGCGTACTTGCCGATGCGCGCGGGGCGGTCCATGGCCTCAGGCCCTCGCCGCCGCGCTTTCGTTCACCGCGGCGACCGGCCTCACCGGCAGCGTCACGGTGAAGCGGGTGCCGGCGCCGGGCTTCGACTGCACGTCGATGCGCCCGCCGTGGCCCTCGACGATCTTGTAGCAGATCGAGAGGCCGAGCCCGGTGCCCTTGCCGACCTCCTTCGTCGTGAAGAAGGGGTCGAAGATCTTCGGCAGGACGTCGGCGGGGATGCCGTGGCCGTTGTCGGAGATCTCGACCGCGACCTGGCCCGGGTTGACCTGCCAGGTGCGCACCCCGATCACCCCGCCCTCCTCGGGCGTCGCCTGCGCGGCGTTGGTGATGAGGTTGAGGAACACCTGGTTGATCTGCGAGGGCGCGCACGACACCTTCGTGATGCGGCCGAGCTCCTGCTTCACCGTGCGCCGCTTGACGTGGTTCTTGGCGATCGTGAGGGCGCTCTTCAGGCCCTCGTTCAGGTCGAACTCGGCCACCTTGCTTCGGTCCAGGCGCGCGAAGTTGCGCAGGTTGGTCACGAGCTCGGCGATCTGCGCGATGCCGTACAGGCCGTCCTTCACCAGCGTGTCGAGCTCCGCGAGGCGCTCGCCGCCGCGCATCTCCGCGAGTGCGCCGTTCACCGCGGCGAACTGCCGCGTGAGCTCGGCCTCGTCGGCCTGCTCCGACTGCAGCAGCCGCACGAGGCGCTCGGACTCGGTGAGCGCCTCGCGCGCCTTCGGCATGCCGCCTGCGACCGCCTCCAGGCTCGACTTCACGTACGCGAGCGGCGTGTTCACCTCGTGCGCGACGCCCGCGACCATCTGCCCGAGCGAGGACATCTTCTCGCTCTGGATGAGCAGCGCCTCCTGCTCCTTGAGCTGGTCGAGCGCGCTCTTCAGCTCGCGGGTGCGCGCTTCGACCCGGGACTCGAGAAAGTCGTTCGCCTCGCGCAGCTTGCGGTTGATGCGGTTGATCACCCGGTAGGTCTCGGTGAGGCGCAGCGCGAGCCACGCCGCCAGCAGCACCACGAGGCCGGAGTACACGAGCAGGTACCAGCGGAAGCGCTCCGCCTCCTCGACCGCGTTGCCGAACGCCTGCTCCACCGCGCGGGTGGCCGACTCGAGGCGCGGCCCGGTCGACGAGAAGAACGCTTCGCGGAAGCGCGCGTCCTCCTGCGCCTTTGCGTCGAGCGCCTGGCGCGCCGCAGCCGCGAGCCGGTCGAACTCGCTGCGCGCCGACTCCGGCGCCTCGCCGGAGCCGAACTGGTCGATCGCCTCGCGCGCCGCCTTCTCGGCGGCGGCGGTCGGCTGCGCCTCGAACGCGAGCACCGTCTCGCGCATCCGGTCGGCATCGCGCAGCGCACCGGGCGGCACGCCGGAGGACCGCTCGCGCGCGAACGTCGCGAAGCCTTCCGCGGCCTGGGCGTACGCGGCGACCGCGGCGCCGTGGCGCGCGCGCACCGCGCCGAAGTCGTCGACCGCTTTCGCCTTGTCGTCGAGCGCCTGCCTGAGGCTCGCGAGGGTCCCCGGCCCGAGCGCGTTGTCGAGCGCGGCGTTCTGCAGCGTCAGGTTGGCGAGCACGCTCTGGATGCGCGTCGGCTCGACGCGCGCGCGCCCTGCGGGCTGCGCCCCCGCGGCGAGCCGCGTCCCGATCAGCCAGTCATTCCAGCGGCTGTCCGACTCCTTGAGCTCGCGCAACGCCGCGAGCGCCTCGGTCGCCGCCTTCAGGTCGACCGCGCGCGACTTCAGGTACAGGTAGGCCCAGCCCCCGAACAGGCACGCGGCGGCGGCGACGAACGCCGCGATACGGTAGGGCCTGCCGGCGCTCGCCCAGGTGCCGACCTGAACGCTCACGCGGACACCCTCCGCGCCGCCGGAGATCGCGGGGGGATGCCCGGAGGGAGGTTGCCGAATCGCCGCCTGGTCACGGGTGCCTCTAAGCCCCGCGGCCGCGTCGCCGGGGGCAAATTGTTGTGTCGCGGCAAGTATATGCGAGCGGCATGGCGGGGGCGCGGTACAACTTGGCTTGACGGGGCGCGGCTGCAGTGCGGGCCGGGCGGCCTCACAGCGCCCCGGCGCCGCCCCACCGCTGCAGGCAGTTCCAGGCGACCAGCGCCGCGTCGACCGTGAAGAGGTGGGGCATGGCCAGGCGCTCCCGGACCTCGTCGAAACCGACCAGCTCGAAGCCGTCGACTTCGCCGTCCTCGTTGCGCGGCACGAAGCCCGAGGGAAGGACGAGGTCGAACACTTCCACTTCGTTCGAGTCGAGGCCGTCGGGCACCACGTAGTCGAACGCCAGCGTGTCCCGCAGCCGCGCCCCTTCCGCGACGAAGAACGGGATGCCCGCCTCCTCGCGCGCCTCCTTGATCAAGGTCTGCCAGGCGTCGTGACCGGCGGCGATGCCGCCGCCGACGAGGTTGTCGAGTTTGCCCGGATCGGTGGCCTTGTCGCGCGCTCGCCGCGCGATCCACATCGCCAGGCCCTTGCCGGTCTGGACGATCCCGTTGAGGTGCGCCGCCCGCCCGCGGATGCCGAAGCGCTTCACCGCGGCCCGCTCGATGCGGAACAGCGGCTCCCCGCTCGCCTCGGCATAGACCTCGTGCTGCTCGTCGCGCCAGCCGGTGACGAGGCCCTCGGCGCGCAGCACCGCCAGCACCCGGGCGACCGCCTCGGTGCGCGCCTGGGCGGTGTCGAGCGCGTCCGCGAGCGCGATGCGCTCCGGTTCGCAGGCGAACACGTCCGGAAAACGCGTGAGCACGCCCGCGAAGTCCGGCGCGACCCAGCCGAACCGGCGCTCCGCCGCGCGCAGCGGCAGGAGCTTCGTGTAGTCGACGGCAAGCGCCTCGGCGAGCCAGCTCGGTGGGCGCGTCATTCAGGTCCCGGGACGCGCGGCGGGAGACGAGTCGGATCGGAAGGCACGTTGTTGCGCTGCGGCGCGATGGAGGATCCGGCGCCGAATTGTACGGCCAACGTCGTTGCCGAGCGACATTGGAACCTCGCGTACGAGATGCTGTCATGAAAGGCGGGCAGCATCGACGAACCCGGGATCCCGCTCCGGGGCACTGCCCGTCGCGACGTCCCGTCCCGCCTCAGGAGAATGCAATGGAAATCGAGCACGCCGTGTTGCGCACTCCCGACACCCGAGCGGTGGACCATCCCCGCCGCGTCGACGAGAGCACGCTCGAGCCCGATGCCCTCATCGCCGCAGGCGCAGGCTACGCCGCGCTGACGCGCGACGGCGTGCCGGTGTTCGAGGCGGAGTTCGGCGCCCTCGAGCACCAGATGACCGTGCGCGAGGCGAACCGCATCGCCGAGCGCGATGCACAGCGCGAGTGGTGCATCCACCTCATCGGGCAGGCCGACGATCGGCATTACCGGCGCACGCCGGACGGACGCTGGACGCTCTACCGGCGCGGATACGGACTGAGCTAGGGGGCGCGCGGCCGCGGGCCGCTATTCGAAATTCTGGTTGGGGTCGGAACGACCGCGCGCCTCGCCAGCACCCGATCGGCGCGCTGGAAAACCGACCGCGAAGCGCGACGCCGGCGCCGACCTACTCGAAGTTCTGGTTCGGGTAGGCGTCGACGAAGTTCGCGAGCGCGTCGAGGAAGTGCGGCGGGACGTCGGCCGTCTCGTCCTCGAACCAGGCGTGCGCCGCGCGCCTGCCGCTCTCGACGCACTCCTTGAGCAGGCCAAAGGTCTCCAGCCGGCGGTCGTCGGCGACGAGGCGCCAGCGGTGCGGGATGCCGTACAGGTCGAAGTCGGAGGCCTTGCCGAAGATCCCGTCCTCGTCGACGGTGGCAAGGAAATAGGTCGCGACCTCCACGCCCCACGCCTCGCAGGCCTCGGCCTGCTTGCGCGACATCCGCGCGAGGTTCGCGCGCACGCCCAGGTGCCTGAGCCGGTGCGCCTGCGCGAGCCCGACCGCGAACCCGAGCGCGAAGGCGGCAAACGCCGGGCAGAACAGCGGATTGCGCGTGAGCTCCTCGCGCCGGTCCCCGACCACGGCGACCGAATGGCGCATCACCACGCGCAGGTCCTTCGCGTGCTTGAGCCCGAACGGCACCTCGAACAACGCGTCGAAGCCGTCGTCCTCGTCGAGGAGCCGGAAGAGCGGGTCGCCCTCGGCGGCCGACAGCTCGCTGTTGTTCGACTGCTTGCCCCACGCGATGTAATCGTCGTCGCTCATGACCTGTGCGTCGGCGTCCGCGCCGCACTTGGCGCGCCGAAACCCGAGCGACGAGACGAGCGATGATGGGGGCACCGTTGGCTCCGATTCATGCGCCGGACGCACGCGGCGGCCGGCTCTGCGTTGGTGTCGCGCGGGGGGCGGCAGACTTAACGGACTGAGGCTAAGCGCCACGCCGCCCCTCCCGCGGACATCCGTCAGACAGCAAGAACGATACCGAATTGCGGCCGATGACGCGTAGCATGTCACGCCGGCGAGCGTGGCGTCCTGCACGGCCTCGGACCGCCACCCAACTCCTTGACGTGACGGAATTTGCAGTCGCAGCAGAAGCGCAGGGCGAGGACAGGGACCGCGCGCAGCCGGACATCGCGTCGCGGTGCCGGCAGCGCGAGGCCGTCGAGCAATTGCCGCTGTTGAGGTCGCTACGCCCGAATGCGTCGCGAGCCTCAGGCGGCCTGCGGCCGGAGCGCTCCGCCGGTGAACTGGCCGAGCCGGTCGACGCACGCCCGCTGCAGGCGCGCACCGAACCGCCGGGCCATGAACCCGCGCAGGTGGAATCGGCCCTTGAGCGTGCGGACCGTGAGCGTGTCGCGCCACAGCGCCGGGGCGGTCGTGACCGCGAGAATGCCGGTGAGCGGCAGGCGAAGCGCGAGATCGCCCGGACGACCCGTGCGCCGCGAGAGCGCCGGAATGAAGACGAGCTCGGTGCGGTTGAGGAATGCCGTTCCGCCGAGCCAGCCCCGGTGATACGCGACGCGAAAGGCGTCGAGTGCGGCGGCGAGCGCTGCGCGCTGCTCGACGTCGAGCTCGCGCCATTCGCCGAGATCGTGGCAGAAGGCCGCGTAGAGCGCCATCTCGATCTCCGTGTCCGGGACGAGCGCAGCGACGTCCTTCATCGCGATGAGCGGAACTTCGCCAAGCATGACTTCGCCTTTCGAGAAAGCCCGTAGCCGCCCACTCTAGCGGGCCGCGCCGCGGCGGCAATCTCCCGTTCGGCTTACTCCGGATGGCTGCTACGGGCGTGGTGCGCGCCCCCCGGCCGGGACCGTGCGCCAGCGGACCGATGCCAGGACTGCCGCACCGATCAGGGCAGCCGCGAAGGTGACGTCGAACCGCGGGGACACGGTGGTCACCGCGCAGGCGATCAGCACGACCCGCAGCGGCCAGGCGATCGGGCGCGCGCCGAGGAAACCCTGCATCGAGAACGACGCGAAAGTGACCATGGCCGCCGCGAACGCGACGCACTCGAGCACGTAGAGGAGGCTCCCCTCCAGGTTGAGGCCGGGATTGAACAGGAAGTAGAACGGCAGGATGAAGCCCCCGATCGCGAGCTTCACCGCGTAGGGCCCGAGCGCCATCGGGTTGACCCCGGCGATCGCGCCCGCAGCGAAGTTCGCCACCGCCACCGGCGGCGTGATCGCCGAGAGACAGGCGAAATAGAGCATGAACAGGTGCACCTGCATCTCCGGCAGGCTGAACACCCCCCGCAGCACCGGCGCGAGCAGCGCCGCGCCCATGATGTAGACCGCCGGCGTGGGCATGCCCATGCCGAGCAGGATCAGGAACAGCGCGGAGAGAAGGAGCGTCGGCACGAGGAGCCCGCCCGAGAGGGTGGTGATGAGCAGGGTGAACTTGCCGGCGAGGGCGCTGATCTCGATCGCGCCGATCACGATGCCGGCGGCGGCGACCGCGCCGACGAGCGGGACGAGCTGCGTGATCGTGTCGGTGCAGCACTCGACGAAGCGCCGCGGCCCGATCGCGGTCGGCCGGTGGAACCACGACAGCACGATCACGGCCGCGGTCGCCCCTGCGGCGACGTAGACCGGCGTGTACCCGGCGACGAGCAGGCCGACGAGGGCGCCGAGCGGCAGCAGGTGGCGCCAGCCGCCCGCGAGCGCGCGGCGGAGCGGCACGATGTCGGCGTTGGCCATGCGCGGTTCGTCGTTCCGCACCGCCTCGTTGTGCACCAGCAGGTAGATCGAGTAGTAGTAGAGCAGCGCCGGCACGAGCGACGCCCAGCAGATCGCGGCGTAGGCGATGTTGGTGATGTCCGACATGATGAACGCCACCGCGCCCATCACCGGCGGGAGCATCGCGCCGCCGCTCGAAGCGGTCGCCTCGATCGCGCCGGCGCGTGCCGCGGGCACGCCCGTCTTGCGCATGATCGGGATCGTCAGCGGTCCGGTCGTGGCGACGTCGGCGGTGGGGCTGCCCGAGATCGAGCCGTAGAGGCCGCTCGCGGTGACGCAGGCTTTCGCCGCCCCGCCGCGCATGCGGCCGGTGACCGCGCCGGCAAGGTCGAAGAAGAGCTGCCCTCCGCCCGACTTCTCGTAGAAGCTGCCGAACAGCACGAACAGGAACGCGTAGGTCGCCGCCACTTCGAGCGGCGCGCCGAAGACGCCGTTCTCGGTGATCGTCATCATCTCGATGAAGTAGGGGATGCCGAAGTTCTCGTGCCTGAGCGCCCCCGGCATCCATCGGCCGAAGACGGTGAACGCGAGCAGCACGAGCACGAGCGAGGTGAGGCCCCAGCCGACCGAGCGGCGGCAGAGCTCGATCACGAGCGCAATCAGCGCGAGCCCGACCGCGACGTCGGCCGCGCTCGGCTGCGAGAAGCCGCGGCTCCAGTTGAGGAACCGGTCGTCGAGGACGACGTAGTAGAGCGCGACCCCGAAGGAAGCCGCGGCGAGCAGCACGTCGGTCCACGCGAGCGTCGAGCGGCCGCGGTGCGCGGTGGTCGTGAGGAACGCGATCGGGAACGTGATCCCGATGAAGACCGAGATGTCGAGGTGCCAGTTCGCCGTGTACGCGCGCGCCCAGGTCGCGAAGGCGACGATCGAGCCGTGAAGCGGCTCGATCGCGACCTGTCCCGCGAGCCACAGGGCGGCGTTGCCGCTGATCGTCGCGAGTGCGCCGATCCACAGCACGTACAGCGCGCCGGCCACCGAGCCGGTGCGGATCAGTACCAGCCAGGCCCCTCCGGGGCGGTGGCGGACCCCCTCGCGCAGGTACCGCAAGCGCGGCCGCGGGCGGCTACTTCACGAGCCCCTTTTCCCTGTAATAGCGCAGCGCGCCGGGGTGATACGGCAGGTTGGCCGGGTTGTTCGCCATGTTCGCGGTCGTGAAGGAGGTCTTGAGCGAGCCGCCGATCGCCTGCACGCGCGCCTCGTTCTCCGCGATCGCCTTGACGTACTTGTAGACCACCTCGTCGGGAACGTGCGCCCCCGCGAGCAGCGCCACCCATTGCCGGACGGTCGGGTAGTCCTTCTCCATGAAGGGATAGGTGTCCTTCGGCACCATGTCGGCCTTGAAATTGAACACGTCGGCCGCCTTCTGGACGGTCGCCTGGTCGCCGTCGATCCACAGCAGCGGTCGCTTGCCCGCGATGTCCTTGACGAGCGAATCGCCCAGGTTGCGCGCGTTCATGAACACGTCGGCCTTGCCGTCGGTGATCGCCGCGAGCCCGATCGCGCTGTTGCCGAGCACGTAGCTCCCGCCCCATTTCTCGATGTCCTCGATGCTGAAGCCGTAGGCCTTCATGACCTGGTATGGCGCGCCGATCGTGGTCTGCGGGTTGTCGGGGCGGTTGATGGCGAGCCGCATCTTCGGCTTCTTCGCCGCGATGTCCGCCCACGACTTGACGCCGTTCGCGTCCGCCCACTCCTTGGTCATCAGGAAGTGGATGAACTGGTTGTCGTAGAGCTGCATTACGTAGCTGAACTTGCCCTTGAGCGGCTCCTTGAAAGGCGCGCCGCCCTCGTTCGCGAGGCGCACCTCGGTGCCGGTCGCCGTGGCGGTGAAATCCGCCTGGTTGGTGGCGATCGCCTGCACGCCGCCGCCGGGCGAGTTCGGCTTGAACGACACCGCCGAGCCGGGATAGGCCTCGCGCACGACCGCGTTGAGGCCCTCGACCATCGTGCGCGGGTATCCGCTCGGCGTCGCGCCGGTGACGGTCGCGGTGATCGGCTTGGTGTCATTGAAGTCCGCGAGCGCAGGGGCACATGCGCCCGCGAACGCGACGGCAAACACGACACGACCTGCTTTCATGGGACACCTCCTCCTGGAGCGCGCGATGGTATCGCGCGGCACGTCCATGGTCGATCGGGTCGTCGCGCTGCCGTCCATGCTGCGGCGCGGCAATCAATCGTCTCCTGGTGCACGGTGCGGCGTTGTGCTGCACCGTGCGCGCCCCCACTTGGGGCTACATGCGCATGCTGCGGCAATTCCTCGTCGCGCTCCTCGCTGCCGCTTTCGCGACGGGCGTCATCGCCCAGCCCACCGCGAAATCCGACGGCGTGGAGGTCGGCAAGCCCTCGGCGCTGCGGCACCTCGTCCCCGCCGACCGGCTCGAGCAGGCCGCCGCGCAGCAGTACGGCGCGCTGCTCCGCCAGGCCGCCGCCAGGGGCGCGCTCGCCCGCGACGACCATCCGCAGGTCGTGCGCCTGCGCGCGATCGGCCAGCGGGTCATCGCGAATGCCGCGCGCTTCAACCCGGAGGCGGCGAAGTGGCGCTGGGAGGTCAATCTCATCGGGTCGAACCAGATCAACGCGTTCTGCATGCCCGGCGGCAAGATCGCGTTCTTCTCCGGCATCCTCGACCGGCTGCAGCTCACCGACGACGAGGTCGCGGCCGTCATGGGCCACGAGGTGGCGCACGCGCTGCGCGAGCACGCGCGCGAGCGCGTGGCGAAGAGCGAGCTGACCCGGCTCGGCGTCACGCTCGCTGCACTGCTCGCGGGCGACGCGCGCTACGCGGACGCGTTCAACCTCGGCGGCGCGCTGCTCACGCTGAAGTTCTCGCGCGACGACGAGACCGAGGCGGACGCGATCGGGCTCGAGCTGGCGGCGCGGGCGGGCTTTGACCCGCGCGCCGGGGTCACGCTGTGGCAGAAGATGGGCGCGGCGTCGAAGGGCTCGCCGCCGCAGTGGCTCTCGACGCATCCGAGCGGCAAGAGCCGCATCAAGGAGATCGAGCGGCTGCTGCCGAAGGTGGTGCCGATCTACGAGCGGTCGAGGTAAGTGCTTGAAATTCTGGTAGGGCGTGCAGGGGTCGAACCTGCGACCAACGGATTAAAAGTCCGCTGCTCTACCAACTGAGCTAACGCCCCGGGGAAGGAGGCGGGATTCTACAGACCCGCCCGGAGGCGGTCAACGCAGCGCAGCAATCGCCGCGCTCACCCCTCGCGCATCATCCGCCAGTACTCGTACTTCATCGTCGCAGCGGCGCCGGCCACGATCGCGACGAACGTGATGATCGACCCGAGCGCGAGCGTCGAGAACCCGGTGATCCCCTGCCCGATCGTGCAGCCGAGCGACACCACGCCGCCGAAGCCCATCAGGATCCCGCCGGCGATGTGCCGGATCATGTCGCCCGCGTCGCGAAACGCTTCCCAGCTGAACGTCTTCGAGACGAGCGCGTAGGCCGCCGAACCCACGATCACGCCGAGCGCCGAGGCGATGCCGAACGTGACGATCTTCGACTTGTCGGTCCAGAACATGAGGAGCTCGAGCCCGAACGCCTGCGGCGCGACGAACGAGAGCGACTCCATGCGTCCGGTGTTGGTCGCGACCCACGCCTCCTGCAGGGTGTCAGGATGCTCCTGCACGTACCCGAGCTTGCCGCTCACGTACCAGCCGCCGACGACCACCAGCCCGACCACGATCCCGCCGAGCAGGGTGTCGCGCTGCCAGAACTCGCGCTTCATCAGCGCAAAGACCGCGAGCGCGCCGGCGACGAGGACGGTCGCGACGATCAGCATCGTGCGGCGCTCGCCGCCGAACCATTTCGCGAACAGCGTCGGCAGGTCCTGACCGCCCGCGAGCTGCACGCTCACCGGCTCGAGCACGCCGACGCGGAACGAGCCGAAGAGCCCGCGCAGCGTCATGTAGGCCGCGATCGCCATGAACACGAGCACGACGAGCGACTTCAGGTTGCCGCCGCCGACGCGGATCAGCGTCTTCGAGCCGCAGCCCGAGCCGAGCGTCATTCCGACCCCGAAGACGAACCCGCCGACGACGTAGGAGAGCCAGGTGAAGTTCGGGGACTGGTAGATCGAATTCGCGAGCTTCAGCGCGCCGGAGAGCTCCAGCACGCTCGCCCCGACGATCGCGACCGCGATCGCGAGCAGCCACATGCGCATGCGGTTCCAGTCGCCCATGTTGACGACGTCGGACACCGCGCCCATCGTGCAGAAGTTGGTCTTGTTGCCGACGAAGCCGAAGACGAAGGCGAGGAGAAAACCGCCCCAGGCCACCATCGGCGCGAGGCTCGCAGGATTGACTTCGTTCATTCGCCCTCCCCCAGGCCAAGGCGGGGCATTCTCACCGACCGCGCCGCCCGCGCCAAGCGAATCTGCTTAGCGCGGGATAGCGGGGGTCTATCGGCTACTTCTTCGCGAGCCGCTGCTTCGCCTGCTCGGCCGCCGGGCTGCTGGGGTACTTCGAGACGAGCGTGCGCAGCGTGTTGCGCGCGCCGTTCGCGTCGCCCGCCTCGGCCTGGCTCGAGGCGATGTTGAGCAGCGCATCGGGCGCCTTCGCGCTCTCCGGCCAGCTCGCGACCACTTTCTGCTGCGCGGCGATCGCGCTCTTGTAGTCGCGCAGCGCGTAGTGCGCGTTCCCGATCCAGTACTGCGCCGACGGGGCGAGCGGGCTCTGCGGATAGGTCGCGAGGAACGACTGCAGGCTCTGGATCGCGGTGCCGTAGTTGTTCGCCTTGAACTGCGCGAG
>CAZIXQ010000050.1:0-18606 GCA_964543155.1 uncultured Enterobacteriaceae bacterium
GTCGTTCCTCACCGTGCCGATGCGCAACCACGAGGGCGAGATCATCGGCGTCCTCCAGCTCATCAACTGCCAGGACCCGGCCACGGGCGAGATCGTCGCCTTCTCGCACTCCGACCAGCGGCTCGCCGAATCGCTCGCCTCGCAGGCGGCGATCGCGCTCACCAACCGCGCGCTGATCAATCAGCTCGAGAACCTGTTCGAGTCGTTCATCCGGATGATCAACGAGGCGATCGACGAGAAATCGCCCTACACCGGCGGTCACTGCCAGCGCGTTCCGCAGCTCACGATGATGCTCGCGGAGGCGGTCAACGACACCGCCGATGGCCCGCTCGCGGACTTCACGATGACCGACAAGGACCGCTACGAGCTGCGCATCGCCGGGCTGCTGCACGACTGCGGCAAGATCACCACGCCGGTGCACGTGGTCGACAAGGCCACCAAACTCGAGACGATCTACGACCGGATCCACCTGATCGACACCCGTTTCGAGGTGCTGAAGCGCGACGCCGAGATCGACGCGCTCAACCGCAAGCTCGAGCTCGCGCGCACCAGCGGCGTGGACGAGATCAACCGGCGCGAGCGCAGCTACCAGATCGACGAGGAGCTGCGCGACACCCTGCGCCAGATCGAGGACGACCGCACGTTCCTGCGCCGCTGCAACATCGGCAGCGAGTCGATGTCGAAGGAGGACCAGGAGCGCGTCCAGCAGATCGGGCTCATGTACAAGTGGCGCGACCCGATCGGCAACACCGCGAACTTCCTGACCGACGACGAGCTGAAGAACCTGACGATCCAGCGCGGCACGCTCACCCAGGAGGAGCGCGAGATCATCAACCACCACATCGTCTCCACGATCAAGATGCTCGAGGCGCTGCCGTGGCCGAAGCACCTGCGCAACGTGCCCGAGTACGCGGGCGGGCACCACGAGCGCATGGACGGCAAGGGTTATCCGCGGGGGCTACGGCGCGAGCAGATGTCGGTGCAGGCGCGCGTCATGGGAATCGCCGACATCTTCGAGGCGCTCACCGCCCGCGACCGCCCCTACAAGAAGGGCAAGACGCTGTCCGAGTCGCTCAACATCCTCGGGAAGTTCAAGCTGAACGGTCACATCGACCCGGACCTCTTCGACGTGTTCATCCGCCGGAAGGTATACATGAAGTACGCCGAGCAGTTCCTCGAGCCGGAGCAGATCGACGCGGTCGACGATGCCGCGATCCCCGGCTACCTGCCCTGAGCCGGCGCGCCGCACGCGCCCGGGGCGCGGTCGCGCGGGCTCTCAGGACTTCTCGGTGCTGGCGGGGGTGCTGGTGCCGGCGGGCTGCGGCCCGCGGGTGAGGTAGACCATCAGGCCTTCGGTGGCGACCTCGATGAACTTCTCGGTGTAGCCCATGCCCTTCAGGTGCCAGCGGAACTCGTTGCCGAGCTTCGCCTTGCCGATGACGCCGAGCTTGTGGGTGCGCTGGAACTCGACCGCCTTCAGGAGCGTCTCCTCGAGCACGCGCGTCAGGCGGTTCTCCGAGACGCGCTTCGCGGGATTCACGTCAAGCGCGGAGGGGTAGCGCTTGGCGAGGTCCGCCGCGAGGTCCTTCGCGAACGCGTTGATCTCCTTGTTGGAAAACAGCGTGAACAGCCCCATACTCGCCTCCCAGTCGCAACCGGATTCTAGCATTCGCCCCGGTGCGCGAGCCGCGACGCGGGCGACCCGAATGGGAAAAATCACACGGCGCTTCGTGCCGCCAGGCGTGCCGCAACGGCCGTCCGTGCAATGCTGCGCACTTTGCTGAGCCGCGTCCTCGCGAGCGGTACCGAGGCGCCAGCCGCCCTGCGGCAGCGCGCGCGCGTAGCGGCGCAGGCGGGAGACGCGCAGCGCGCGCGGGCGCTGCTCGAACGCGCACTCGCGCTCGAGCCGGGCTCGCCCGACGCCCATTCGGATCTCGGCAACGTCCACGTCCTGCTCGGCGACGATGCGCAGGCCGAGCGCTGCTACGCGGCGGCGCTCGAGCGCGCGCCCGACCACGGGGCCGCGCTCGTCAATCTGGCGGCGCTGCGCGCACGCCGCGGCGACCGGGCCGGGGCGCTCGCGGGCTACCGGCGCGCGCTCGGCGCCGACCCGTGGTCGGAGCGCGCGCTGGAGGGGCTGGTCGGCTGGCTGCCCGACGAGGCGGTGCCGCACGCGGACATCGCGCTCGTGCGCTCGATCGTCGAGCGCCACCCCGACCACGCCGCGGCGCACGCGGCGCTGGGGCGGCTCCACCTGCGCGGGTCGTTCGACTGCGTGCCTGCCCTGGCTCACCTCGAGCGCGCGCTCGCGCTCGGGCGCCGCGACGCGGACACGTTCGCCGCCTACGGCGTCGCGCTGCACGAGACGGGCCGCTTCGACGAAGCGCTCGCGGCCTACGACGCGGCGCTCGCCGCCGCCCCGGACCACGTCCCGGCGCGCTTCCACCGCGCGACCACGCTGCTCACGCTCGGGCGCTTTGGCGCGGCGTGGCGCGACTACGAGCTGCGCCTCGTGTCGGAGGATCGACCGCAGCGCGCCTTTCCGTTCCCGCGCTGGCAGGGCGAGGACCTGCGCGGCAAGACGATCCTCGCCTACGCCGAGCAGGGCATCGGCGACGAGATCATGTTCGCGTCCTGCCTGCCGCAGGTGATCGCGACGGCGACGCGCTGCGTCATCGACTGCGCGCCGAAGCTCGCCCCGATCTTCGCGCGCTCGTTTCCGTCGGCCACGGTGCACGCGGGGCTGCAGAGCGATCCGGTCGACTGGACGGCGCCGCTCGGCATCGACGTGCAGATCCCGGCGGGAAGTCTGCCCCTGCACCTGCGGCGCGACGAGGGCGACTTTCCGCCGCCGGCGGCGTACCTGCGCGCCGACGCAGCGAAAGCGGAGCGCTGGCGCGAGCGCTTGCGCGCGCTCGGTCCGGGCCGCGCCATCGGGGTGTCGTGGCGCGGGGGGACGCCGCGCACGCGCACCGAGCGGCGCTCGCTCACCCTCGACGAACTCGCGCCGGTGCTGCGCCTCCCTGGGCACCACTTCGTCAGCCTGCAGTACGGCGCGGGGGTGGCGGCCGACCTCGCGCAGCTCTCCGCGGCGACCGGATGCCGCGTCCACCACTGGCCCGAGGCGATCGACGACTACGACGAAACTGCCGCGCTCGCCGCGGCGCTGGACGGCATCGTCTCGGTCTGCACCGCCATCGTCCACCTCGGCGGCGCGCTCGGCCGGCCGGTCTGGGTGGCGACGCCGCGAGTCCCCGAGTGGCGCTACGGGGCGCAGGGCGAGCGCATGCCCTGGTATCCGAACGTCCGGCTGCGCCGCCAGACGCGGGGCGGCGACTGGGCGCCGGTCGTGGACGCCATCCGGCGCGACCTCCTCGCGGCCGCCTAGCCGTCGCCGCCATGCCTGACCGCGCCCGGGACGAAGCGAACGCGCTGTGCGAGCGCATCGCGGGCCTGCTGGAGCAGGGCGCGGTCGCCGACGCGCGCGCGGCGGCCGAGGCGGGCGCCGACCTGCATCCGGAGGACGCGGCGCTCAACGCCCTGTGCGCGCGCGCGTGCCTCGCGTCCGGGGACGCGGAAGGGGCGCTCGACTACGCCCTTCTCGCTCTGCATCACGACGCCGCGAGCGAGGGCGCCTTTGACGCGCAGCTCGGCGCGCTCGAGCGCCTTGGCCGTGACGCCGAGGTTCCCGCTGCGTGCGAGGCGTTTCTCGCGGCGCGCCCGGGGCACACCGGCGCACTGCTGCGGTTCGCGCGTGCGAAGCACGCCGCGGGCGACTATGCCGGTGCCGCGGTGCTGTGGGGGGAGGTGGTCGAGCGCGAGCCGGACAACGCCGCGGCCCTCAATGACCTCGGGCTCCTGTTCGCGCGCGAGTTCGGCGAGTTCGAGCGGGGCGAGGCGCTGCTGCGGCGCTCGCTCGCGGCCGACCCCGAGCACGCCGATGCGAAGGCGAATCTCGCGTGGGTGCGTTGCGAGCAGGGCGCCTACGATGAGGGATTCCGGCTCTTCGACGATCGGATCCGCGCGGCTCCCGCCGACCAGGAGCTGCGCCTGATGCGCGCCGTCGCGCGGCTCAAGCGGGGCGACTTCGCCGCCGGCTGGGACGAGTACGCGGCGCGGTTCGCGAGCCCGGTCGCGACGCGGCGGCCCTACGCCTTTCCGCCGTGGGACGGCGGCGCGGTGCGCGACGGCGCGCTGCTCGTGTACGGCGAGCAGGGCCTCGGCGACCAGATCATGTTCGCCTCCTGCCTGCCCGATCTCCTCGCGCGGGTGCCCGAGAGCGTCGTTGAATGCGATCCACGGCTCGGCCCGCTGTTCGCGCGCTCGTTTCCCGCTGCGCGCGTCGTCACTGCGGCGCAGAGCGACCCGCGGCCGGCGTGGCTCGCCGCGGCGCCCCCGATCCGGGCACAGGTCGCGATCGGGGACCTGCCGCGTCACTACCGGCGCAGCGCCGCGGACTTCCCCCGGCACTCGGGTTACCTGCACCCCGACCCGGCGCGCGTGCGCGCGTGGCGGGAGCGGCTCACGGCCCTCGGACCGGCGCGGCGCATCGGGCTGTCCTGGCGCGGCGGCACCGCGACCTCGCGGCGCGGCCTGCGCTCGCTCGAGCTCGCACAACTCGCGCCGCTGCTGCGCGGGGTCCGGGCCACTTGGGTGAGCCTGCAGTACACGGACTGTCGGGCCGAGCTCGAGGTCCTGCGGCGCGACCACGGCCTCGCCGTCCACCACTGGCAGGCAGCGATCGACGACTACGACGAGACCGCCGCGCTCGTTGCGGCGCTCGACGCGGTAGTGAGCGTGTGCACGGCGATCGTTCACCTCGCCGGCGCGCTCGGCCAGCGGGCGCTCGTGATGGTTCCGTACGCGGCGGAGTGGCGCTACGGTGCCATCGGCGACACGATGCCGTGGTACCCGTCGGTGCGGCTGCTGCGGCAGCGTGCGCCCGGCGCCTGGCCGGAGCTCGTCGAGCGCGTGACAAACGAACTCGTGGCGGGTGAGCGGCCGGTGTAGGCTATCGCGGTCTACGCATGGCCGGCAGGCAATGACCTTCACTCGCGCCAATCCAAGTCCCCGTTATCGCGATCTCGTCGCGGCCTACCGCACGATGCACGCGGACGGCGAGCGCTTCCTGAACGTCGCCCCGGGGCGCACGTTCCCCGGCATCAGCCTGCTGCCCGAGGTCCACCATATCAAGCGGCTGGTCGACCGGACCGGCGCGCTGACCCTCCTCGACTACGGCAGCGGGAAGGGCATGCAGTACGACGCGCGCCGGGTGCGGCTTCCCTCCGGCGAAGTCGTCGAGAGCATCATCGAGTACTGGGGCGTCGACTTCGTGCACTGCTACGATCCGAGCGTCCCCGAGCTCGCGGCGCTGCCCGAGGGCCGGTTCGACGGCGTGATCTCGACCGACGTGCTCGAGCACTGTCCCGAGGAGGACCTGCCCTGGATCGTCGCCGAGATGTTCTCGTACGCGGAGCGCTTTCTCTTCGCGAACGTGGCCTGCTATCCGGCGAAGAAGCGGCTGCCTTCGGGCGAGAACGCCCACTGCACCATCCGGCCGCCGGAGTGGTGGAGCGCGCTCTTCCAGCGGGTCGCGGGCGGATTCCCGGCCGTGGTCTGGGAGCTGTCGGCGAGCGTGCTGGAGGCCGATGGCGCGACGCGCCGCCACGACGCACAACGATTCGCATCGCAGGGGACCTGAGATGATCCGCATCTTCATCGGCTACGATCCGCGCGAGGCGGCCGCCTGGAGCGTCCTCGCGCACAGCATCCACGTGCGCGCGAGCGAGCCGGTGAGCGTGACGCCGCTCATGCTCACGCAGCTCGCCGGCGTGTTCCGGCGCGAGCGGAACGCGCTGCAGTCGACCGACTTCGCGTTCACCCGCTTCCTCACGCCGTACCTCTCCGACTACGAGGGCTGGAGTCTGTTCACCGACTGCGACATGCTGGTGCTCGACGACGTCGCGAAACTCTGGGCGCTGCGCGAGGACCGCTATGCGGTGATGGTGGTGAAGCACGACCACCGCCCGCGCGAGGCGGTGAAGTTCCTCGGCCAGCCGCAGAGCGCCTATCCGAAGAAGAACTGGTCGAGCGTGATGCTGTTCAACAACGCGCGCTGCCGGGCGCTGACGCCGGAATACGTCAACACCGCGAGCGGCCTCGAGCTGCACCAGTTCAAGTGGCTGCCCGACGAGGCGCTGATCGGCGCGCTGCCCGCGCGCTGGAACCACCTCGTCGGCTACGACCCGCCGAACCCGGGCGCCGCGCTCGTCCACTACACCCTCGGCGGGCCGTATTTCCACGAGTACCGCAACTGCGAGTACGCGGAGGCGTGGCGGCGCGAGCGCGACCGCATGCTCGCCTGCGAGCAGCGTGCGCCGGCCCCGCAGGCCTGAGGCGCGCGAGCCCGGGCCGGGCGCTCGCGCATGCTCCGCAACCTGATCCGCAGCCTCGCCGGAGGTCGCTCCGGCCCGGACCTCGAGCGTCTGCTCGAGGCCGCGCGCGCCGCGTACGACCGCGGTGACGCCACCGAGTCCGAGGCGCTGGCGCGCGAGGCGATCGGCCGCGCCCCGGGCGACGCCCGGACCCACGAGGCCCTCGCCCGCGCGCTACGCGCGCGCGGCGCCATCCAGGACGCGGCGCAGACGCTCCTCGCGGCGATCGAGCGCGAACCGGAGGACCTCTCGGCGCGGAACGAGCTCGCGGTCACG
Organism: uncultured Enterobacteriaceae bacterium; assembly: GCA_964543155.1. GTDB lineage: Bacteria > Pseudomonadota > Gammaproteobacteria > Burkholderiales > SG8-39 > JAGVSZ01. Next base: position 6,711 of record CAZIXQ010000050.1, read on the forward strand.
CTCCTCGCGCTCGGGCGCGTCGGGGAGGCGCGCGAGCTGCTGCGCTGGATCCTCAAGCGCGCGCCCGACCTCCCGGCCGCCCACACGAACCTCGGCATCGCCAGCGAGAGGCTCGGGCGCTTCGACGACGCGCTCGCAGGCTTCGAGCGTGCCGTCGCGCTCGAACCCGCGAACCCCGGTGCGCACCACAATCTCGCGCTCTTCCTGCGACGCATCGACCGCCACGAGGCGGCGGAGGCGGCGCTGCGGCGCGCGCGCGAGCTCGCCCCCGACGATGCTGCGATCGTGCGCGACCTCGCCGGCGTCGTGCGCGAGCTCGGGCGGCCCGCCGAGGCGCGCGCCCTGCTCGAGCCGCAGCTCGCGCGTCGACCGGAATCGGCCGACCTGCACGTCGCGCTCGCGACGCTCCTCCGGGATCTCGGCGACTTTCCCGGCGCAGGCGCGCAGTTCGAGGCCGCGCTGGCGTGCGACCCGGCCCACGCGCTGGCGCGGCTCGGGCGTGGGCTGCTGCGCCTCGCCGCCGCCGACTTTGCCCGCGGCTGGGACGACTACGAAAGTCGCTACGAGACCGAGGAGTCGCCGCGGCGCGGATTTCCCTTTCCGGAGTGGGACGGCCGCGGTCTCGCAGGCCGCGCCGTGCTCGTCTATGCGGAGCAGGGGCTCGGGGACGAGATCATGTTCGCGAACTGCCTGCCCGACGTGATCGCGGAGGCTCGGCGGGTCGTGGTCGAGTGCGATCCCCGGCTCGCGGGGCTCTTCGCGCGGTCGTTTCCGGCAGCCACGGTCATGGGGGCCCCGCGGAACGAGCCCGGTGCGTGGATCGAGCGGGCGGGACCGATCGACGTCCAGGTCGCCGCGGGCTCGCTACCGCGCCGCTACCGACGTGCCGCGCGGGACTTCCCTAGCCACGCCGGCTACCTTCGGGCCGATCCGGAGCGCGTGCGAGGCTATCGCGCGCGCCTCGCGGCGCTTGGTCCGGGCCGCAAGGTCGGCCTCGCGTGGCGCGGCGGGCTCATGCGAACGCGCCGGGCCGTCCGCTCGATCGAGCCGGAGCGGCTCGCCCCCCTCCTGGCACGCATGGACGTGCACTTCGTCAGCCTCCAGCACGGCGACGTGGAGGCGGATCTCGCGCGCATGCGCGTGGCGAGCGGCCGCTCACCGGTCCACTGGCCCGGCGTGGCCGCCGATCCGGAAGAGGCGGGCGCGCTCATGGCCGCGCTGGACGCGACCGTCGCCGTCTGCAGCGCGGCCGTCCATCTTGGAGGCGCGCTCGGCGCGCGCGTCATTGCGCTCGTGCCGGCGCACCCCGAGTGGCGGTACTTGGAAGCCGGCGACCGGCTCCCCTGGTACCCGTCGGTCGAGGTGGTGCGGCAGGCGCGGCCCGGCGACTGGAGTACGGCCCTCGACCGGGTCGGCCAGCGCCTTTGACCGCACCCCAGGCAGCCTGTACTGCCTGTCGAAAGTATGTCTATCTCCTTGAATCCCGTGGAAAGTGACGCTCTACGTCAGCGGTGGGCGCGGCACGGCCGCGCCCGGGCGGGAGACAGTCCCGGCCGTTCGCCCTAGCTAGCCGAAAATACCTCGTCATAACAGGTTGTTAGCCGCGTAACGCCAAGATCTCAGACCGTGGCACAGGGCTTGCTGCAAAGGAGGCAGCGGGTCACGCTCGCGTCAAGCTCAATTTCAGCGGAGGGCAACATGCAGAGGATTCAAAAGGGCTTCACCCTGATCGAACTGATGATCGTGGTCGCGATCATCGGCATTCTGGCGGCGGTCGCGCTGCCGGCGTATCAGGACTACACGATTCGCGCGAAGGTCTCGGAGATCATCCTGGCGGCCAGCTCGACGCGTACGGCGATCACCGAGAAGTACCAGTCCGACCAGGACTCGGCCAACATGGGTAACGGCGTGACCGTGACCCCGGCGGGCAAGATCACCGGCGCGACCACTTCTGCCACCGGCGTCGTCACGCTGACCGGCAACAACGCCAATACGAGCGTCGGCACGGCCGTGACCGTGTCGCTGACGCCGAGCACCAACGCCGCGGGCTCGCTGTCCTGGACCTGCGTCGGCTCGCCGTCGCGCTTCATGCCGGGTTCCTGCCGCTAACCCTCAGCACTGCTCTAACCCGCGACGGGCCCCTCTGCGGAGGGGCCCGTTGCTTTTTGACCTCCGGACCCCCTGACCGCGCCTGCACCCGGGTGCCAGCGGGCCGGCCGCCCCAGCCGCCGCCCGGGTCAGCAAGTGACGCGGGGCGTCATTTCTCCGACCCCGGGCACCGTGACGCCTGCGCGGCATACTTCACGGCAATCCTCGCCGACCCCGAATAAATGATTGCAAAAACATGCACATAGAGTGGGTGCGAAGAAATGGCACGGTCGTTGCTGCTAGGGGGGCAGCGGGTTCCAACTCGCGCAGCTTTTTAACCGCACAGGAGAACTGCAGCATGAAGACGATTCAGAAGGGCTTCACCCTGATCGAACTGATGATCGTGGTCGCGATCATCGGCATTCTGGCGGCGGTCGCGCTGCCGGCGTATCAGGACTACACGATTCGCGCGAAGGTCTCGGAGATCATCCTGGCGGCCAGCTCGACGCGTACGGCGATCACCGAGAAGTACCAGTCCGACCAGGACTCGGCCAACATGGGTAACGGCGTGACCGTGACCCCGGCGGGCAAGATCACCGGCGCGACCACTTCTGCCACCGGCGTCGTCACGCTGACCGGCAACAACGCCAATACGAGCGTCGGCACGGCCGTGACCGTGTCGCTGACGCCGAGCACCAACGCCGCGGGCTCGCTGTCCTGGACCTGCGTCGGCTCGCCGTCGCGCTTCATGCCGGGTTCCTGCCGCTAACCACCGGCACCGCACCACCCGAACAGGCCCCTCTGCGGAGGGGCTTGTTCTTTTTTGCGGACTCGGTTCTCATCGACAGCGCGCGGGGCGAACCGCGCGCCTCGCACCCCGGATGCTCAAGGGACTCCTCGCCAACGTTTTCGGTGCCCGAGCGCGCGACGACTCGCACCGTGCTTCGGTTCAGACGCTGCTCGAGGAGGGTGTCGCGCACGCCCGCGCCGAGCGCATGGGCGAGGCCGAGCGTGCCTTCCTCGAGGTCCTGCGGCGCGAGCCGTCGAATGCCGACGCGCTGAACCTGCTCGGGCTCATCGCGTACCGGCGCACCCACTACGACACCGCGCTCGCGTACTTCGACGACGCGCTGCGCAGCCGCAGCGACGTCGCCGACTTCCATGCGAACCGCGGCCTCGCGCTCCAGGATCTCGGGCGCTCGGGCGAAGCGGAAGCGGCGTACCGCCGCGCGATCGCCCTCGCGCCCGACGTGCAGCGCTACGGGGCGATGCTGCTCTTCCTCCTCAGCCAGGCCGGCACCGCCACGCCCGACGCGCTTCTCGCCGAGCACAAGCGTTTCGCGGCGGCATTCGTGGACGCGCTGCCGAAGGGGGACTTCCCGGCGGCGCGCTTCGCGGATCCGGGGCAACGGCTGCGGATCGCGTACCTCTCGGGCGATTTCCGGATGCACGCGGCCGCCTACTTCATCGAGCCGCTCCTCGCGGCGCGCGATCGGAGCGCGTTCGAGGTCTTCTGCTACCAGACGATCGCGGAATCCGACGAGCGGACGAGCCACTTCCGGGCGCTCGCCGACCACTGGGAGGACGTCTCGGCACGGAGCGACGACGATCTCGTCGCGCTCATCCGTGCGCAGGAGATCGACATCCTCGTCGACCTCGCTGGGCTGACGACCGGAAACCGCGTGACCGCGCTCGGCCGCCGGCCGGCCCCGGTCCAGATCAGCTACCTCGGCTACCTCGCCACGACGGGTGTGCAGGCCATCGATTACCGCATCACCGATGCGCGCGCCGACCCGCCCGGGGTGGCGGACGCGTGGTACACCGAGTCGCTCCTGCGCCTGCCGCGGTCCTTCTGGTGCTTCGCGCCGCACGAGGACATGCCCGCGCCCCTCGAGCGCGATCCGCGGGACGACGCGCCAATCGTGTTCGGCGCGTTCAACCGCCTGACGAAGGTCCGGCCGCAGGTGCTGCAGCTGTGGGGCCGGCTGCTCGCGCGGGTGCCCGATTCCGAGCTCTGGGTCCTCGACGTGACGAGCGACGAGGTGCACGAACGGGTAGTCGCCGCGGTCGCCGCCGCGGGGGTCGAGTCGGCGCGGATCAAGACCTGGTCGCGGTTGCCGGCGGCGCCGTTCTGGGACCGCATCCGCCGCGCCGACATCGCGCTCGACACGTTTCCGTACAACGGGGGGGCGACGACCTGCGAGAGCCTGTGGCTGGGGGTTCCGGTCGTCACTCGCGCGGGCGAGATGGGTTTCGCGCGCTCGGGCGCATCGATCCTCGGCGCGGTCGGCCTGCCGGAGCTCGTCGCATCCACCGACGAACAGTACCTCGACATCGCGGCGGCGCTGGCGACCGATCGGCCGCGGCTGCGGGCGCTGCAGCGAGGCTTGCGCGATCGCCTGCGCGGCTCGCCGCTTCTGGACGCACCCGGATTCATGCGCGAGCTCGAGGCCGCCTATCGCACCGTCTGGCGGGACGCCTGCCGCGAGGCGGCGTCGCGCGGCAGGTGATGCTGCGGACCCTCTTCCGGAGCCTGCGTCCCGCGCCGCGGGGTACCAACGGCGAGGACGTCGGTGCGCGAGTGGGCGAGCTCCTGTCCCGGGCCGCGACGGCGCTCGGCGACGAACGCTACGCGGACGCCGAAGCGGCGCTGCTCGAGGCGCGTGCGCTCGACCCCGGCGGAACCGACGCGTTGACGCTGCTGGGTAAGCTCTACATGCGCCGGCTGCAGTTCGATGCCGCGCTCGAGTACTTCGACGAGGTGCTCGCGCGCGGCGGCAACCGCGCGCCCCTGCACGCGGATCGGGCCGGCGCGCTGCTCGCCCTCGGCCGCTACGAAGGCGCCCTGGCTGCGGCGCGACGGGCCGCGGCGCTCGAGCCGGATTCCTTCGTGCGCGCCGCGGACGTCCTGTTCGTCCTGCACCAGGACCCCGCCGTCACGCCGGCCGAGCTGCTGTCGGCGCACCGGCGCGTCGCCGAACGGTTCCTCGCTCCCATCCCGCACATGACGGTGCCGAAGTCGCGCTTCGAAGACCCCGACCGCCGCCTGCGGATCGGCTACGTTTCGGGCGACTTCCGCGACCACGCGGTCGGGTTCTTCATCGAGCCGCTGCTCGCGCAGCGCGACCGCGCCGCGTTCGAGGTGCACTGCTACCAGACGCTGCGCAAGCACGATGCGCGCACCGAGCGCTGGCGCGCGCTCGCCGACACCTGGCACGACGTGACCGACGCGTCCGACGAGGCGCTCGCGCAGGCGATCTTCGACCACCAGGTGGACATCCTGGTCGATCTGGCCGGGCTCACGCGCGGAGGCCGCACGCTCGCCCTCGCGCGGCGGCCCGCGCCGGTGCAGGTGAGCTACCTCGGCTATCTCGGCACCACCGGCAGCCGGGTGTTCGACTACCGCATCACCGACGCGCTCGCCGACCCGCCGGGCGAGAGCGACCGCTGGCATACCGAGCGGCTCGTCCGGCTGTCGCGGTCGCAATGGTGCTTCACACCCTGGAACGAGATGCCGGCGAGCGCCGAGCGCGAAGACGACGCGACTGCGCCGATCGTGTTCGGGAGCTTCAACCGGCTCACCAAGCTGCACCCGCCGCTGCTGGATCTCTGGGCGCGCCTGCTGAGACGCGTGGCGGGCGCGGAGCTCTGGATCCTGGACGTTCCGAGCGAGGAGACGCGCGAAGCGCTCCTCGCGCCGTTCCGCGCGGCCGGTGTCGCCGAGTCGCGGATCCGCACGTTCGCGCGTCAGCTGCGGGACGAGTACTGGCAGACGATTCGCCGCGCCGACATCGCGCTCGACCCGTTTCCCTACAACGGCGGCGCGACGACCTGCGAGTGCCTGTGGCTCGGGGTGCCGGTCGTGACGAAGGCGGGCGCGCTCGGCTTCGCGCGGTCGGGCGCGTCGATCCTGGAGAACGCGCACCTGCCGGAGCTCGTCGCGGGATCCGACGAGCAGTATGTCGACATCGCGGCCCGGCTCGCCGCCGACCGGCCGCGGCTGCGCGCGCTGCAGCGCGGGCTGCGCGAGCGGCTGCGCGCTTCGCCCCTTCTGGACGCGCCCGGCTTCATGCGCGAGCTCGAGGTGGCGTACCGGGACATCTGGCGGCGTGCCTGCGCCGAGAGCAGGCAGCGGGAATGAAGCTTGGGAAGCTCATTGCGGAGGCCGCACGCCGCGCGCTGCGCCGCGCCGCCGGCGAGCCCGACCTCGCGGCGCTCGAGGCGCGGCTCGACGCCGCGCTCCGCGGCGGCGGTGACGCCGACGCGCGCTCGATCGGCGCGCGCATTCTCGCGCTCGCGCCCGATCATCCCGGCGCCCTGTGGTCGACCGCGGTGCTCGCGCTGCGGGCGGGCGAGGTCGACGCCGCGGCCGCGCACTTCGCGCGCTTCGACGCGATCCGCTCCGGCGGGCGCGCGACCACGCGGCGCTACCGCAGTGCGTGGATGGATCCGGCGCGCGCGGCGCGCGGCGAGCCCTACGTCGGCTGGCGCGAGGACGTGCTGCTCGAGACGAACCACTGCGCGCTCTTCGAGGGCGACCAGGTCTACGTGCGCGAGACGCAGGACCGCACGTTCGCGAACCATCCGTGGGTCGCGGGGCGCGTGTCGCCGGACGGGAACGACTACGTCGTCACCCTGCCGCCGGTCGACCGGGTGCTCGACGAGCCGTTCGTGCTCCTCGGCACCGACGAGAACTTCTCGCACTGGCTCGAGCGCAACCTGCTGAAGCTCGCCGTGCTGGAGGCCGAGGGCATCGACGACACGCTGCCGCTGCTCATCAACGAGGACCTGCGCAGCTACCAGCGCGACTACCTGCAGCTCGTCGGCGTGCCGCCCGCGCGGCTCCTGACCGTGCCGCGCGGCCTGCTCGTCGAGTGCCGGAGGGTGGCAGTCCCGGTGTGCCTGCGCAACCGCCCGCGCATGCGGCTCGGCATCGACTGGCTGCGCGCGCGCGTCGCCTCGCACATGGTTGCCTCGGAACACGCGCGCGATCTGCTTTTCGTGTCGCGCCGCGACAGCACGCTCCGGGTGATGCACAACGAGGCCGAGCTGGAGGCCGCGCTGCGGCCGCTCGGGTTCACCACGTTCGTCGCCGGCCAGGCGCCGGTGACCGAGCAGATCCGCGCGTTCTCGCGCGCGCGCGTGATCGTGGGCGCGCACGGCGCGGGGCTCACGAACCTGATCTTCGCCCCGCCGGGCGCCTTCGTGCTCGAGCTCGCGACGCCCGGCTGCGCGTACATGGAGGAGTTCCGCTTCATCGCCGGCGCGCTCGGCCAGCGCATCGTCACGCTCGTGTCCGATCTCCCGGGGGACAACGCGGGACCGGACGTCATCCCGCTAAAGTGGAACTTCTACGCCGACGTGCCGCAGGTGCTCGCGACGCTGCGCGAGCACGTCCCCGATCTCTTCACCGGAGGCGGCGGGTGAGAGTCGCCTTCCTGCAGGTCGGCGACGACCTGCGCCTCGCGACCCTGATGGCCGCGTCCGCGAAGCGCCTGGGCTACGCGCTCGTCCAGATGACCGACGAGCGTTCGCCCGCGGTCCGCGGCGCGGACGAGGTCATCCGGCTGCCCTGGGACGGCGAGCGGCTGATGACCTACCGCCTCGAGCACCTCGCCGCGCTCGACGGGCCGGCGCTCGTCGTCGACACCGATGTGCTCTTCGTGCGCGACGTGCAGCACGTGTGGGATCGGCCCTTCGACGTTGCGCTCACGCGTCGCACCGGCCCGGCGCTCGACCCGAACGGGGTCGACCTCGCGGCGGTGATGCCGTACAACACCGGCGTGATGTTCTCGCGCTCGCAGGCGTTCTGGGAGCGCTGCCAAGAGCTGTGCCGCGGGTTTCCGGAGGACGTGCAGCGCTGGTACGGTGACCAGTACGCGGTGCGCTTCGCCGCCCCGGATTTCTCCGTGCTGGAGCTGCCGGTCGACCCATATAACTATTCTCCGGCGACGCCCGACGAGGACGTGTCAGAGCGCTACATCGTCCACTACAAGGGCGAACGCAAGGCCTGGATGCTCGCGCTCGGCGCGCGGGGCTGAGCGCGCGGCAGATCAGGCGCCGACCCAGCGCTCCCACATTTCCCGGTAAGCGGCCTCGAGGTCGCGCGCGAAGCGCGCGTAGTCGGCGAGCGGCGAGGCGCGGAAGCGCTCGCGCAACCCGCTCCGCAGATCCGCGAGCCGGTCGAGGTCGCGGGCGAGGGCAGCCGCGGCGGTCACGTACCCCGCTTCGTCCGCGGCGACGATCGCCTCGAGCCCCAGGTTCGCGAGCATGCTCGCGCTCTGGCGCCCCGCGATCATCACCTGCGGCAGCGTCACCACCGGTACGCCCATCCAGAGCGCATCGAGCGTGGTCATCCCGCCGCAGAAGGGAAACGGGTCGAGCGCGACGTCCACCTCGTGATAGGTCCGCGCCGCCTCGTCGACCGGCACGAACCGGCGCAGCTCGAGGCGCTCGGGCGGGATCCCGAGCGCCGCCGCCCGCGCGCGGAAGTCGCGCTGCGCGAGCGGGTCGCTCAGCGCGGAGGCCTGCAGCAGGAGCCGCGCGCCGGGCACGGCGGCGAGGATCCGCGCCCAGAGCGCGAGCACGCGATCGTTCAGCTTCACGAGATTGTTGAGGCACCCGAAGGTGACCGTGCCGCTGCGCTGCGCCGGCAGGGACGCGACCTCCGGCATGAACGCGGGCGGCTCGAAGCAGAAGCGCGTGGCCGGCAGCCGGACGAGCGTCTCGACGAAATAGCGCTCCTGGCCGCCCGGCGAGGAGACCGGGTCGGTCACGAAGTAGTCCATCGTCGCGAGCCCGGTGGTGTTGAAGTACCCGAGCCAGCTCACCTGGACCGGGGCCGGCCGGCGCGCGAAGACCAGCATGCGGGTGTACTTCGTGTGGCCCACGAGGTCGACCAGGATGTCGATCGCGTCGGCGCGGACCGCGTCGGCGACCGTTGCGTCGTCGAGCCCGGCGACGTCGCGCCAGTGGTGCGCCGCCCGGCGCATGCGCTCGGTCATCGCGTCGCCGCGCGGGTAGTTGTAGTAGCAGAAGGTCTCGACGCGCGCCGGGTCGTGCCGCTCGAGCACCGGCGCGAACATCGCGCCGACGGGATGGCGCCGCAGGTCGGGAGATACGTAGCCCACGCGCAGGCGGCGCCCCGGCGCGCGCGAATTGGCGAAGCGCGGCGCGACCGGGTAGAGCGGCGCGGCGACCGCCGCCGCCCACTCGCGGTGCGCCTCGAGCACCGCCTCGGGCGCGATGTCGGGCACGGCATTGAGCGTGCCGAGCACGCTCGTCAGGGCATGGTGGTACTCGGGCGCGAGACGCCAGGTCGCGCGGTATTCGCGCACCGCGTCGGCGGCCCGCCCGAGCTGGTTGTAACTGTTTGCGAGCTGCACGTGCGCCTCGGCCTGCTCCGGGTGCGCCGCCACGAGCGCTTCCAGGTGCGCCACGGCCTCGGTCCAGCGTGCGCAGCCGGCAAGGGCGAGCGCGAGGATGTAACGCGCGCGCGACGCCTCCGGCGAACGTGTCCACTCGGTCTCGAGTAGCGCCAGCGCTTCGGCGAACGCGGCCTTTCCGTCGGGACTGCCCTGCGCCGAATCCACGAGCGCCGCGGCGAGACCCAGCCGCGCCGCGTGATTGGTCGGATCGAGCGCGAGGGCGCGCCGGAACGCCGCCGCCGCGGTGACGTGCTCGCCGCGGTCGACGTGGAGCTGGGCGAGGTTGAACCACGCGGCGAAGCGCTCGGGCGCGAGCTCGGTCGCGCGCGCATACCGTGCGAGTGCGTCGTCGACGCGGCCAGCCGCACGCAGCGCGTTGCCGAGGTTGAGCTGGAAGAGGCCGTTGCCGGGTTCGGCTGCGACCGCCGCTTCGAGCCTTTGCACCGCGCCGAGCAGATCGCCGCGCCGGTCGGCGGCGAGGCCGAGGAGGTGCAGCGCCTGGGCGTGCGCGGGGGCGCGCGCGAGGACCCGCGCGCAGATCGCGCTCGCCTCCTCGATGCGTCCCCGCTCGAAGAGCGTGATCGCGCGCTCGATCTCGGGCTTTCCGCTCGCGCCGCGCGCCATGCGCCGGCGAACCCGGTCGAACCAGCTCATCGGCGGACGGCGTTCTGAGCGCGCAACGGCGGCGATGGTACTGGAGCGCCCGGGGCCCAACAAGACGCGCGCGCCCGGCGAGCGTGCCGCAGTGCGCGCCACCGGCGCGGCGGCGCTTCGGGCGCGTCGTCCCGCGGGCTAGACTGTGACGGTTCCGAAGCGGCGCGATCCCGGGTAATGCTGCTCAAGCTCCTCCGTTCACTCGCCCGGCCTGCCCCGGACGCGCCCACGCTCGTCCCCTTGGCCGACCTGCCTCCGGATGCGGGCCCGGCGATCGTGGGCGCGCTCCGCGACGCGCACCGCGCGCTCGCGCGCGACGCAGGGCGTGCGGCGGCCCTCATGGGCGAGACCGCAGTCCGGCGGGCGGGCGAGCCGCTCGCGCACGCGCTTCACGGCGTCTTCCTCGCGCAGGCGGGCGATCCCGATGCGGCCGAGCGGGCCTACGCGGCCGCACGCAAGGCCGAGTCGGGTAAGCCGCTCGAGTCGACCGTGGGGTACCACTTCTTCGCGCGCGGCGTTCACCACGTCAACGCCAGCGACCCCGGCGCGGCCGAGTTCTGCCTCCGGCTGGCCGCGCAGCTCCTGCCGCACGCGGCGGCGCCGCTCGAAATGCTCGGCCTGACCGGCTATCTCTCCGGGGACGTCGAGGCCGCGCGGGCGCACTTCGACCAGGCGCTCGCGCGCGCGACCGAGGCCGAGCGCGGCGCGCTCGAGATCAACCGGCTGATCGACACGCTGCCGCAGGTGGCCACGAGCGCAGATGCGCTCAAGGCGGCGCGCGCGTCGTTCGGAGCCGAGCTCGACCGGCTGCTCGAACGCCCGCCCGCGATTCCCGACCCGCTTGCTGCGATCCACCGCACGCCCTTCTTCCTCTGCTACCAGGGGATGAACGACCGCGCCGACAACGCGCGCCTCGCCGAGCTGTTCCTGCGCGCCGCGCCCGGTCTCGCCCACGTCGCACCCCGCGTCGCGGGGCCGCGCGGCGGCAGGCTGAAGGTCGGATTCGTATCGGCGCATCTCGGCCGGCACTCGGTGGGCGTGTGGTACCGGGACCTCGTCCGGCTGGTGATCGAAGGCGGGCGCTTCGACGCGCAGGTGTTCGCGTACCGAGAGGACGTGGATCCGCGCCTGCGTGCCGCCGCGGAGGCGGGCGACGCCTACGTGCCGCTCGGCGAGACGCTCGAGGACGCACGCGTGCGCATCGCCGCACGCGCCCCGGACGTCCTCGTGTACACCGACGTCGGCATGGACCCGTTCCTCTACTTCCTCGCCTTCGGCCGTCTTGCGCCCCTGCAGGTCCTGCTCGCAGGGCATCCGTCGACGTCGGGCATCCCGGCGATCGACTGTTTCATCAGCAACGTCCACCAGGATCACGCCAACGCCCAGGTCCACTACACCGAGCGCCTCGTGCGGCTGCCCGACATCGCGGTGTACGTCGAGCGCACGGAGCCGCCCGCCGAACCGCTGTCGCGCGCCGCGCTCGGCTGGTCCGAGGACATGCGCTACTACGTCTGCCCGATGATGCTGCAGAAGCTGCATCCGGACTTCGACCGGGCGCTCGGCGAGATCCTGCGGCGCGACCCGGACGGGGAGGTGGTGCTATTCGCCGACAGGGAGCGACCGCTTTGGCAGCGCCAGCTGGAAGCGCGGTTCGCGCGCGGCCTGCCGGAAGTCGCCGACCGCATCGTCTTCCGGCCGTTCGCGCCGAAGGCGGAATTCCTCAGCCT
>CAZIXQ010000051.1:0-18372 GCA_964543155.1 uncultured Enterobacteriaceae bacterium
TGGCGGGCGCGCGAGGCGCGCCTAGTGGTGGTGATCGCGATCGGGCTCGTCGCGCTCCTCGCTGCGGCCCTCTGGGCGTACGTCTGGGACCCGATCGTGCGCGACCGCGCGCGCCTCGTGACCGCGCTGCCCCAGCTCCGCGCGCAGGCGCGCGAGGTCGCGGCCGACGGCGCCGAGGTCGAACGGCTGCGCAACGCGGCCCGCTCGCGCGGGGCGCCTGCGGCCCCCGAGGCGGCGATCGCCGCCGCCGCCGCCGCGCTCGGGCTGGGCGAGGCGATCGGCACGGTGACCGCGCTCGGCGAGGGCCGCGTGCAGGTGGCGGTCAAGCCGGTGGCGTTCGACACGCTCGTCCGGCTGCTCGGCGAGCTCGGGACGCAGCACGGCTACGCGGTCGAATCGCTCGTCGTGCGGGCGGCGCCGGAGCGCGGGCGCGTGCACGTCGAGACGCTGATGCTGCGCACGGGAGCCACCGGATGACCGCCAAGGCGATGCTGCAAGGAATTCGAGACCCGCGAATCGCGGCGCTGCTCCAGCGCACGCTGCCCGCCGCGTCGCTCGTGGCGGCGCTCGCGCTCGGCGCGTGGCTCGGGGCCGGCTGGTTCGTGTACTTCACCACGCCGCCGGTCGTGCCGGGCTCGCCGCAACGCGATCGCGTCACGATCGCCGCGGCCACCCAGACGGTCGCCGGCGCGCACGTCTTCGGCGACGCGGCGGTGGCAGGGGGGATGGCGGTCAGCACGCTCAACGTCAAGCTGCGCGGCGTCTTCGCCGGCAGCGGCGGGGCGCCCGGCTACGCGATCGTGAACACCGGCGGCCGCGACCAGGCGGCCAGCGCCGGGGCCGAGATCTCGCCCGGCGTCGCGCTCGAGTCGGTGCACGCGCGCCACATCGTCCTCAAGCGCAACGGCGTGTTCGAGCGCGTCAATCTCGAGGAGCGCCCGGTTCTCGCGCAGGTCTCGCCGCGCCCGGCGCCGCCGCCGCCCGCGGCCGCGCCGGCGCCACCGCCCCCGGCGGCCGCACCGGGCGCCGCACCCACGCCGCAGCCGCCGCGCACCGGCCCCGGCGCGCGCTTCCAGCGGCCCGAGCCGTACGCGCCGGTCGGCGACGTGCCGACCGAGCCGGCGCCCGCGACGCCCGCGCCGCCGAAGCCGCCCGCGCCCCAGGGCAGCGCCCAGGGTCTGGTGGTGTCGTCCGTCCCCGCCGGCAGCCTGCTCGAGCGCATCGGCCTGCAGCCCGGGGACGTCGTGAAATCCGTGAACGGACAGCCGGTCGCGAACGAGGCCGACGTCGCACGCGTGCTGAAGGACCGCAGCGTGCTCGCGCCGGTGAACGCCGAGGTCGTCCGCGGCGGCGCCGTCATCCCCATCGCAGTCAGCGCGGCGACCGCGCTTCGGCCCTAGTGCGATCGACCGCGCGAATCAACCGCGAGCAATGGAGCACACAATGACAACGACAAACCGCATCGCGCGCGGCCTCTGCGCCGCGCTCGCCCTCGGCGTCGCGGCCGCCGGCGGCGTGGCCCTCGGCCAGGCGCCCGTGCCGCCGGTCGCGGTGGCGCCGCAGCCGGGCGACGACACCGTCACGCTCAATTTCGTGAGCGCCGACGTCCACGCGGTGATCAAGGCGGTGGCCGAGATGACCGGCCGCAACTTTCTCATCGATCCGCGCGTGCAGGGCACGGTGAGCATCATCGCGCCGCGGCCGGTGCCGCGGAACATGGTGTTCCCGATCCTGCTCTCGGCGCTGCGCGTGCAGGGCTTCGCGGCGGTCGGCGGCGACCTCGGCGTCATCCACGTCGTGCCGGAGGCGGAGGCGAAGTTCTACGGCTCCGCGCGCGACCCGCGGCGCGCGCGCGGCGACCAGATCGTCACCGAGGTGTTCCAGCTCCAGCACGAGTCGGCGGCGCAGATGGTGCCGGTGCTGCGCCCGCTGGTGGCGCCGAACAACGTGATCAACGCGTTCCCGGGCTCGAACATGCTGGTCGTGACCGACTACGCGTCGAACCTCGAGCGCATCCGGAAGGTCATCGGCACGGTCGACCAGCCGGGGGCCTCCGAGCTGACGACGGTGAAGCTGCGCTTTGCCGCGGCGGTCGACGTCGGCCAGGCGGTGCAGCGGCTCGTCCCGGAGGTCTCCCAGACCGCCGGCCCCGGCGCGGCGCCGCGCGTCGCGGTATCGGTCGACCCGCGCACCAACAGCCTGCTCGTGCGCGCGGACAACCCGACGCTCGCGAAGCGCATCCGCGAGCTCGCCGCGGGGATGGACGTGCCGAGCGCGTCCGGCGGCAACATTCACGTCGTCTACCTCAAGAACGCCGAGGCCACCCGGCTCGCCGAGTCGCTGCGCGCGATGATCTCGGGGCAGCCGGCCGCCCCGCGCACCTCCACGTCGCTCGGCCCGGCGACGCCGGGCGGGCTCGGCGGGACGACCGGTCTGGGCGCGCCGGTACAGGTGGCGCAGGCGCCTCCTCCGCCCGCCGCAGTCGCCTCGAGCGGCTCCGCGGGCGCGGCGACCGCAGCGGGCGCGCTGACGACCGCCTCGATCCAGGCGCACCAGGAGACCAACTCGCTCATCATCATCGCGCCCGACGCCGTCTACAACTCGCTGCGCGGCGTGATCGAGAAGCTCGACGCGCGGCGCGCGCAGGTGTTCGTCGAGGCGCTGATCGTCGAGATCGCCGCGAGCAAGGCGGGCGAGTTCGGCATTCAGTGGCAGTCGCTGCCGAACGGCAACACCGGCGCCACCCAGGGCTTCGGCGTGCAGAACTTCAACCTCACGCCCGGCTCGAACATCGGGCAGATCGCGCAGAACCCGACGTCGATCGGCCAGGGGCTGAGCCTCGGCCTGATCCGCGGCCGCATCACCTTCGGCGGCGCGGAGATCCTGAACCTCGCGGCGCTCGTGCGCGCGCTCGACAAGGACACCACCGCCAACATCCTCTCCACGCCGCAGCTGCTCACCCTCGACAACGAGGAGGCGCGCATCCAGGTCGGGCAGAACATCCCGATCGTCACCGGGAGCTTCACGCTCGCCGGTGCGGGCGGAGGCGTGGTGAACCCGTTCCAGACCGTCGACCGGCGCGACATCGGCGTCGCGCTGCGCATCCGCCCGCAGATCGCCGAGGGCGGCACGGTGCGGATGCAGATCTACCAGGAGGTCTCGAGCATCTTCAACGCCCAGAGCGCGCAGGGGATCATCCTCAACAAGCGCTCGATCGAGTCGAACGTGGTGGTGGACGACGGACAGATCATCGTCCTCGGCGGCCTGATCTCGGACGACGTGCAGACGGGCAAGGAGGCGGTGCCGGTCCTCGGCGACATCCCGGTGCTCGGGACGCTGTTCCGCTACGACACGCGCCGGCGCGAGAAGATCAACCTGATGGTGTTCCTGCGCCCGGTGGTGCTGCGCGACGAGACGATGACCGCGACGCTCACCGGCAACCGCTACGACTACATCCGCGGCGTGCAGAGCGCGCTGCAGCCCCCCGACCGCATCCCGCTGCCGAGCATGCGCGACAACCAGCTGCCCGAGAGCCTGCCGCCGCGCCTGCCGGGCCAGCCGGCGGTGCCGCCGCGGCCCGCGGAGGCGCTCCCCCAGCGGCCGATCGAGCCGCCTCCCCCGCAATGAGCGCGAGGGCGAGGCTATGAGCTCGCGCGCGCCCGTCTCGGTGCTCGACGCAAAGGGGCCGTCGACGGTCTTCGCGGCCCAGCTCGACGCCGGCTTCGTCAAGCAGCTGCCGTACCACTTCGCGCGCGCGAAGGGCGTGATCGCGGCGCGGCGCGTCGGCGACGCGGTCGAGCTGTGGGTGCGTCCCGGCGTCACCGCGTCGGCGCTGAGCGAAGCGCGGCGCGTGCTCGGGCTGCCGGTGCGCACGCTGATGCTCGCGCCGGAGCTCTTCGAGCGCCGGCTCGCCCAGCTCTACACCAAGGACGCGAGCGGCGCCGAGGCGCTGATGGACGACATCAGCGACGCGGCCGACCTGCAGAGCCTCGCCGAGGGCCTGCCGGAGGTCACCGACCTCCTCGAGGCCGAGGACGACGCCCCGGTCATCCGCTTCATCAACGCGCTCCTCACCCAGGCGCTGCGCGAGCGCGCCTCCGACATCCACTTCGAGGCGTTCGAGACGCGCTCGCTCGTGCGCTTCCGCATCGACGGCACGCTGCGCGACGTGCTCGAGCCGCCGCGCGCGCTGCACGCCGCGCTCGTCTCGCGCGTGAAGGTCATGGCGAGCCTCGACATCGCCGAGAAGCGCCTGCCGCAGGACGGCCGCATCACCCTGCGCATCGCCGGCCGCCCGGTCGACGTGCGCGTCTCGACGCTGCCGACCGGCCACGGCGAGCGCGTGGTGCTGCGCCTGCTCGACAAGCAGCAGGGGCGGCTCGAGCTCGGCAACCTCGGCATGGACGAGCCGACGCGCGACAAGGTCGACCGCCTCATCCGCCAGGCGCACGGCATCGTGCTCGTCACCGGGCCGACCGGCTCGGGCAAGACCACGACGCTGTATGCCGCGCTCACGCGCCTGGACGCCGGCAAGCTCAACATCATGACCGTCGAGGACCCGATCGAGTACGACCTGGACGGCGTCGGCCAGACCCAGGTCAACCCGCAGATCGACATGACGTTCGCGCGCGCGCTGCGCGCGATCCTGCGCCAGGACCCCGACGTGGTGATGATCGGCGAGATCCGCGACCTGGAGACCGCGCGCATCGCGGTGCAGGCGAGCCTGACCGGCCACCTCGTGCTCGCGACCCTGCACACCAACGACTCGGCCGGGGCGGTGACGCGGCTGATCGACATGGGCGTCGAGCCGTTCCTGCTCGCCTCGACGCTGCTCGGCGTGCTCGCCCAGCGGCTCGTCCGCCGGCTGTGCCCGGACTGCCGCAAGCCGGGAACGCTGACCGCGAGCGAGCGCGACCAGCTTCCGCCCGCGCTGCGCGAGCGGCCGGTCTACGCCGCGGTCGGCTGTCCGAAGTGCAAGTGGACCGGCTACCTCGGCCGCACCGGCATCTACGAGCTCCTGGTGGTGGACGTGGAGATGCGACGGCTCGTCCACGACGGCGCGGCGGAGAGCGCGATCCGCGCGCACGGCCAGGCGCGCGGCATGACGATGCTGCGCGACGACGGGCTGCGCTGGGTCGGCGCGGGCGACACGACCGTCGCCGAAGTGCTGCGCGTCACGCGCGCGGCCGAAGTGGAATAGGCGGGGCAGGCCCGGATGTCCGGATACAAGTACGAGGCCCTTGCTCCCGACGGCAGGGTGCGCCGCGGCGTGCTCGAGTCCGACAGCCCGCGCCAGGCGCGCGCGCGGCTGCGCGAGCAGGGCTGGCTGCCGGTCGAGATCGAGGCGATCGCGCCCCGCGAGGCCGAGGGCCGGACCACGGTCCGGGTGCGGCGCCGGCGGCTCGGCGCAACGGCGCTCGCGCTCCTCACCCGCCAGCTCGCCACGCTGCTCGGCGCCGGCCTCACGATCGAGCAGGCGCTGACCGCGCTGATCGACCAGTCGGAGCGCGACGCGGAGCGCCAGATCCTCGCCGCGGTGCGCGGCGACGTCCTCGCGGGCCAGCCGCTCGCGCGTGCCCTCGGACGGCATCCCGCGGCCTTCCCGGACGTCTACGTCACGCTCGTCGACGCCGGCGAGCGCTCCGGCCGGCTGCCCGACGTGCTCGCCCGGCTCGCGGACTACACGGAGGAGCGCGAGCAGCTCCGCAGCAAGGTCGCGCTCGCGTTCGTCTACCCGCTGCTCGTGACCATCGTCGCGGTCGCGGTGGTGACCGGCCTCCTCGTGTACGTCGTGCCCCAGGTGGTGCAGGTGTTCCAGAACACCAACCAGCAGCTTCCCTTCCTCACGCGCGCGCTGATCGGCCTCGCGCACTTCCTGCGCGTCTACGGCGGGTTCGTGGTGATCGCGCTCGCACTCGCCCTCGTGGCCGCCCGCGCCGCGCTTGCGGTTCCCCGACTGCGCGAACGGTGGCATGCGCGGCTGCTCCGCCTCCCGGTGGTCGGCGCCCTCGCCCGGGGACTCAACACCGCGCGCCTCGCGGCGACGCTCGCCATCCTGGTCGGCAGCCGCGTGCCGCTGCTCGCGAGCCTGCACGCCGGCGCCGGGGTGGTGTCCAACCTGCCGATGAAGCACGCGCTCCAGGCGGCGGCAGCGCGGGTGCAGGAAGGCGCGAGCCTCGCCCGCTCGCTCGGCGCCTCGCGCCTCTTTCCGCCGCTCATGGTGCACATGATCGCGAGCGGCGAGTCGAGCGGGCGGCTCGCCGAGATGCTCGAGCGCACCGCCACGCAGTCGACGCGCGAGCTCGAACGCCGCATCGCCGCGTTCGTGGCGCTGCTCGAGCCGCTGCTCATCCTCGCGATGGGCGGGATCGTGCTCGCGATCGTGCTGGCGATCCTGCTGCCGGTCTTCGAGCTCAACCAGATCGTGCGCTGAAGGAGAGAGAGCGATGCGCGACACCGACAGCGGGCTCATCGCGGCGATCGTCGGCACGGCGCTGGCCGTCACGCTCCTCCTCGCGGCGTTCAGCGTGATCGCGTAGGCGCTTGCGGGCGCGCCCGCGCCCGCGGCGTGCCAAACTTCGTGGACGCCTGCCGGCCGCGCGGGTAGGCTGCCCGCATGCCGTTGCGCCTCCCCCGCTGGCTCAAGATCACCCTCGTTGCGCTCGCCGGGCTCCTCGTCGTCACGGTGGCGGGACTCGTCGTCCTCGCCCACACGATCGACCTTGCAAGATATGCCCGGCTCGCCGCCGACGAGGTGAAGGCGGCGACCGGCCGGGAGCTGCGCATCGGCGGGAAGCTGGACCTCGAGGTCTTTCCGCGCCTTGCGCTCGTGGCCGAGGACGTGAGCTTCGCGAACGCGCCGTGGGGCTCCCGCCCGGCGATGGCGCGCGTCAAACGCCTGGAGGCGAGCGTCGCCCTGCTGCCGCTCCTGCGCAGGGAGGTCGAGATCACGCGCCTCGCGCTCGTGGAGCCGGACGTGCTGCTCGAGACCGACGCGAAAGGCGTCGGCAACTGGGTATTCAAGCCGGCCGCGCCGCCCAGCCCGGGCGCGGGCGCCGACGACGGCGGCGTAGGGTTCGACATCCGGGGCGCGCAGATCGACCGCGGCCGGCTCGTCTGGCGCGACGGCGCGAAGAAGACCTCGCAACGGCTCGCGATCGAGCGGCTGCGGCTCGCGCGCAAGACGCTCGGCGACGAGCTCGACGTGGATCTCGCGGCTGCGTTTCGCGAGCAGCCGTTCACGCTCAAGGGCTCGACCGGCCTGATCCGCCGCCTGCTCGACAAGGACCCGAGCTGGCCCGTCGACGTCGCTTTTGCGACGGCGGGCGCCACCGCCAGCCTGAGGGGCACGGTCGACCTGCGCGCGAAGGTCCCGCTGCTCGCGGGCGACCTGAAGGTCGAGGTGAAGGACACTGCCGGGCTCGCGCAGCTGGCGGGCGGGCCGCTCGCGCTGCCGGTGCCGCTCACGCTCGTCGCCAAGGCTCGCGCGCCGCGCGACGAGTACGTCGTCGAGCCGCTGGCGGCGACCCTCGGCAAGAGCAGGATCGAAGGGCGCCTCGCCGCGACGACCGGCGGTGCGCGGCCGTTCGTGACCGCGACGCTGAGCGCGCCGCTCGTCGATCTCGCGGCCGGCGCGCCGCGCGGCGGCGGCAAGGCGGGCGCGGCCGGGCGCGCGGGCGCGCGGGTGTTCAGCGACGCGCCGCTCCCGCTCGCGCTCCTGCGCAGCTTCGACGGCGCGGCGGAGGCGACGATCGAGCGCCTCGTCCTCGCCAACGGCGTCCCGCTCGAGAAGGTCCGGGTCAGGGCGACGCTGAAGGACGGCCGTCTCGACGCGCAGCCGCTCCAGGCCCTGGTCGGCGGGGGCGCCGTGACGGGGCGTGCGACCCTGGAGGCGCGGCCGACCTCGCCGACCCTCGCGCTCAACGTCCAGGGCAAGGGCATCAGCGGCGAGAAGGTCGCCGCGGCAATGGGGCACGGCGGGTCGGTCAGCGGCGGCAACATCGACCTCGCGCTCAACCTCGCCGGTCCGGGGGAGTCGATCGCGCGGTTCCTGGGCGGCGCGAACGGCGAGATTCTCGCGACGATGGGCCCGGCGCGCACCTCGGGCGCCGCGCTCGACTTCGGCGGCGACGTGCTCACCCGGGTCGCCGACCTCGCGAACCCGTCCCGGCGCACCGACAAGTACACCGAGATCCGGTGTGCGGTCGTGCGCCTCCCGGTGCGCGACGGCATCGCGTCCGCCCAGCGCACGATCGCAATCGAGACCGCCCGCGTGGACATCGTCGCGGCGGGCACGATCAACCTGCGCAGCGAGGCGCTCGACCTCGCCCTGCGGCCGAACGTCAAGGAAGGCCTGGGCATCGGCGCGGCGAGCCTCGCCGAGCTGGTGCGCGTCACCGGCACGCTCGCGAACCCGTCGGTCGGCATCGACACGCTCGGCTCCGCGCGCGCCGCCCTGTCGGTCGGCGGCGCAATTGCGACCGGCGGCCTGTCACTCCTCGGCGAGGCCGCCCTGAAGAAGGGCACCGCGGACCCGCAACCGTGCCAGACCGCACTCGCCGGCGGAACGCCGCCGAAGGGTGCCCGGCAGGAGGCCGCGCCGGCGCAGCAGGGCGAGGGCGGGGTTCTCGACTCGATCCGGCGGCTCTTCAAGTAACGTCCCGCCGCCGCGGCCGCCTGCGTTTCTAGGGCCCGCCCTCTATTTCGGGTGAGCCCTCTAGCGTCGTGGGCTACCCTCGTAGCGGGATTCGAATCGGTCTCGCTCTTCAACTCAAACAGAGGGAATGGTCATGAACGCAAGAACCGCCAACGCGTACGAGCGGCAGCTCACGCAGGTTTTCGGGAAAGTGAAAGGTGCGTCGCGTGGCGCGTGGCTGGCCGGCCTCGGCGCCGTCGCCCGCGTGCGGTCGCGGGCGCCGCGTTACGTGTCCGGGCTGGTCAGGGACGGCGAGCGCTTCGAGGGTCGCGCCCTGAAGTCGGCCGGCGAGATCATCGCGACGATCAAGGATTCGCGCGGCTACGAGGCGGTGCAAAAGGCCGCCAAGCCCTACCTCGGCAAGCTGCAGAAGGCCTACGGCGAGACGGCGACCGCCGTGCGCACGCGCCTGAAAGGCAACGGGGCGAAGAAAGCCGTCGCGCAAGCCCAGCGCGGCGTCAAGCGCACCGCGAAGACAGTGTCGCGTCGCGCCAAGCGAGTCCGCATCGCTTAAGCGATCGCTGCTCGCAAATGAAAACGGCGCGCGCCTTGCGGCGCGCGCCGTTTTCGTTGGACCGCCCCGTCAGAACGGGATGTCGTCGTCCATGTCGGCGAGGCTCGTCGCGGGCTTCTTCGCCGCGGGCTTGGCCCCGGCCGCGGCCGGCTCGGCGGCCTCGCGCGTCGGCGCATCGCCCATCCCCTCGCGCTTGCCGAGGAGCTGCATCGCATCGGCCACGATCTCGGTCGAATAGCGGTCCTGGCCTTCCTTGTCCTGCCACTTGCGGGTGCGGATGCGGCCCTCGACGTACACCTGCGAGCCCTTCTTCAGGTACTGGCCCGCGATCTCCGCCAGCCGCCCGAAGAACGCCACGCGGTGCCACTCGGTGGCCTCCTTCATCTCGCCGCTCGCCTTGTCCTTCCAGCGGTCGGTCGTCGCGATGCGGATGTTGGTGATCGCATCGCCGCTCGGCATGTAGCGCGTCTCCGGGTCGGCGCCCAGGTTGCCCACGAGGATCACTTTGTTCACTGACGCCATCACGCCCTCCGTTTGTCCGTAATCATCAGGCCCGCTTCGTTTCGGGACTGCGCTCTTCCGCACCGACCGCCGCCGGCACCGCGACCGTGCGCCGGCGCAGCGGCGGCACGGTCATCCCGGCCGCGACCGCGGCCCACACCGCCATCAATACCGCGCACGACACGAACACCCCGCCCGGGCCGAAGTGCTTCGCCAGGACACCGCCGAGCGCGCCGCCCGCGAAGAGCCCGAACGCCTGGGTCGTATTGTAGACCCCGAGCGCAGTGCCTTTCGCGCGCCCCGGCGCCACGCGCGTCACGAGCGACGGAATCGCGGCCTCGAGCAGGTTGAACGCGACGAAGAACGCGAGCAGCCCGAGCGCAATGCTACCCACGCCAGTGGCCCACCCGGTGAGCCACACCTGCGCCGCGCCGAGCAGCGCGATCGACCCCAGGAAGAGCCGCCGGGCGCGGCCGTGCCGCTCCGCCGCGAGCAGGGGCGGCACCATCAGGACGAACGAGACGGCGACGACCGGCAGGTAGACCTTCCAGTGGTCGGCCACCGCCAGCGCGCCGCGCTCGACGAGCAGGGTCGGCACGACCACGAACATCGCCATCTGCGCGACGTGCAGCGCAAAAATGCCGAAGTTGAGCCGCAGGAGCTCCGCGTCGCGCACGACGCCACCGAGCGTCGCCGGCGCGAGGTCGGCCGCCGCCTCGGCGTGCAGCGCGGGTTCGCGCGGCACGATCCGCAGGGTCACCACGATGCCGAGGAGCGCGAGCACGCCGGTGAGCGCAAAGATCCCGGCCATCCCGAGGCCGCGGTACAGCGCCGGCGCGGCCACCAGCGAGAGCGCGAACATGAGGCCGATCGACGCGCCGATGACGGCCATCGTCTTGGTGCGGTGCTCCTCGCGGGTGAGGTCGGCGGCGAGCGCCATCACCGCCGCGCTGATCGCGCCGGCGCCCTGGACCGCGCGGCCGAGGATGACGAGGTAGATGTCGGTCGCCACGGCCGCGACGAAGCTCCCGAGCGCGAACACCAGGAGCCCGATCACGATCATCCGCTTGCGGCCGTAGCGGTCCGCGGCCATGCCGTACGGAATCTGGAGCACCGCCTGGGTGAGGCCGTAGGCGCCGAGGGCGATGCCGACGAGCGTCAGGTTGTCCCCGCCGGCGAGCTGCGGGGCGTGCACCGCGAACACCGGCAGGATGAGGAAGAGCCCGAGCATCCGCAGCGCGAACAGCGACCCCAGCGAGACGCCGGCGCGGAGTTCGACCGGCGACATGCGGCCGGCGGGGGAAGGATGCTGCATGGAGGCGGGACGGGCGGGCCGAGTTTAGCGGAATCGGGTGCGCCGGGGCCCGGTCGCCGCGTCCCGGGCGACGCGAGGGTGGCGCCGGACGGTTCGCCTCCCGTACACTAATGGATTCCCCTTTGCCCCGACGGCAACATGGACGAAATCCGCATCCGCGGCGCACGCACGCACAACCTCAAGAACCTCAGCCTCGACCTCCCGCGCAACCAGCTCGTGGTGATCACCGGCCTCTCCGGGTCGGGCAAGTCCTCGCTCGCGTTCGACACGCTGTACGCCGAGGGCCAGCGGCGCTACGTCGAGTCGCTGTCGGCCTACGCGCGCCAGTTCCTGCAGCTCATGGAGAAGCCCGACGTCGACCTGATCGAGGGGCTCTCGCCGGCGATTTCGATCGAGCAGAAGGCGACCTCCCACAACCCGCGCTCCACCGTCGGCACGGTCACCGAGATCCACGACTACCTGCGCCTGCTCTACGCGCGCGTCGGCACGCCGTACTGCCCCGACCACGGGCTCGCCCTCGAAGCGCAGTCGGTCGCACAGATGGTCGACCACGTCCTCGCGCTGCCCGAGGACACGAAGCTCGTGATCCTCGCCCCGGTGATCGCCGCTCGCAAGGGCGAGCAGGCGGACCTCTTCGACGAGCTGCGCGCGCAGGGGTTCGTGCGCCTGCGCATCGACGGCCAGATCCACGACATCGACGCGCTGCCGAAGCTCGCGCGCAACGCGAAGCACACGATCGAGGTGGTGGTCGACCGCCTCAAGGCGCGCGCGGAGGCCAAGCAGCGCCTCGCCGAGTCCTTCGAGACGGCGCTGCGCCACGCCGACGGGCGCGCGATCGCGTTCGAGCCCGACAGCGGCCGGGAGCACCTCTTCTCGGCGAAGTTCGCCTGCCCGGCGTGCAGCTACTCGCTACCCGAGCTCGAGCCGCGGCTCTTCTCCTTCAACAACCCGATGGGCGCGTGCCCGAAGTGCGACGGGCTCGGCTCGATCGAGTTCTTCGACCCGCGGCGCGTCGTTGCGCATCCCGGGCTCTCGCTCGCATCGGGCGCGATCAAGGGCTGGGACCGGCGCAACCAGTTCTACTTCCAGATGCTGACCAGCCTCGCGGCGCACTTCCGGTTCGACGTCGACCGCGCCTTCGAGAAGCTCGCCCCGGAGGTGCAGCAGGTCGTGCTGTACGGGAGCAAGGAGACGATTGCGTTCTCCTACCTCAACGAGCGGGGCAAGACGATCGTGCGCGAGCACGACTTCGAGGGCGTGATCCCGAACCTCGAGCGGCGCTACAAGGAGACCGACTCGATCGTGGTGCGCGAGGAGCTCGCGAAGTACATCAACCGCAAGCCGTGCCCGGAGTGCGAGGGCACGCGCCTCAAGCGCGAGGCGCGCCACGTCAAGGTGGGCCCCGAGGGCGGCGAGCGGGCGATCTTCGAGACGAGCGCCCTGCCGCTGCGCGACGCGCTCGCGTTCTTCCGCGCGCTCGCGCTGCCGGGCCAGAAGGGGCCGGTCGCCGAGAAGATCGTCCACGAGATCGCCGCGCGGCTCGCCTTCCTCGTGAACGTCGGGCTCGAGTACCTCTCGCTCGACCGCTCGGCGGAGACGCTCTCCGGCGGCGAGGCGCAGCGCATCCGGCTCGCCTCGCAGATCGGGTCCGGGCTCACCGGGGTGATGTACGTGCTCGACGAGCCGTCGATCGGCCTGCACCAGCGCGACAACGGCCGGCTGCTCGCGACCCTGAAGAGCCTGCGCGACCTCGGGAACACGGTGCTCGTGGTCGAGCACGACGAGGAGGCGATCCGCGCCGCGGATCACGTCGTCGACATGGGGCCGGGCGCGGGCGTGCACGGCGGCGAGATCGTCGCGCAAGGCGCGCCGCGCGAGATCGAGCGGTCGGAGGCGTCCCTGACCGGTCAGTACCTCGCCGGCAAGCGCGCGATCGCGGTCCCGCGGCGGCGCGCCCGGCCGGATCCGGACCCCGCGAAGACCCTGCACCTGCGCGGCGCGCGCGGCAACAACCTCAAGTCCGTGGACCTGGCGCTCCCGATCGGGCTGTTCGTGTGCGTCACCGGCGTGTCGGGCTCGGGCAAGTCGACGCTCATCAACGACACGCTGTACAACGCGGTCGCGCGCGAGCTGCACGGCGCGGGGGCGGAGCCCGCGGCGCACGACGCGATCGAGGGGCTCGAGCGCTTCGACAAGGTGATCAGCGTCGACCAGAGCCCGATCGGCCGCACGCCGCGGTCGAACCCCGCGACCTACACCGGCCTCTTCACGCCGATCCGCGATCTCTTCGCCGGCACGCCGGAGGCGCGCACCCGCGGCTACGGGCCCGGCCGCTTCTCCTTCAACGTGAAGGGCGGGCGCTGCGAGGCCTGCCAGGGCGACGGCGTCATCAAGGTGGAGATGCACTTCCTGCCCGACATCTACGTGCCCTGCGACGTGTGCCACGGCCGGCGCTACAACCGCGAGACGCTGGAGATCCGCTACAAGGGGCGCGGCATCCACGACGTGCTCGAGATGACCGTCGAGCAGGCGCACGCGTTCTTCGACGCGGTGCCGGCGGTGCGCCAGAAGCTCGCGACGCTGCTCGAGGTCGGCCTGGGCTACATCCGGCTCGGCCAGCCGGCCACGACGCTCTCCGGCGGCGAGGCGCAGCGCGTGAAGCTCGCGCTCGAGCTCTCCAAGCGCGACACCGGCCGCACGCTCTACATCCTGGACGAGCCCACCACCGGGCTCCACTTCCACGACATCGACCTCCTGCTGCGCGTCCTGCATCGCCTCCGCGACCACGGCAACACGGTGGTGGTGATCGAGCACAACCTCGACGTGATCAAGACCGCGGACTGGGTGATCGACCTCGGACCGGAGGGCGGGGACGGCGGCGGGCGCATCATCGCGCAGGGCACGCCGGAGGAGGTCGCTGCGGCCGAAGGGAGCTACACCGGTCAGTACCTGCGCGCGGCGCTGGCGAGGAAGCCGGCGGTGCCGGCGAAGCGGGCCGTGCCGGCCTAGCAGGCCGTCGAAGAAGGGACGGCGCGAGCGCCCGCGGCTTTTCCGCGTGGCGCACACGCGCCCCAAGCCTTCGATCGAGCGAGCGTACGATCCGGCGCTGGGGTCGTGCGAAGCGGCGTACGCACGCTTCTCAACAACCTGCCAGGGCCCGGTCCGCCCGCTCAGGCGGTCGCTTTGCGCTTGATCGCCGAGCCCGCGAGGAGGGTGCCGAACGCGTCGGCCGGCATCGGCTTGGCGAAGAGGAAGCCCTGCGCCTCGTCGCAGCCGCGGCTCGCGAGGAAGTCGCGCTGCGCCTGCGTCTCGACGCCCTCGGCGACCACCGCGAGCCCGAGACAGTGCGACAGCGCGATGACCGCGATCACGATCGCGGCATCGTCCGGGTTGGAATCGACGTCGGTGACGAACGAGCGGTCGATCTTCAGCTCGTCGATCGGGAAGCGCTTGAGGTAGCTCAGGGACGAGTAGCCGGTGCCGAAGTCGTCGATCGAGAGCGTGATGCCGAGCGTCTTGAGCTCGTGCAGCATGCGCACGTTGCGCTCCGCGTGGTCCATGATCGCGCCCTCGGTGATCTCCAGGCCGAGGTGCGACGGACTGACGCCGGTCGCCTTGAGCGCCCCGACCACCGACTGCGTGACCGTGCGTGCCTTGAACTGCTTGCTCGACACGTTCACCGAGATGCGCGGCACGCGCATGCCGGCGGTCTGCCAGGCCTTGATCTGCTTGCAGGCCGCGTGCAGGACCCACTCGCCGAGGGGCACCACCAGGCCCGACTCCTCGGCGACCGGGATGAACTCGCCCGGCGGCACCAGCCCGCGCGTCGGATGCTTCCAGCGCACCAGCGCCTCGGCGCCGGTGCCGCGGCCGATCTGCGCCCGCACCTTCGGCTGGTAGAACAGGCACAGCTCGTCGTTCTCGATCGCGCGCCGCAGCTCGCTCTCGATGCTGAGTCGCGCGATCGAGCCGGCGTTGAGGTTGCGCGCGTAGAAGCACACGCCCTTTCCGCCCTCCTGCTTCGCGTGTCGCATCGCCACGCCGGCGTTGGAGAGGAGCGCGCTCGTCTCCATGCCGTCGTCGGGGAAGACGGCGATCCCGATGCTCGAAGGCAGCAGCACGTCCTGGCCGCCGGCACGGAACGGGGGCTGCATCGCGGCCTGGATGCGCTGCGCGATCGGCGCGGCGAGGTCGCCGCTCGCCATGTCGGTGAGGAGCAGTCCGAACTCCTCGCCGTCGAGCTTCGCGACGCTCGGACGGATGCCGGGCTTGCCGTCGCGCGCGATCGACTCGGCGCCGCGCAGGGCGAGGTCGAGCCGGAGCGCAACCGCCTTCATGAGCGAGTCCGCGACGCCGATCCCGAGCGCCTCGTTCACCTCCTCGAGCCGGTCGAAGCCGAGGAGGAGCACCGCGCCGGTGTGGCCGGCGCGCGCGGACTGCCGCAGCGCGCGCTCGATCCGGTCCGCGAACAGCCGCCGGTTCGGCAGCCCGGTGACCGGGTCGTAGTTCGCGAGGCGGTCGCGGTAGGCCTTCGCGGAGAGGGTATTGCGCAGCCGCAGCGCGAGCTCGCTCGAGTCGACCGGCTTCGCCAGGAAGTCGGTGGCGCCGAGCTCGAGCGCCTTCAGCTTGGTCTCGGAGTCGGTGGCCGAGGTGAGCACGATCACCGGGACGTGGCGCAGGCCCTCGTCGGCGCGCATGCGCTCGAGGATCTCGAAGCCGCTCATCTCCGGCATCACGAGGTCGAGCAGCACGACGTCCGGGTGCCGCTCGGACATCAGCCCGATCGCCTCGCGCGGCGCCGAGGTGGGCACGAACTGGCGGTAGCCGGCCTCCTCGAGAAAGGTCTGGAGCACCTCGATGTTGAGCGGCTCGTCGTCGACCATCATGATCACCGGATCGTCGGCGGCCTCGCCGTCCCACTCGGCGGCGCCTTGCGCGCGCGCCTCGGGCACGAACCGCGCGACGCGGTTGGCGAGCGCCGGCTGTCCCGGCAGCCGCAGCTCGGAGGCGGCGCTTTCGAAAGTGATCGCGGTCATGATTGCTCCGTCATCCTAGGCTTCGCCGTCGAAGCGCACGCGCAATTCGTGCCTGGTTCGAGTCCGGGCGCCGGTGCGGGCGTGAACCACTGCGCACTGGCCGTCAACAATCTCAAGCTGCGGCCTCTTCTTCCGGGACGACCATCCGCCTCGCGAGCCCGTGCAGCTCGTCCAGGGCCGCCCTCGCCCCGGCGCCATCCGCGGCCTTCGCGCAGCTCTCGAGCGTCCGCGCCGGCACGGTGAAGGCGTCGTAGCCCACCGTTCCTCCCGCGCCCTTCAGCCAGTGCGCGAGCGCCGCGAGCTCCGGGAACTTGCCCGCCCGCAGCTCGAGCTCCATCGCCGCGAGCTGCTCGTCGAGACGCGTCGCGAACTTGCGCGCCGCGGAGCGCAGCCGCGGGTGGTTCGCCAGCCGGGACACGATCGGCCCGGTGTCGCTCGCGGCCGGGGCCGCGGCGGCGGCCACCGGTGCAGCGACGGGCGCCGCCCCCGCGACCGGCTGCTCCTCGACCGGCGCACGCGCCGGCGCCGCACCCTGCACCCGCCGGCCGCCGAGCTTCTCGGCGAGCGCGCCGAGGAGGACGTCGATGTCGATCGGCTTGGTGACGTACCCCGTGCAGCCCGCCGCCAGGATCTCCTGCTCGAAGCCTTTCATCGCGTGCGCCGTGAGGGCGAAGATCGGCACCTTGGAGCCGCGCCCGCGCAGGAGCTTCGTCGCGGTGTAGCCGTCCATCACCGGCATCGACATGTCCATGAGGATCGCGTCGTAGGCGGTGCGCGAGGCCATGTCCACGGCGATCTGCCCGTTCTCCGCCTCCTCGACCGAGAGCCCCGCCTCCGCGAGCACGAGCGAGACGAGCTCGCGGTTCTCCGGACCGTCGTCCACGACCAGGATCTTCCGCGCGGGAAACGCCCAACGACCCTGCGTGTCGGCCGCAGCCTCCTCCTCGACGTGCATCGCCTCGGCGGGATCCAGCATCCGCACGCCGGCGAGCGGCCCCGGGTCGAGCGTGGCGGTGAAGGTGCTGCCCTGCCCGGCGACGCTCGTGACGGTGATGTCGCCGCCGAGCGCCCGCGCGAAGTTCCGGCTCAGCACCAGGCCGAGGCCGGTGCCGCCGAACTTGCGCGTGACCGAGGTGTCGGCCTGCACGAACGCCTGGAAGAGCTTGCCGATCTTGTCCTCGGGAATGCCGACCCCGGTGTCGATCACGTCGATCGCGAACTGCGGCGCGGTCCGCGTCCCGGCCATGCGCGCGACCACGCGCACCCCGCCGCGCTCGGTGAACTTGAGCGCGTTGCCGGCGAGGTTGGTGACGATCTGGCGCAGGCGCCCCGGGTCGGACTGGATCTTCGCCGGCAGCGGCGTCGCGGCCTCGAATGCGAGCGTGACGCCCTTCTCGTGCGCCCGCGCCTGCAGCACCTTCACCACCTCGCGGATCACCTTGTGCGGCTCGCAGTCGATGCGCTCGACCTCCATGCGGCCGGCCTCGACCTTGGACAGGTCGAGGATGTCGTTGATCAGCTCGATCAGGTGCTTGCCGCTCGAGTGGATGGTGTCGAGGTGCTTGCGCGCCTCGCGTTCGCTCCTGCCCCAGCCGCGCTTGAGCACCTCGGTGAAGCCGAGGATCGCGTTCATCGGCGTGCGGATCTCGTGGCTCATGTTGGCCAGGAACTCGCTCTTCGCGCGGTTCGCCGCCTCGGCCTCGTCCTTCGCCTTGCGCAGCTCGACCTTGTTCTCCTCGAGCTGGGTCACGTCGTCGAAGCTGACCAGCACGCCGCCCGGCTTGCCGTCGCCGCCCGCGACCGGCGAGCAGTTCACCTTGAAGGTATGCAGCTTCGATCCGGCGTCGAGGAGGTGCAGCATGCAGTCGCGCTGCACGACGTTCTCGCGCAGCGCCGCGGTCCACGGCGCGGCGTCCTTCGCGAGCGCGGAGCCGTCGGGCGCGAGCCAGCCGAACTCGCCCGCCTGCCGGCCGAGCAGGCTCTCCGGCGGCGCGCCGATCAGCGAGGCGAACGCCTGGTTGGCGAGCACGATGGACTGCTTCTTGTCGATCACCAGCAGGCCCTCGGCGAGCGTGTCGAGGGCGGCGCGCACGCGCCCCGGCACCGCCTGCGACGGGTCGAGGTGACGCAGCATCCGGCCGAGGTAGAAGTAGAACGAGGTGAAGCACGCAAACAGCATGAAGCCGGCGAGGTACAGCCACGGCATCTCCATGCCGAGCGCTTTCGGCACGCCGGTCGGCTGGAACGCCATCTCGAGCTGGCCCCAGCGCGCCTTGTTCGCGAAGATCGGCACCTGGATCTGCTCGTCGGT
>CAZIXQ010000052.1:0-18055 GCA_964543155.1 uncultured Enterobacteriaceae bacterium
ACGTTCACGATCCGGCCCCAGCGCGTGCGCAGCATCGGCAGCAGGAGCGGCTGCGTGACGTTGAAGAAGCCGTTGAGCGACACGTCGATCACCTGGCGCCACGCCTCCGCACTCATCCCTGCCATCACCGCGTCGCGGTGGATTCCGGCGTTGTTGACGAGCACCTGGATCGCGCCGGGCTCGATCAGCCGCTCGACCGCGGCGCGCGTCGCGTCCGCATCGGTCACGTCGAACGCGACCGCCTCGGCACTGCCGCCTGCCGCGACGATGGCGGCCGCGACGCGCTCGGCCTCGGCGCGGCGCGCATTGGCGTGGACCACGACGTGCAGCCCGCCCGCCGCGAGCGCGCGGCAGATCGCCGCGCCGAGCACGCCGCTCCCGCCGGTGACGAGCGCGCGCCTCATCGTTCGAGCATCACCGTCGCGCGGCCTTCGGCGAGCGTGCGCCCGCCCGCGCTGACCACGAACGCGTAGGCGATCCCGCCGGCGTCCGCGGCGTCGCAGGTGGCCGCGATCTCGAGGTCCCCGGCCACGTCGTCGAGCGTCGCGACGTGCAGCCGGACGTCGCGCACCGCCACCAGCCGGCCCGGCGCCGCGCCCGCCGCCGCGCGCACGGCACCGTGCGCCGCCATCGCCTGCGCGGCGTACTCGATGGCCGCGAGCGCCGGCAGCCGGCCGCCGACCCGCAGCGGGTTCGCGGCGGACCGATGGCTCGCGGCGCGGCAGACGATGCGCGTCGCGTCGTGCGACTCGACCGCGTCGAGCAGGCACATCGCCCCGCGGTGCGGCACGAGCCGTTCGAGCTCAGCTCGCGACGCCGGCGGCATCGATCGTCACCAGGAGCGCGCCCCCGTCGTCGCGCGGCAGCGCGACCGCCGCGCTCTCGCCGCTCGCCACCGCGCGCAGCAGGGGCAGCGCGCGCAGGGCGGGGTTCGCGCGCCGCAGCGCCTCGAGCGCCGGAGCGGCCATGCGCGTCTCGGCCCCCGCGCCGAGCGCGACCTCGAGCGTGGCGATGCGTCGCGGCGCGCCGGCCGGCGCGAGCACGAGCGCGACGCCCGCGCCCTCGTCCACCGGGTGGAGCGCGCGCAGCGGTGCGGGCACCGGCAGGTCGTACGCCACGATCAGCACCTCGCGCGCCTCGGTCGCCGCCTGCACCGCCGCCTCGAGCAGCGCCGCCGCGAGGACGCCGTCGAGCCCGCTCAGCGTCGTGGTCGGCGCGTGCGACTGCATCGCGATCGACCAGTAGCCGCTCGCGGCGTTCTGCACCGAATTGTGGAAGCGCGTGGGCGAGATCTCCGGTGCGGGAGTCGCGAGGCTGGTGCAGATCTGGTGCACGGTCTCGCCGTCGCCGTCGGCGGAGGCGAACACGGTCGCGA
Source organism: uncultured Enterobacteriaceae bacterium (assembly GCA_964543155.1). Taxonomy (GTDB): domain Bacteria; phylum Pseudomonadota; class Gammaproteobacteria; order Burkholderiales; family SG8-39; genus JAGVSZ01. The sequence goes on from CAZIXQ010000052.1 coordinate 1,376, forward strand.
GCGTCGCGCCGTCGGTGTGGGCCGCCGCCTCCTGCGCGACCGCAACCGCGAGGCGCGTGACCGCACCGGCCCGTCGCCGCTCCGCCGCGGGCAGCGCGTCGGGGACGCGGGCCGCGAGCGGCGCGCGGACGTAGGGCGCCGTCCCCGCGAGGACCGCGCGCGCCGCTGCCCAGTCCTGCAGGCCGGGTGCGGCGATGCCGATGCCGGTGAGCGCGACGCGGATCATCGGAGGTTCGCGAACACGAGGCTTGCGTTGTTGCCGCCGAATCCGAGCGCGTTGACGAGCACCGCATCGATGCGCCGCGCGGCCGGCTCGAGCTGCACCGCCGCGCCGCACTCGGGATCGACCGCAGCGGTGTTGGCGGTGCCCGGCACGAAGCCGTGCTCGATCGAGAGGAGCGCGGTCAGGGCGCTGACGATCCCGGCCGCGCCGAGTGTGTGGCCGAGCGCGCCCTTCACCGAGGCGATCGGCGTGCGGTCGCCGACTGCGCGCGCGATCGCACGCGCCTCGACGGCATCGTTGTTGCGCGTGGCGGTGCCGTGCGCGCACACGTAGCCGATCGCGGCGGGCGGCAGCCCGGAACGCTCCAGCGCGGCGCTCATCGCGAGCCGCGCGCCGAGCCCGTCCGGATGCGGCGCCGACATGTGATGGGCATCGGCGCTCTCGCCGTAGCCCGCGAGCGCGAGACGCCGGCCCCCGGCCGGCGCGCGCTCGAGCAGCGCGAACCCGGCGCCTTCGCCGAGCGAGAGCCCGTCGCGCGCGACGTCGAACGGCCGGCACGGCGCGCGCGAGACGAGCTGCAGGGCGTCGAACCCGTGCAGCGTGGTGCCGCACAGGCTGTCCACGCCCGCGACCAGCGCCGCGTCGCACACGCCCGCCGCGAGCCAGCGCTGCGCTGCCGCGAACACCTTCGCGCTCGACGAGCACGCGGTCGAGATCGCCGCGCTCGGGCCTTCGAGGTCGAGCGCCGCGCGCAGGAAGCGCGCGAGGGCGGAGAAGTTGTGCGTCCCGGCATAGCGCACGACCGGCGGCAGGGCGCCGGTCGCCGGGTCGCGATTGCGGTAGCCGATCTCGGTCGTGAGGATGCCCGAGGTGCTCGTGCCGACGATGACGGCGATGCGCCCGGCGCCGAGGCGTGCGCGCGCCTCGGCGACCGCGACGGTGAAGCCGTCCTGGTGCAGTCCGAGCCACGCGAGCCGGTGGTTGCGGCAGTCGAACCCGGCGAGCGCCGCGGGGAGCGCCACGTCCTCCACGCCCATGACCCGCCCGACGAAGCCCGGCACCGGCGCGTCCGCGAAGTCGTTGACCCGCAGCCCCGAGCGGCGCGCGAGGAGCGCATCGCGCAGGGCGCCGCGGCCCGCGCCGACGGCGGTGGTCGCGGTGTAGGCGGTGACGAACGCGGGGTTCACCTGGGGCGCTGGGAGTTCACGGCAGGCGCTATCGTAACCGCCCGGTCAGCCGCGCGGCTGCGCCCAGGCGGCCGCGAACGCGAGCGAGAGCGCCGCCCCGAGCGCGACCGTGAGGCCGATCGCCTGCAGGATCGCGGTGCCGGAGCTCGCGAGCGCCCCGAACGCGATCAGGGTCGTCGCGGTCGCGACCAGCACCGCGTAGGCGCTGCGCAGCCGCTCCTCGTCGTCGGGCGCGAAGCGGCTGAAGAAGAGCGAGTAGTTCGTGCCCACGCCGAGCACCAGCAGCAGGGCGACGAGATGGAGCAGCGAAAGCCGCGTGCCCGCGAGCGCGAGCAGCGCGGCCGCGGCGACGATCGCGGCGATCACCGGCAGCATCACGACGGCGACCGCGCGCGCGCTGCGCAGGCCGACGGCGAGAACGGCGGCGATCACCAGCACGCCGAGTCCGCCGAGCGCGAGCGACTGGTCGCGGTACGCGCTCACCATGGCGTCGGACTCGCGCTTGAGATCGAGCGCGGTCACGTCGGCGCCGGGGAAGGCGAGCGCGCCGGGGTCGCTCACGCCCGCGAGCGGCGCGAGCCCGGCCCAGCGCCCGTCGAGCTCGACGAGCAGCGCGCGCACCGCCAGGCCCCAGACGGTGCCCTCGAGGTCGTGCGCCTCCAGCGGCCGCGCGCCGCGCGCGCGCTCGACGTCGGCGAGGAACGGCGCGAACAGCCCCGCGCGAAACGGCAGGCCCCTCGTCGCATCCGCGAGCCGCTGCTCGAGCACGGTAGGCGACGGCAGCGCCGCCTGGCGCGCACGCTGCGCGGCGACGCTCGGAAGGAAGCGCGTCGGCGCGTCGTAGCCGCGGATCGCGCCGCGCGCCACGAGCGCCGCCAGCTCGGGCTCGAGGCGCTCGAACCGCTGCAGCACCGCTTCGCGCGTCGCGCCGGTGACGACGAGCAGGTGGCGCACGTCCGGGGCCCCGAGCGCCTCGCGCATCTGCTGGTCGCGCCGCTGCTCGGCCTCGGGGACCGGGCTCAGCGCCGCGAGCTCGTGCTCCCAGAGGCTCGCATGGCGCAGCCCGAGCACGGCGATGGCCGCGACGAGCGCGAGCGGCACCAGCGGCCGCAGGCGCCGCGCGGCGCGCGCGAGCCGTCCGATCGCCGCGGCGGCGGGCACCGGCGGGGAGTCGGTCCAGCGGTCCGGCGCGACCGCCGGCAGCACGTAGCGGGTCGCGAGGCCCGCGGCCGCAGCGCCGACGCACGTCAGCACGCCGAGCTGCGCGAGGCCGACGAAGCTCGAGAGGAGCATGGCGGTGGCGCCGAACGCGGTCGTGAGCACCGCGAGGCGCAGGGTCGGCCAGACCCGCGCCGCGGTCGCGGCGAGCGTCTCCCCGCGCGCGCGCTGCGCGATGAGGTAGGTCGAGTAGTCGGCCGCCTCGCCGATGAGCGTGGCCCCGAACCCGAGCGTGATGCCGTGCACCGTCCCGAACAGCAAGGCCACCGCGGCGACGCCGACGGCAAGGCCGGTCGCCACCGGCAGCGCGCCGGCCGCGACCAGCGCCGCGCGCCGGTACGCCGCGTAGAGGACGAGCGCGACGCCGACGCTCGCGAGGAGCGAGAGCCGCCAGGCGTCGCGCTCGATCGCGGCCCGCGCCTGCACCGCGAACACGCTCGGGCCGCTCAACACCAGCCGCATGCCGGGATCGGTGCGCACGGCGGCGAAGGCCGTCGCGACCTCGGCCTGCACCGCCGCCTGCGCGTCCAGGTCGTAGCCCGGCGCACGGGTCTCGACGCTGAGGAGCGCGCGCCTGCCGTCGGGATCGAACCAGACGCCCCCGCGCAGCGCGGGCTGCGGGCGGTCGGCGTGCGCGGCGAGGATCGCGGCCAGCTCGCCCGTCGGGTCGCGCGCGAGGAGCGGCCGCACGATCGTGCCCGCGGGCGAGGCAAGGCGCTCGAGCGTGCCCTCGAGGGCCGCGCGCAGGCCTGCCGCCTCGAAGCGCGCGGCGTCGACGGCGGGGCTGAGCAGGTAGCGGTGCTCGAAGAGCACGTCCCGGTCGCGCCGCGGGAGGCCGTCCGCGCCGTTCGCGACGGCGGCGATGCCCGGGCTCGCGCGCAGGCGCGCCGCGAGCGCGCGGCTCGCCGCCGCGAGCGCCGCCTCGTCCGCCCCTTCGATCCCGACGAGGAGCAGGCGGGCGGCGATGCCGTCCCGGAGCTGCGCGACGAGGAGCGCCTGCCCCGGGGTCACCGAGCGGGGCAGGAACGCGGTGAGGTCCGCGGTGTAGGTCGCGCGCGCGGCGATCGCGCCGCACGCGGCGAGCGCGGCGAGCCAGAGGCCGACGATGACGCCGCGCTTCAACGCGCGACCTCGGCGAACTCGCTCACCACGCGGTCGCCGCCGGTCTCGACCACTTCCATCCCCGTCAGGCGGCCGTGCGTGCCGGCGATGCGAATGACGGTCACGTACTCCGCCATGCCGGGGTCCGACGGCAGCAGGACGAGCGACCAGCGCGCCGCGCTGCCCTCGACCTCCACCCGGTAATGGCGCGCGAGCGCGGCGAGATCGCCGCGCAGCGTCGCACGGATGCTCTCGAGGAAGGCCCCGAGCACCGGCTGCGCGGCGAGCGACAAGGTGCGCGGGGCGGCGCCGCGGCGCTCGATCGTGACGCGGTCGCCGGCGACGATGTAGCGCTCCGCGACGGGCGCGGTCACGCTGCGCTCCAGGCGCGCCGGCGGCGTGAAGCTGAGCTCGCCGCGCGCGACGAGCGGCGCGCTGAGCGCGCTCGAGTGGCGCGTCTCGGTGAACGCGACGGTGGCGGCGCCGCTCGCGGCGAGCTGCCGCATCAGCGCCTCGGGCGTGAGCGCGTCCTGCGCCCACCCGGTGGCGGCCGCTGCGAGCGCGGCGAGGAGGAGCGCGCGCTTCACGGCGAATCGCTCCACACATCGTAGAAGTTGAACCAGTTGTACGGCGCGCCGCGCGCGTAGTGCTCGAGCCGGGCCGCGTACTCGCGCGCGAGCACCGGCACCGCGGCGGCGCGCTCGCCGCGCGGGAGCACGAGCGGGTCGCGGAACACCTCGAAATGCAGGTCGTAGCGCCGGCCGCCCCGGTAGAGCGCGAAGCAGAGCACGACCGGCGCGCCGAGCACCCCCGCGATCACGTACGGCGCCTCGGGGAAGCGCATCGTCGTGCCGAAGAACGGGCATGGCACCGTCCTGTCGCCGGGGCGGGCGCGGTCGCCGAGGATGCCCACGAGCGCGCCGGCGTCGAGCTGCGCCTTGGCGCGGATCAGCGAATCGGGCTCGCCCGCCTCGATGATCATGCCGGCGAGCGCCGGATTGATCGCGGCGAAGGCGCGCGCCGCCTTCTGCGCGTTCGCGTTGTCCATCAGCATCGCGAGCGGCCAGCGCGCGCCGAACACCGCCGCGGCACGCAGCGCCTCGAAGCTGCCGAGGTGCGAGCCGAGCAGCACGCATCCCGCCCCGCGCGCGACGATCGCGCGCAGCGCCTCGTCGCCGTGCAGGCGCACGTCGAAGTAGTCCCAGCGGCCGGTCAGGAAGTAGACCCGGTCGAGCAGCGTCACCGCGAACGCGTCGTAGTGGCGGTAGACGTCGGCGAGCGTCGCGGGGCGTCCGAGCGCGCGCGCAAGCCAGGCGCGCGAGGCCGCGCGCGCGCGCCGCGAGAACGCCACGAAGTACAGGACGATCGGCGGCAGGAGCGCGCGCGCGACGCGGCGCCCGAGGCGCCGGGTGACCCAGATCATGAACCGCAGCAGCAGCGGGCTGCCGCGCTCGGGCGCGGCCTGCCACGCGCTCTCAGCGCGGGTCGAGCCCATCGGTCCGGAAGCGCAGCGTCCCGCGCGCGATCGCGCGCTCGGCGCTGCGGCACACGAAGCGCGCCTCGCCGTCACCGAGCACCGGAAACTCGATCGTGCAGGGCTCGCCCGGCGCGAGCGCGCCGAGGAACTTCGCCTGCGGAATCGCCACCAGCCGCAGCGGTCCCGCGGCGCGCTCGAGCGCCGCGAGGACGTGCCCGAGGACGAGCACGCCGGGGACGATCGGGTGGCCGGGGAAGTGGCCCGGCAGCGCCGGGTGGTCCGGCGGGAAGACGAGCGGCGCTTCAGCGGCCATCGTCGCGGCCGGTCGCGCGCTCGAGCGCGCGCAACGCGTCGAGGGGCAGTTTTCCGGTCGGTGCGCGCGGCAGGCGCTCCACCATGACGAGCGGCCGGGGCAGGAACGCGGGGTCGAGCGCGCGGCGCAACGCGGCCATGACCTCGCGCTTCGTCAGGCGCGGGGCGACGACGAACGCCATCAGCCGTGCGGCGTCGCCGCTCGCGCCTTCCGGCACGTGGTAGGTCCCGTCCTCGACCCCCGGGATGGCGGTCAGTGCGCGGTTGAGCTCGCCGAGGGAGGCGCGCTTGCCGGCGACGTTGACGAGGTCGGCGGCGCGGCCTTCGAGGACGAACTCGGTCTCGCTCAGGCGCCGGATCACGTCGCTGCCCGGCACCCGGCCGTGCACCGGCCCGCCCTCGACGGCCCAGCCCTCGGCGGTCGCGAGCACGCGGACGCCGTCCAGCGTGCGCCAGTTCTGCGTGGCGGTGGTGCGGCGCACCGCCACCTGGCCCGCCTCGGTGAAGCCGTAGATCTCCATCACGCGCGTGGCGAACCGGCGCTCGGCGGCGGCAGCGAGCTCGGTCGCGAGCGGCGCGGCGGCCGAGACGATCGCCGCGAGGGGGGGGAGCGCGACGTTCGCCTCGACGCAGGCACGAATGTGCAGCGGCGAGGTCACGAGCACGCGCGGCGCGGGCATCGACTCGAGCGCCGCCTGCACGTCACGCGGAAAGAGCGGCCGCGCCGGATGCAGCGCCCCGCCGGCGGCGAGCGGCATCAGCACCGTCGACTCGAAGCCGTACATGTGCTGCGGCGGCACCGTTCCGAGCACGTTGAACTCGCCGGCGGTCAGTCCGAGCGCCGCGCACTCGGCGCGAGCGCTCGCGACGAGGCGTCCCCAGCGCTTCGCGTTCGGCCGCGGCTCGCCGGTGCTGCCCGATGTGAACACGATCGCCGCGACGCGCTCGGCGTCGATCGTCGGGGCCGGGCCGGTCCAGGCTTCGGCGCCGAGATCGTCAGGGTAGCGGAGCAGCCGCTCGCCCGGGAACGGAACCGGCGCATCGGCGATCGCGCCGCAGTCCGGGTGCGCGTCGGCGACGGCCGCGAGCGCCGCCTCGTGCCGGCTCGGCGGGAACAGGCTCGTCTTGCCCGCGAGCAGCGCCGCGGCGAGCGCGACGGCGAAGCGGTACCGGTCCTCGCAGAGGTTGACGAGGTGCGCGCCCGCCGGCAGGCGCCCGGCGAGCCGCGCCGCCTCGGCGAGGAAGCGCGCGCACGACACCGGCGCGCCGTCGCGCCACGCGATCGGGCGGGCGAGATCCGCGTGACCGACGAGCGGCGCGTGCTGCCGCGAAGTCACGGGCGCAGCCACTCCGGCGCGCGACGCACGAGATTGCGCGCCACCGCGAGCGGGGGCTTGTGCGGGAAGTGCGGGTAGCGCCATCGCCGGTAAGCGTACTCGCCGAAGAAGAGGCCGGCGATGAGCGTCCAGCTCGCGAGATTCACGATCGCCGACTGCGCGGCCGGACCGGCGGCGAGGGCGACCGCGACGTCCGCGACCGGGATCGCGGCGAGGAGCAGGGCCCACACCGCGGTGAGGCGGCGCGCGTAGGGGGCGAGCGCCGGCGGGAAGTCGCCGTCGCGCTCGACGCGGGAGATCCGCTCGACGAGTGGCACGCGGCCGGGCGAGAGCGTCCGGCCGAACAGCCACGCCATCCCGAGGAACGCCGCCGCCGGTCCCGCGAGCGCGAGCTGCGCGACGACGTCGAAGCCGATCCAGGGAACGAAGAGCGCGCCCGCCGCCACCAGGGCGACGAGCGGCCACGGAAGGCGCGCAGCGACCATTCCCGCCGCGGCGAGCGCGAGAAAGGCGACGAGCGCCGCGCGGCTGCGGTGGACGACGGCCAGATGCAGCAGGAGCGGGCTCGCGCAGGCGGCCGCCACGAGGGCGGCGCGCGCCGCCGCGCCGGCCGGCCGCCCCGCGGCCCGGGCCGCTTCACTTCTTGCGCTGGCTGCCAACGTGTTGCGCCAGGTTGCGCAGGCTGGCGAAGATCCGGCGGTTCGCCTCGTCGTCGGCGCGCAGCTCCACGCCGTAGCGCTTGCCGACCGCGAGCGAGATCTCGAGCATGTCGATCGAGTCGAGCCCGAGCCCCTCGCCGTAGAGCGGCGCCTCGGGATCGATCGCCTCGGCGGGCGTCTCGAGGTTCACCGCCTCGACGACGAGGCGCGCGATCTCGGCTTCGAGCGGGGTCTGTGCGGTCATTGCGGTGTCACGGCGTTACGGGCGCGATTCTACGCGACCGCTCCGCCGCCGCGGCAATGCACAAGATCACGTCAAGGCGCGACCGGCCGGATGTTCGCGCGCCGGCGGCGGGCCGCGGCGAGGGTGCGCCGCGGGCTGGCGGCGCTGAAGAGGTAGTAGAGCGCCTGGAACACGCGGATGCGGCTGCGCACGCCGTTCGAGCGGAAGATGTCGCCCGCGAGGAAGGAGACGAGACCGTCCACCACCCCGAGCACGTTCTTCGGGCCCATCAGCAGCTCGCGCATCACCGGGGTGGTGATGCGGTAGATGAACCACGAGAAGGTGCGCAGGCCGCGGCGCACCCGGCGCTCGTAGCGCGCGAGCGCGCGTCGCGCCGCGGCCGGGTCGCGCAGCGCCGTGTCCACCGCGTCGGCGGCGGCGAACGCCCCCGACATCGCGAGGTAGACGCCCGAGGAGAAGACCGGGTCGACGAACGCGTAGGCGTCGCCCACGAGCAGGTAGCGCTCGCCGACGCAGCGCGAAGCCTGGTAGCTGTAGTTGCCGGTCGCGGTCACCGGGGCGATGCGGCGCGCGGCCGCGAGCCGCGCGGCGAGCGCGGGGCAGGTGGCGATCGTGTCGTCGAAGAACTGCTCGAGCGACCCGCTGCGGGTCTTGAGGTAGTACGGCCAGCACACCGCGCCCACGCTCGTGATCCCGCGCCGGAGCGGAATGAACCAGAACCAGCCGTGGTCGAACCAGTAGATGCTGATGTTGCCCTCGTCCTCGCCCGCGCAGCGCCGGGCACCCTCGTAGTGGCCGTAGAGCGCGACGCTCGCGTGCTTGCGATTCGGCGACTTGATGCCGAAGCGGCCGGCAAGGAAGGTGTCGCGGCCCGAGGCATCCACGAGGAAGCGCGCCCGCCACTCGCCCGCGCCGTGCGGCCCGGTCGCACCGACGCGCACGCCGCCGGGCTCGAAGTCCACGCGGTCGACGCGCGTCTCCTCGTGCACCGCGGCGCCCTTGGCCGCGGCGTTGCGCAGCAGGACGAGGTCGAGGTCGGCGCGGTGCACCTCGAACGCGCTCGGCTGCGACTTGTCGAGCGCCTGGCGGAAGTAGAAGGTCTCCTCCTTGCCGTGGTACATCGAGCAGAACTGTGCGCCGTTCTTCACCAGCCCGATGCGGCGCACCTCCTCGAGCACGCCCAGGCGCTCGAAGAGCGGGTTGTTGTGCGGGAGCAGCGACTCGCCGATGTGGAAGCGCGGGTGGCGGTCCTTCTCGAGCACGGTCACCCGCCAGCCGCGTTCGGCGAGCAGCGCCGCGAGGGTGGCGCCCGCGGGTCCGCCCCCGATCACCGCGACGTCGCAGGTCGAATCGCTCACGGCGCGATTATGCGCCGCGCGGCGAGCCAGGGCAGGCGCAAGAGGAACCCGATCATGAGCCGCACGTGCATCCAGGTGAGCAGCACGTTGTCGCGGACGTAGCGGAAGTGCGACACGCCCCCCTCCTCGGGCCGGAGATAGCGCACCGGGGCGGGAAGGTTGACCGGGCGCAGCCCCGCCCAGACGAGCTTCACCGCCGCCTCGACGTCGAAGTCGAAGCGCCGCATCCAGGGCGTGCGCGCCATCACGCGCTCGAGCGGCGCGATCGGGTAGACGCGGAAGCCGTAGAGCGAGTCGCCGATCCCGCTCCACAGCGTCTCGAGGTTGGCCCACCAGTTGGACACCTTCCGCCCGCGCACGCGCACCGCCGGCGCGGTGGCGTCGAAGACCGGGACGCCGAGCACGAGCGCATCCGGCGCCGCCTGCGAGGCGGCCATGAACTCCGGGATCAGCGCGGCCGGGTGCTGGCCGTCGGCGTCCATCGTGAGGGCGTGCGTGTAGCCCGCCGCCGCCGCGGCGCGCAGCCCGTGCAGCACCGCCGCGCCCTTGCCCGAGTTCCGGTCGAGCGCGAGAACGCGCAGGCCCGGGTCCGCGGCCGCGAGCGGCGCGAGGCGCTCGCGGCTGCCGTCGGTGCTGCCGTCGAGCACCACCCACACCGGGTTCCATTGCGCGCGCGCGGCGCGCACCGTCTCGACCAGGATCGGTCCGGTGTCGTAGCTCGGGATGAGGACGAGGTGGGTCGTCGACGGTGGCATCGCCGCCGCTCGCGTGGCGAGCGCGCTCATCCTGCGCGCGGCTTGACGGCGCGGTACTCCGAGAAGACGCCGAGCTCCACGTGGCGCGCGGCCTCGACGAACCCCGCATGCGCGAGCGTGGCGAGCACCCGCGCCGGGCTCGCGCACGCCTCGATCGTGTCCCAGTAGTAGCGCATGAGCTGCGGGGTGTCGCGGCTGCGCCCGACCGCGCGCGCGAGGAGCGGGACGACCCCGCGCAGGTACGCCTTGAGCGCCGCACGCCCGACCCGGCTCGCGGGGGGCGTGATCTCGAGGATGCAGAGGCTGCCGCCGGGCGCGAGCACGCGGTGGAACTCGCCGAACGCCGCTGCGAGGTCGGAGATGTGCCGCAGGGCATAGCCCATGCTGAGGAAATCGGCGCAGCCGTCGGGGAGCGGGATCGATTCGGCGGCGCCCTCCAGCAGCCGCATGCCTTCGGGCAGTCTTGCATGGCTGCGCATGCCGGCGCTCGGATCGACGCCGGTCACCGCGCGCGCGTCGCCGACGATCCGCGCCGCCTCGCGCGCGACCAGGCCGGTGCCGGTGCCGACGTCCACGACGCGCATGCCCGGCGCGAGGCCGGCGCGCGCGAGCGCCTGGCGCCGGTACCACGCGCCCGACCCGAGCGCCATCGCGCGCTCGACGCGCTCGTAGTCGCCGGCGGTGCGGTCGAAGATCGCGCGCACCCAGCCTTGCCGCGCCGCCTCGCTCGGGAAGTACGCCCCGAGCGGCGGATGCGGCGCGTGCACCGGCTCGTCGCCGTTACGCTCCATTGCCTGCCGCAGCGCCGAGCTCGCGCCGGAAGTACGCCTCGAGGGCCTCGACCAGCGCCCGGGCGTCGGCGCGCGGCGCGAAGCGCTCGCCGAGCCGCACGCGGTAGGCGAGCGGGAACTCCGGCATCCGCAGCAGCGGCCAGCCCTTGCGCAGGTATCCGGAGTCCGCCTCGATCACCACCGCCTGCACCGGCGCCTGCGCGCGCCGCGCGATCGCGGCGAAGCCGCTGCGAAGCGGGTTGACCGGCGACTGCGCCGTGCGCGTGCCCTCGGGAAAGAAGAGCACGTGGCGACCGGCGCCGAGCGCTTGCGCCGCTGCCCGGATCATCTCCTTTGGCGCGTCGGCGGGGATGTAGCCGGCGAGCTTCGCGCCGCCGCCGAGAAAGGCGTTGTCGAGCACCTCCGCCTTCATGACGCAGACGACGTTCGGCAGGCGCGAGACGATCAGCATCGCGTCGAGATAGGTGGGGTGGTTCGGCGCAATGATCACCGGCGGCCCGTCGCGCAGGGCGTCGAGCGCGGCGAGGTCGCAGCGCGCGAGGCCGAGGCGCTGGAGCAGGCCGACGAAGAACCGGAAGAGCGCCGTCATGACCCGCTGCCCGAGCACCGAGCCGGTGCGTCGCGGCAGGAGGAGATACAGGATCGGTCCGACCACGGTGTAGATCAGCCCGCCCACGCCGAAGACCGCGAGCGCGAACGCGAACGCGCAGCGCTCGTAGAGGCGCAGCCAGGGCGCCGCGCGCTTCTCGGGAAAGGTGTGCACCCCGCCCATGGTCAGTCGTCCGACTCCACGAGCGTCTGCGACTCCGCGAAGATGTAGGCAAAGCCGATCCCGGCATAGAACGCCGAGCGGCTCTGCACGAGCGGACTCGCCTCGAACGCCGCGCCGCCGAGCGCGTACGCGCGCACGAATCCGCCGACCCAGACCTGGCCGAAGCGCCGACTCGCGGTTGCGGTGAGCTGCGTGCCGCCGTAGCCGCCGCTCGCCGAGTACGCCGGCCGCGCCGGTGTCGCGAACTGCGCGTCCACCTGGTAGTAGTACTCGTTGTAGCGGCGGTCGGTGAACACCGGGCCGGCCTGCATGCCGACCCGCCACTCGCCGCCCGGGCCGACGTTGCGCTGGTACAGGTCGATGACCGGGTTGAACACCCAGCCGATGAACTCCGGGCTCGGCAGGGTGAAGGCGGCGCGCACCGGCAGCTGCAGCGAGAGCTCGCGCCGGCGGTCGCCGCTCTCCCACAGTCTCACTTTCACGAGCGGCCCGATCTCGAGCGTCGGGTCGAGGTCGGGCATGCCCTGGCGCGCGCTCGACTGGTCGCTCGGGGCGGGCTGGCTCGCGTTGAGCGAGACGTCGAGCTCGACGCGGTCGGTGTCGAGCAGGAGCAGCGACGCGAGCCCGCGGCGGTCGTCCATCCGCAGGCGCTCGCCGCGGTAGCGCACGTACGGCAGCGGGTACACGTAGCCGCGGGTCTGGTCGGAGCCGCGGTAATCGGGCAGGTACAGCGCCGCGGCGCCAAGCCCGACTTCCCACTGCGGCCGCGGCTCGGCCGTCGCGCCCGACGCGTGCAGGAGCGCGGCGAGGGCGAGGAGCGCGGGCGCGAGTGGACGCATGAACGAGTCGTTGGCGGTGTTGCGATGCGCGCGGCCCGAGTCTAGCAGCGCAAGCACGCTGCGGCGAGCGGCGCGCACGTACAATCGCGCTCGCCGTTCACGCCCGATGAAAATGCCGGTCACGCCGCCGCTCGCTTCCGCGCCTCCCGCGCGCCCGACGTCGCGACGATGGCGGCCCGCGCCCGCGGTGCAGGCCACGGTGCTCGTCCACGCGGCCGGCGCGGTGGCGCTCGCCGCGGCACCGGCGAGCTGGCCGTGGGTGCTCGGCGGCATCGCGGCAAATCACGCCGCGCTGGCGGCTGCGGGATTCCTTCCGCGCAGCCGACTGCTCGGGCCGAATCTCGCGCGGCTGCCGGAGAGCGCGGCGCGGCGCGCCGAGGTCGCGCTCACGTTCGACGACGGGCCGGACCCGGAGGTCACCCCGCGCGTGCTCGACGCGCTCGACGCCGCCGGCCTCAAGGCGACCTTCTTCCTGATCGGCGAGCGCGCGGCGCGGCATCCTGCGCTCGCGCGCGAGATCGTCCGGCGCGGACATGCGGTCGAGAACCACAGCCACCGGCACTCGACCGCGTTCGGGTGGTACGGGCCCGGGCGCGCGCGGCGCGAGATCGAGGCGGCCCAGGGCGCGATCGCCGACGCGACGGGTGTGGCGCCGGTGTACTTCCGCGCGCCGTTCGGCATCCGCAATCCGCTGCTCGACCCGGCGCTCGCGCGGCTCGGACTGCGCTACGTCTCGTGGACGCGGCGCGGCTTCGACACCGTCGCGCGCGACCCGCAGCGGGTGCTCGACCGCCTGACGCGCGGCCTCACCGCGGGCGACATCCTGCTGCTGCACGACGGGGCCGCGGCGCGGCCGCGCGACGGCGGCGTGCACGCGCCCGCGGTGCTGCCCGCGCTCGCCGCGCGGCTCGTCGCGCTTGGCCTGCGGTCGGTGACGCTGCGCGACGGCTGCCGGGATGCCGCCGGCACCTGAGGACCGCGCCTTCGAGCGGATCGTGGCGGCCGCCGCGCGGGCGTACGCGCCGGCGGGTCGCACGGCGCTCCACTTCGCGCGCGGGAAGCTCCGCCACGACCCGGTGTTCCGCGCGATCCTCGTGCGCGGGCTCGTGCCCGAGGGCGCGCGGCTCGTCGATCTCGGCTGCGGGCAGGGCGTGCTGACCGCATTCCTCGTCGCCGCGCGCGACTGCTACGAGCGCGGCGACTGGCCCGCCGGGTGGCCGCCCGCGCCGCGGCTCGCGTCGGTGCTGGGGGTCGACCTGCGCCGCCGCGCGATCGCGGCCGCGCGATGCGCGCTCGGCGAGGGGGCCGTGTTTGAGGTCGGCGACGTGCGGGACGCGGAGATCCCCCCGTGCGACGTCGTGGTGATCCTCGACGTGCTGCACTACATGCCGCACGAGGACCAGGCGCGCGTGCTCGCCCGCTGTGCGCAGGCGCTCGCGCCGGGCGGCGTCCTCCTCGTGCGGGTCGGCGACGCCGACGCCGGCGTGCGCGCGGCGGTCACCCGCCTCGCCGACCAGGCGATCACGCTCCTGCGCGGCGGCTGGCCGCGGCTCTACACGCGCGGGCTGAGGTCCTGGGTCGGGGCGGTCGAGCGCGCCGGCTTCCGCGCCGAGGCCATGCCGATGAGCGCGGGCACGCCATTCGCGAACGCGCTGCTCGTCGCGCGCCGCGAGGCCTAGCCGCCCGACTGCCGGGCGCGAAACGCTCCCGGGGTCAACCCCGTCTCGCGGCGGAAGAACTTCACGAAGTTCGTCGCCTCGTCGAAGCCAAGCGCCTCGCCGATGGCCGCGACGGGCGACACAGAGTGCGCGAGCAGGCGCTTCGCTTCCAGCACGATGCGCTGCGTCAGCATCGATTTCGCGCTGATCTCGGCCACCTCGAGGGTGGCGCGGCTCAGGCTCTTCTGCGAGCAGCCCAGGTGGTTCGCGTACTGCGCCACGCTGTGCCAGCGCCGGTATTCGCGCTCCACGGTCGTCCTGTATCGCCTGAACCGCTTCAAGGCTGCCGGCTCGAGGCGCTCGTCTTCCGTCGGGCGCGCGCGCGCGAGATGCAGGCGAATCACCAGCGTGTGGAGCTGACTGCGCAGCAGGGCGTTCACCGCGGGCGCGGCGGCGGGCAGTTTCGCGTCGCCGGCCATGCGTTCGAACGCTTCGGTCAACGCCTGCCGGGCAGCGCCCGCCGCCTGCACGTGCGTCGGCAGCGCCTCGACCTGGCGAAAGAACTCCAGCTCGTCCAGCCGATTGGCGGCGTCCTTCGGTTGCAGGACGTCGGACCGGAAGATCAGCAGCCAGCCCTTCCAGCCAGTCAGGTTGCCGAACCGGTGCACCTGCCCCGGCTGCAGCACCAGCAACGAGCCCGCGCCGCACTCGAACGTTTCGAAGTCCACCATGTGCCGGTAGCGGCCCGCGGTGACATGGATCAGGACGTGGAAGTCGGCGCGCTCGATGCGGCGCGGGCCGATGCGCCGCGCGCGCTCGCGGAGCGTGGCGACAGGGTAGACCTCCACGTCGAGGCGATAGCCGGCTGGGGGCGTGTACTGCACCGGCATGACCGGACCGCGGCGCCCGCGTCCAGCGACCCGCAAAGTCCCGGCGTGTCCACTTTTTACCATCAGCCGCCGCGAATATACCTCGAAAGGCGCTGTCGTCTGCGCAACCATGGGTGCCGTGCAGTGCACATGAACCCGGGCGAGTCCGGACCTCGCTCAAACCCACAACCAGGAGAGAGATCATGACCATGAAGCGCGTCACACAACTCGGATATCTCGGCATCGACGTGAGCGACTTGCCGGGCTGGGAGCGATTCGCCACCGACGTCCTCGGACTGGCGTCCAACGGCACCGGCGAGGACGGCACGCTCTACCTGCGGATGGACGAATATCACCACCGGCTCGCGCTGCATCGCGGCGGCCGCGACGACATCGCCTATGCCGGCTGGGAAACCCGGGACGAAGCGTCGCTGCGGGCGATCGCCGAGCGGCTGGCGTCGCAGGGCGTCCGCGTGACCTGGGGCAGCGCGGCCGAAGCGCGGGCGCGTCGCGTCATCGGCCTCATCAAGTTGCGCGACCCGAGCGGCGTCGCCATCGAGGTCTACTACGGGCCGCTGGTCGAGGCCGAGCGGCCCTTCTGTTCGCCGCGCGCCATCGGCGGGTTCGAGGCCGGACATCTCGGTCTGGGCCACATCGTGCTCAGCGTCGACGACTACGAGGCGAGCCTGCGCTTCTACCGGGACGGCCTCGGCCTGCTGATCAGCGACTTCATCGAGCTCGAGATGGGTGCGGGGGGAAAGGCCACGGTGGCGTTCTTCCACTGCGGTCCGCGCCACCACTCGATCGCGATCGCGCAGTTTCCGGCCGCCAAGCGCCTGCATCACTTCATGCTCCAGGTGCGCAACACCGATGACGTCGGCGCCACCCACGACCTCTGCCAGGATCGGCGCGTGCCGATCACTTCCGGCCTCGGCCGGCACACGAACGACCACATGCTGTCGTTCTACGTGCAGACGCCGTCGGGCTTCCAGGTGGAGTACGGCCACGGCGGGCGCGAGATCGACGACGAGGTCTGGGAGGTGCAGCTGCATCACGCGCCCAGCCTCTGGGGCCATCGCGCGCCGAGCGCGATCCCCGTCACGGCGCCGACAGCGACGGGCTAGCGCTGTCGCGGGTCCGGCGACCGCGATCTTGCCGGCGGAACCGGGCACCGAGCCCGCGGTGCCCGGTTCGTCATCAGGATGGCGCGGCGGGTGGGGTAGCATTCCCGCCCGACACCCGTCTCTTTCTCCA
Source organism: uncultured Enterobacteriaceae bacterium (assembly GCA_964543155.1). Classification (GTDB taxonomy): domain Bacteria; phylum Pseudomonadota; class Gammaproteobacteria; order Burkholderiales; family SG8-39; genus JAGVSZ01. The sequence goes on from CAZIXQ010000052.1 coordinate 17,430, forward strand.
CGGAGCACTCCAATGAACGTCAAGCACGTCGGCATCGTCGGCGCCGGTACCATGGGCAACGGCATCGCACAGGCCTTCGCGGTCGCAGGCGTCCCGGTCACGATGACCGACATCGGTGAGGCCCAGCTTCAACGCGGTCTCAAGTCGGTCGACGGCAGTCTCGAGCGCCTCGTCAAGAAGGACAAGATGAGCGCCGCCGACAAGGCCGCAGCGCTCGCGCGCATCCAGACCTCGACGAGCCTGGATGCGTTGCGCGACGCCGACCTGGTGATCGAGGCGGCGACCGAGAAGCTCGACCTGAAGCTGGAGATCTTCGGCCGCATCGACCAGGTGGCGAAGTCCGACGCGCTCATCGCCACCAACACCTCGTCGATCTCGATCACGCGCCTCGCGGCGGCGACGAAGCGTCCCGACCGGGTGATCGGGATGCACTTCTTCAACCCGGTGCCGGTGATGCAGCTCGTCGAGCTGATCAAGGGACTGCAGACGTCGGACGCCACCTACGCGGCCGCCGAGGCGATCTCGAAGCAGATCGGAAAGACCCCGGTCAAGGTGAAGAACTCGCCCGGCTTCGTCGTGAATCGCATGCTCTGCCCGATGATCAACGAAGCGGTCTTCGCGCTCGG
>CAZIXQ010000053.1:0-17830 GCA_964543155.1 uncultured Enterobacteriaceae bacterium
GCCGGTTGCCGTCGTCGAGCAGCCAGGTCTGGTGCGCGTACTCCATGTTGCGCGCGGCGAGCAGCGTGCGCCGCACCGTCTCGAGCGGCTCGTCGACGGTGGTGACGAAGACGTCGACCGCGAGCCCCGCCTGGGGCGCGGCGGGCGCGCGCACGCTCAGCCGCCAGGCGACGAAGAGATGCGCGAGCGCACCGCAGAGCAGGAACACCTCGGCGGCGAGGATCGCGGCCGACAGGCCGAGCGCCTCCGGGTTGAGCGTGCGCACGCGCCAGGCGAGGTACCAGCCGGCCGCCGCGAGGAAGGCAGCGACGAGGAGGGCGCGCGCCGCGCCGGGTCCCTCGGAGACCGGGCGCGCGGGTGGCGGACCCTCGGTGTCGGGCGCCTTGCGCAGGCCGAGGGCCGAGGTCCGCGCCTCGGGCGCGAGGGGCACGGGTTTGGGTTCAGCGCCGGACATGCGCGCTACGAGAGGCGGGACACTTCTTCATGCGGCGCGTATCCGATCGTGGTTCGAGTCGACGCGTCCCCGGGGCGCGTGTGTTCCGGTGTCCGGGCGTGCGGGCGGCATGGGCCCGCGGAAGAAGTGTTGTTGAGCTTGCGCGCGACCGGATTCTCGCGAGCCGACGCGATACTGTCAACGCCGATGAATGCGTCACGGGGGCTCGGCCGCGTCCGTGGTATGGTCGCGGCCGTCTCGATGTCCGATGGGCAGCCCGCGCACAGGCCCGAACGACAAGAATTTGCCGCGCCTCGCTCGCCTCCTGCTCGCCACCGCTCTCGTGCTCGCCCCCGCCGCGGGGCTGGGCGCGCCCGACGAGGGATACGCCCAAGCCCTCGAACACGCGCGCGCCGGGCGCCTCGACGCGGCGCTGCCCGCGCTCGCCGCGCTGGTCGCGGCGCACCCCGGGGAAGCGCGCTTCCGTTATGACTACGCGGTCGTCCTCGGCTGGGCGGGCCGCGACGCCGACGCCCTCGCGCAGGGTGCGCACATCGACCGTGAGCGCGCGCCCGCGTACGTGCTCGAGGGGCTCGCGAAGTCGGCGCGCAACCTCGGCCAGCCGGCGCTCGCGATCGAACTGCTCGAGGTCGCGGTGCGGCGCTTTCCCGCGCACGCCGAGAGTCGCATCGGCCTTGCGCTCGCGACGGCCGAGTCCGGCGCGCCGGACGCCGCGGCGCGAGCGCTCGACGCGCTGCCCGCCGACCGCCAGGACGATCCGGCGGTGCTGGCCGCGCGCGCCTACCTCGCCGAGCGCCGCGGCGACTTCTTCGCCGCGCTCGCGCTCTACGAACGCGTCCTCGCGCGCGATCCCGCCAATCGCGCGGCGCAGCGCGGCCGCATCTTCGCCGCGGCGCGTATCGGCGACGCGTCGCGCGCGCTCGAGCTGGCCGAGCGCGACCCCGCGCTCCTCGGCCCCGACGAGCTGGCCGCATTGCGCGCCGACCGGACCGCGGCGCGCATTCGCTGGGGTGCGATCGCCGCCGCGCAGGGCAGCGGGCCGGCCCGCTTCGCCGCGCTCGATGCGGCGCTCGCCGAGTCCGACGCCCTCGCCGAGCGCTGGCGTGCCCACGGCGGCGCGCTCGACCGCGTCGAGCGCCAGCGCCTCTTCGACCGCCTGGTCGGCATGCGCGACGCCTACCGCATGTCCGAGACGATCGCGCTCTACGAGCAGCTCGCGGCGTCCGGCGTCGCCGTGCCGTCCTACGCGCGGAACGCGGTGGCCGGCGCCTACCTGTACCTGGAGCGCCCGGAGGAGGCGCGCGACCTCTACGCCGGGGTGCTCGCCGAGGATCCGGCCCACTTCGCGGCGAACCTCGGCCTCTTCTACGCGCTCGTTGAGACCGAAGACCACGACGGCGCGGCGCAGCGCATCGCCCGGCTGGTGGCGATCACGCCACCCCGGCGCGGGGCCTGGAGCCCGCTCACCGAGCGGCCCAATCCCGACTACCAGACCGCGCGCGCGGCGCAGAGCATGGCCCCGGCGTACGCCGACCGGCTCGCGGATGCCGAGGCGGCGACCGACGCGCTCGTCGCGGCGGCGCCGTTCAGCATGCCGCTGCGCATGAACTCGGCCGCGGTGGCGGGGCTGCGCGGCTGGCCGCGGCGCGCCGACGAAGGCCTGCGCTGGGTGCTCGCCGCGGAGCCGGATAACGGCGTCGCCGACGCCGAACGCGTCGCCCCCTTGCTCGAGATGCACGAGTTCCGGGAGGCGGAGCGCGCGGTCGCGCACGGGCGCGCGGTCGCGGCCGAGGACAAGCGCGTCCTCGCGGCCGGGGACCGCTGGCGGGTCCACAACCTGCGCGAGCTGTACGTCGACGCCGGGTTCGGCCGCTCCTCCGGCGACGCCCCGACCGGCACGCGCGACTACGCGATCGACGCCTGGCTCTTCAGCACCCCGCTCGGCTACGACTGGCGGGCGTTCGCGCACGGCTACTTCTCGGCGGCGCAGTTCCCCGAGGGGTGGTTCGACTGGCAGCGGCTCGGCGCGGGCATCGAGTACCGCACGCGCGACCTCCGGCTGACCGCGGAGGCGAACGCAGGCGTCGGCGACGGGGGCACGAAGCCGGGCGTCGCGGTCGCCGGCACCTGGTGGGCGGACGATCACCTCAGCCTGTCGGCGGGCGCGCAGTCCGAGTCGAACGCGATCCCGCTGCAGGCGCGCGCCGCCGGGGTGGACGGCTGGAGCGCGAGCGGCGGCGCTCGCTACCGGGTGAGCGAGTCGCGCGCGCTCGGCGGCACGCTCGAGGTGCTCGACTTCTCCGACGGCAACCTGCGCACCGTGCTCGGCGCCACGTGGTTCGAGCGCCTGGTCACCGGGCCGAGGCTCAAGCTCGACCTGACCGCCGGGCTCTACGCCTCGGCCAACACGCGCGACGACGCGCCGTACTTCAACCCGAGCCGCGATCTCACGCCCACCGCCGTGCTCGCCGGGGACTGGCTGACCTGGCGCCGATACCTGCGGTCCTTCCGCCAGCGCCTGTCGGTGACGCTCGGCGGGTACTGGCAGGACGGGTTCGGCACCGGCGGGATCTGGGGCGCGCAGTACGAGCACGTGTGGGAGCTCGATCGCCGGCTGTACCTGCGCTACGGCGTCGGCACGCTTTCGCGCCCCTACGACGGGGTGCGGGAACGCCGCGATTACGCGCTCGTCACGCTCGACTGGAGGTTCTGATGCGCCGCCTGTTCGCCCTGCTCGGGCTCGCCGCCGCCACCGCCGTCGCCGCGCCGCCGCACGCGCCCGAACCCGGCGCCTTCCTCGTCCTCTGCTATCACGAGGTGCGCGACGACGTACGCACTTCGGCCGATCCGTACGCGGTCGACGCCGCCGAGCTCGCGTCGCAGTTCGCGTGGCTGCGTGCCCACGACTACCGGCCGGTGAGCCTCGACGACGTGCTCGCCGCGCGGCGCGGCGAGCGCGCGCTGCCCGAGAAGGCGGTGCTGCTCACCTTCGACGACGGCTATCGCAGCTTCTACACGCGCGTCTATCCGCTGCTCCAGCTCTACCGCTACCCCGCGGTGCTCGCGCTCGTCGGGCGCTGGATGGAGACCCCCGCCGGCGAGAACGTCGAGTACGGCGACGCCCACCTGCCACGCGCGGATTTCCTCGCCTGGGACGAGGTGCGTGAGATGACGCGATCGGGGCTCGTCGAGGTCGCCTCGCACAGCTACGACCTGCACCGCGGCATCCGCGCCAACCCGCAGGGCAACCTCCAGCCGGCGGCGGTCACGCGCGCGTACGACCCGGCCACCGGCCGCTACGAGGACGAGAACGCCTACCGCGCGCGCGTGCGCGCCGACCTCGCGCGCGCCGCGCAGCTGATCGAGCGCGAGACCGGCCGCCGTCCGCGCGCGATCGTCTGGCCATTCGGCGCCCACAGCGGCACGACGGCGGCGATCGCGCGCGAGCTCGGGATGTCGCTCGCCTTCACGCTCGAGGACGGCTGGAACGGCCCCGACCAGCCGCTCGACGCGCTGCGGCGCGGGCTGCTGCGCTTCAACCCGACGCTCTCCGACTTCGTCGCGGCGGTGCCGCCGCCGCGCGCGCGGCCGCAGCGTGTCGTGCACGTCGACCTCGACTACGTGTACGACCCCGACCCGCAGGCGCAGGAGCGCAACCTCTCGCGGCTCCTCGACCGGATCAAGGGGCTCGCGCCGAGCACGGTGTACCTGCAGGCGTTCGCCGATCCGGACGGCGACGGCGTCGCGGACAGCCTCTACTTCCCGAACCGCCACCTGCCGGTGCGCGCCGATCTCTTCAACCGCGTCGCCTGGCAGCTCGCGTCGCGCGCCTTGGTCGTGTTGTTCGCCTGTATGCCGGTGCTGGGTTTCCAGCTGCCCGCGGCCCACCCCGCGCCCACGCTGCGCGGGCCCGCCGCCGACCCGGCCGCGGCCCGCGGCGCCTATGCGCGGCTCTCGCCCTTCCATCCGCTCGCGCGCGCGACGATCGGCGAAATCTACGAGGACCTCGCGCGCCACGCGCCGCTGCGCGGGGTCCTCTTCCACGACGACGCCACGCTCGGCGACTTCGAGGACGCCTCCCCGTGGGCGCAGTCGTTCTACGCCCGGGAGTGGGGCCTGCCGGACACGGTGGAGGCGATCCGCGCCGACCCCGTCGCGGCGGCACGGTGGGCCGAGCGCAAGACGGCCGCGCTGGTGGACTTCAGCCGCGAGCTCCTGGAGCGCGTGCGCGCCTACCGCGCGCCGCTGAAGAGCGCGCGAAACCTGTACGCCGCGCCGGTGCTCGACCCGCGCGCCGAGACCTGGTTCGCCCAGTCGCTGCCGGCGTTCCTTGCGGCGTACGACCAGATCGCGCTGATGGCGATGCCCTACCTGGAGGGCGCCGCGGAGCCTCCGGCGTGGCTCGACGCGCTGGTCGCGCGCGTGCGCGCGCACCCGGGCGCGCTCGAGAAGGTGGTCTTCGAGCTGCAGGCGACCGACTGGCGCACCGAGCGGCCGGTGCCCGCCGCCGAGCTCGCGGGATGGATGCGCCGGCTGCAGCTCGGCGGCGCGCTCGGCTTCGGGTACTACCCGGACGACTTCCTGCGCGACCATCCGGCGTACGCGACCGTGCGCCCGGCGCTGTCGTTGCAGGCCGACCTCGAGTAGCGGCGGCCGGCGCACCGATGATCGCTGCACTGGCCGCGTTCGCGGAAGCGCTGTTCGCGTTCTCGTTCTACTACCCGCTGTTCATGGCCTACGTCTGGATGGCCGGCGCGCTCTTCTACTACTTCCACTACGAGCGCCAGGGCAAGCGCAGCATCGCCGATCCGCCGCCGCTCGCCGAGTACCCGCTGGTGAGCATCGTCGTGCCCTGTCACAACGAGGGACCGAACGCGGAGGAGACGATCGAGCACTGCCTCGCCACGCGCTACCCGAACTTCGAGGTGGTCGCGGTCAACGACGGCAGCCGCGACGACACCGGCGTCATCCTCGAGCGGCTCGCCGCACGGCACGACCGGCTGCGCGTCGTCCACCTCGCGCTCAACCAGGGCAAGGCGGTGGCGCTGAACACCGGCGCGCTTCTCGCCCGGGGCGAGTACCTGGTGTGCATCGATGGCGACGCCCTGCTCGACCCCGACGCGGTGCACTGGCTGATGACGCACTTCGTCGGCGGCGCGCGCGTCGGCGCGGTGACCGGCAACCCGCGCGTGCGCACCCGCTCGACCCTGCTCGGCAAGGTTCAGACCGGCGAGTTCTCCTCGATCGTCGGCCTGATCAAGCGCGCGCAGCGCACCTACGGGCGCATCTTTACCGTGTCGGGCGTGGTCGCCTGCTTCCGCAAGGCCGCGCTCCAGGACGTCGAGTACTGGAGCGCCGACATGCTCACCGAGGACGTCGACATCAGCTGGAAGCTGCAGCTCCAGCACTGGGAGGTACGGTTCGAGCCGCACGCGCTGTGCTGGATCCTGATGCCGGAGACGCTGCGCGGCCTGTGGCGCCAGCGCCTGCGCTGGGCGACCGGCGGCATGCAGGTCCTGCTGAAGGAGGGCCGGGGCCTGCGCAGCTGGCGCAAGCGCCGCATGTGGCCGGTGTTCGCCGAGTACCTGACCAGCGTCCTGTGGGCCTACGCGATGCTCGCGGTGTTCGCGCTGTGGGCGCTCGGCAAGGTGCTGCCGCTGCCCGAGGATTTCGTGGTCACGACGCTGATGCCGCAATGGACGGGGGTGGTGATCGGAACGACCTGCCTGCTGCAGGTCGCCACCAGTCTCTTCCTCGACGCGCACTACGACCGCGGGCTGTGGCGCCAGTACTACTGGATGATCTGGTATCCGCTCGCGTACTGGACGCTGAACGTCTTCACCACGGTGGTTGCGGTGCCGCGCGCGCTCCTGCGCCAGCGCGGGCGCCGGGCGCGCTGGCGCAGCCCCGACCGCGGGGTGCGGCCGTGAGGCGACCGCTCATCATCGAGCGGCCCGACCTGCAGACGAGGCGCCAGCGCCTGGTCTACGGCGCCCTGACGCTGCTCTTCTGGCTCCTCTACATCTATCTCTGGCTGCCGCTCATCACGCTTGCAGGGTGGAGCTTCGGGATCTGGCGCGGCTACGACGTGCTGGTCGCCCAGGCCGGCTACTCCGACCTCGTCGCGCTGCTCCGCTGGTACGCGAGCATGATCGCCGCGTTCGCGGGCACGCTGATCGTGTGGGCGATGTACAACCTGATGGCGTTCGGCGGACGCGAGCGGCGCGCGCCGCCGCCGCCGCTCGCCGCCGGCGAACAGGCGAGCTACTGGGGCGTGCCGGCCGGTGCGCTCGAGGCGTGGCGGCGCGAGCGCGTGCTCGTCGTGCGGCACGACCCGCACGGACGGATCGTGGTGGTCGAGCCGCCCGCGCCCGCCGCGCACGCGAGCGTGGCCGCCGAGGCGGCGCGCGGCTAGAATCGGCTCTTTGCGCGGAGCGCCCATGGCGACCCATCGGATCGCGGTCATCCCCGGCGACGGCATCGGCAAGGAAGTGATGCCCGAGGGCGTGCGCGCGCTCGACGCCGCCTCGCGCCGGTTCGGATTCAGGCTGCAGCTCGACCAGTTCGACTGGAACTGCGAGCGAATGGTGAAGACCGGTCAGTGGATGCCCGAGAACTGGAAGGACGCGATCGGGGGCCACGACGCGATTCTCTTCGGCGCGACCGGCTGGCCCGCGCTCGTGCCCGACCACCTCTCGCTGTGGAACTCGCTCATCAGGTTCCGGCGCGACTTCGACCAGTACGTCAACCTGCGTCCGGTCCGGCTGCTCGCGGGCATTGCCTGCCCGCTCGCCGGTCGCAAGCCGGGCGACATCGACTACTACGTTGTGCGCGAGAACACCGAGGGCGAGTACTCCGCGGTCGGCGGGCGCATGTTCGAAGGGACCGAGCGCGAGTTCGTGACCCAGCAGGCCTGCTTCACGCGCAAGGGCGTGGACCGGATCATGAAGTTCGCCTTCGAGCTCGCGCTGACACGCCCGCGGCGCAGCCTCACCTCGGCCACGAAGTCGAACGGCATCTCCATCACCATGCCGTACTGGGACGAGCGCTTCGCCGCGATGGCGCAGCACTACCCGCAGGTGACGACCAGCCAGTATCACATCGACGGACTCACCATCCAGATGGTGCTCAATCCGCAGCGCTTCGACGTGATCGTCGCCTCGAACCTGTTCGGCGACATCCTGTCGGACCTCGGGCCGGCGACCGCCGGTACGATCGGCGTCGCGCCCTCGGCGAACATCAACCCGGAGCGCGCGTTCCCGTCGCTCTTCGAGCCGGTGCACGGCTCGGCGCCCGACATCTGCGGCAAGCGCATCGCCAACCCGGTCGCGCAGATCTGGTCGGCGGCGATGATGCTCGAGCACCTCGGCGAGGCGGCCGCCGCGGCGGCCGTGGTCGCCGCGATCGAGAAGGCGCTCGCGCCGGGTTCCGGCGCGCCACGCACGCCGGACATCGGCGGGGCCGCGCACACCGAGGACCTGGGCAGGGCGATCGCCGAACTCGTCTAGGTCGCGCGGGCGAAAGTTGGACTAAGATTTCGGCGCCGCGCGGCAACGCACCGCCCGGCCCCGCCACGAGACGCCGGCCCTCACGGGCGGGCGCCGCCGTTTCGAACATGGAGGAGTCATGGCGAAGTTCAGCACGGAGGCCCTTCGCACCGTCGCGCTCGTGGGTCACGGCGCGTCGGGCAAGACCACCCTAACCGAGGCCCTGCTGCACAAGGCCGCGATGATCCAGACGATGGGCACGGTGGAGCGCGGCTCCACCGTCTGCGACTTCGACCCGCTCGAGAAGCAGTTCCTGCACAGCCTGCGCTCGAGCGTGGTGCACCTCGACTACGCCGACACGCGCATCCACCTCATCGACACGCCGGGCTACCCGGACTTCATCGGCCAGGCGATCGGGGCGCTCGACGCGGTCGAGACCGTGGCGATCGTGGTGAACGCCCAGAACGGCATCGAGATGATCACCCGCCGCATGATGGACTGGGCGGCCCGGCGCAAGCTGTGCCGGATGATCGTCGTCAACAAGATCGACGCGGAGCACGTCGACCTGCCGCGCGTGCTCGCCTCGCTGCAGGAGACCTTCGGCAAGGAGTGCCTGCCGATCAACCTCCCCGCCGACCGCGGCGCGCGCGTGATCGACTGCTTCGCGAACGACTCGGGCGAGGCCGACTTCCTCTCGGTGCAGGAAGTGCACAAGATGGTCCTCGAGCAGATCGTCGAGGTCGACGAGGCGGCGATGGAGAAGTACCTCGAGGCGGGCGACGTCGATCCGGGGTCGCTGCACGCGCCGCTCGAGAAGGCGCTGCGCGAAGGCCACATCATCCCGGTCTGCTTCGTTTCGGCGCGGACCGGCGCGGGCGTGCGCGACCTGCTGGAGGTGTTCGCGCGGCACCTGCCGCATCCGGGCGAAGGCAATCCGCCGCTCTTCTACAGGGGCGAGGGCGAGGCCGCAAGGGAATTCCGGTCGGAGCCGGACCCGAAGAAGCACGTGCTCGCGCACGTCTTCAAGGTGCTCAACGATCCCTACGTCGGGAAACTCGGCATCTTCCGCGTGCACCAGGGCACGCTCACCAAGGACACGCAGCTCTTCGTGGGCGAGGGCCGCAAGCCGTTCAAGGTCGGGCACCTCTTCGTGCTGCAGGGCAAGGACCACGTCGAGACCAACGAGGCGGTGCCGGGCGACATTGCCGCGGTCGCGAAGGTGGACGAGATCACGTTCGACTGCGTGCTGCACGACTCCCACGACGAGGACCACATCCACATGCGCCCGCTCGAGTTCCCGGCGCCGATGTACGGCATCGCGATCGAGCCGAAAAAGCGCGGCGACGAGCAGAAGATCTCGGAGGCGCTGCACAAGATCGCCGCGGAGGACCCGACCTTCCAGGTCGATCACGACGCCACCACGCACGAGACGGTGATCCGCGGCCTGGGGGACCTGCACGTGCGCTCGATCCTCGAGCGCATGAACGCCCAGTACAAGGTGGAGGTCAACACGCGCCCGCCGCGCATCCCGTTCCGCGAGACGATCACCGCCAAGGCCGAGGGCCACGCGCGCCACAAGAAGCAGACCGGCGGCGCAGGGCAGTTCGGGGAGGTGTACCTGCGCGTCGAGCCGCTCGCGCGCGGGACCGGGTTCGAGTTTCTCGATCAGTCCAAGGGCGGGGTGATCCCGAACCAGTTCATCCCCGCGGTCGAGAAAGGCGTGCAGCAGGTGCTCGCCTCGGGCGCGGTGGCGGGTTACCCGATGCAGGACCTGCGGGTCGTGGTGTACGACGGCAAGCACCACCCGGTCGACTCGAAGGAGGTGGCGTTCGTGTCGGCCGGCCGCAAGGCGTTCCTCGACGCACTGGAGAAGGCGCGGCCGATCGTGCTCGAGCCAATCGTCAATATCGAGATCATCTGCCCGGAGAACTGCATGGGCGATCTCACCGGCGACCTCTCGGGCAAGCGCGGCCAGATCACCGGCACCGACTCGCTCGGGCCGGGCATGTGCGCGATTCGCGGCCTGGTGCCGCTGTCGGAGCTGAACGGTTATGCGAACCGCCTGAAGTCGGTGACCGGCGGCCAGGGGTCCTACTCGATGACCCTGTCGCACTACGAGGCGGTGCCGCCGAACGTGCAGGCGCAGCTCGCGAACGAGTACAAGACCTCGCGCGGCCAGGAGGTCGAGGAGTAGCGGCGGGGGCACGCGGCGCCGGTCCGGCGCCGCGTGCGGTCAGGTCACGGTGTCGGTCTCGCGCTTGCGCGTGCGCCGCGACCTCGACCGGTCGGGCCGGTGGTACCACTGCTTGTGCGGGGAGAACTCCCGGCACGCGAGGCACTGCGTGTCGGCCCACAGCTTGCGGCAGCCCGGGCACAGGCCGCGCGTCCAGAAGGTGTTCCAGACCGTGCCGCAGGCCGGCTCGCACGCCCAGCGGTCCTCGGGCTGCGGCCGCCAGGCGCACTTCGGGCAGTAGATCTCGAACTCGTCCTTGGCCATTCGCCGCTCTCCCTGCGCGCCCCTCAACGCACGGCCGCCCGGCACGGCTGACCGCGCCCTGCTTCGTCCGCTCCGCGCCGGCTCACCGCCCCGCGATGACCACCGCCTCGGCGAGCAACTCCCCGGTCGGGCCGGCGAAGCACACGAGCGTGAGCGTCTCGCCCTTGCCGTTCCAGATGCGATCGGCCCGCGGCGGCGCTGCCTCGGCGAACTTCCTCACCTCGTCGGGCGCGCCGTAGCGCGCGCGCAGGTCCGCCTCGACCAGTTTGCATTTCGGGAAGGCGGGCTGGCCGCGCCCGTCGCGCGGCCGCTCGAACTCGAAGCGGACGACCGGAGGCCTGGCGCTTCCGGCCAGGCGGATTGCCGAGACCTGGTCCCGGCGGTCCCGGTCGGACACATGGATATAGTCGCCCGCGACCCGGGAGTTGGGGAATCGCGCCTTGGCCGCCGCCAGCGTCGTCGCGAGCCCGACCCCCGCGTACGACATCGGCTCGGCGGCGGCCACCGGCGCCGCGAGCAGCGCCATCGCAGCCAGCACGAACGCCCGCACCGCGCCTACGCCGTCCCGCCGACCGTCAGAGCGTCGATCCGCAGCGTCGGCTGACCCACGCCCACGGGCACGCTCTGGCCCTCCTTGCCGCAGGTGCCCACGCCGGTGTCGAGCGCGAGGTCGTTGCCGATCATGCTCACGCGCGTGAGCGCGTCCGGGCCGTTGCCGATCAGGGTCGCGCCCTTGAGCGGATAGGTCGGCTTGCCGTTCTCGATCATGTACGCCTCGGACATCGAGAACACGAACTTGCCGCTGGTGATGTCCACCTGGCCGCCGCCGAAGTTGACCGCGTAGATGCCGCGGTCCACCGAGGCGATGATCTCGCGCGGGTCCTTGTCGCCGCCCAGCATGTAGGTGTTGGTCATGCGCGGCATGACGGTGTGCGCGTAGGACTCGCGCCGCCCGTTGCCGGTGAGCGGCATCTTCATGAGCCGCGCGTTCATGCTGTCCTGGATGTAGCCGCGCAGCACGCCGTTCTCGATCAGCGTCGTGCACTGCGTCGGGTTGCCCTCGTCGTCGACGTTGAGCGAGCCGCGCCGCGCCGGGATCGTCCCGTCGTCGACCACGGTCACGCCGGGCGCGGCGACGCGCTCGCCGATGCGGCCGCTGAACGCGGAGGAGCCCTTGCGGTTGAAGTCGCCCTCGAGCCCGTGGCCGACCGCCTCGTGCAGCAGCACCCCGGGCCACCCCGGCCCGAGCACCACCGTCATCGTCCCGGCCGGCGCCGGACGCGACTCGAGGTTGAGCAGCGCCATGTCCACCGCCTTCGCCGCGTAATCCTCGATCATCGCGTCGCTGAAGTACGCGTAGTCGAAGCGCCCGCCGCCGCCCCAGCTGCCCTGCTCGCGCCGGCCGTCCTGCTCCGCGATCACCTGCAGCGACAGGCGCACGAGCGGGCGCACGTCGGCGGCAGTCACGCCGTCCGAGCGCATCACCAGGATCACCTCGTAGACGCCGGCGAGCGTCGCCATCACCTGCACCACCCGCGGGTCGCGGGCGCGACACGACCGCTCGAGGCGCTCCAGGAGCTTAACCTTCTCCGTGTCGGCGAGCGACGCGAGCGGATCGAGCGCCGGGTACAGACGCCGCGCCCCGCCGCCGGCGCGCGCGACCGACCGCCGGCTCCTCCCGCCGAGGCGCGCGATCGCGCGCGTGGCGCCGGCCGCGTCCTTCAGCGCGGGCAGGCTGATCTCGTCGGAGTACGCGAACGCCGTCTTCTCTCCGGCGATCGCCCGCACGCCGACGCCCTGGTCGATGTTGAAGCTGCCCGACTTGACGATGCCCTCCTCCAGGCTCCAGCCCTCGGTGCGCAGGTACTGGAAGTAGAGGTCGGCGTAGTCGACCTTGTGCGTCATGATCAGCCCGAACACCTGGTCGAGCTGCGGTGCGGCGAGATCGTAGGGCGCGAGCAGGGTCTGCTGCGCGGTCTGGAGGAGCTGCTCTTGGGTCTGCATCGGGCGTCCGGGCGGCGGTTCGGTCTGCTTTCGAGAGGATACACAAGCTGTAGAAGCGGCTGTAGAAGCCGCTGCACGAGCATCGGGCCGGCCCCCTGCCGGTGCCGCCACCGCATCGCGCGCGGGGTCGTTCAGAGCACCCGGTGCAGCAGCACGGGCAGGCGGCTGCGCACCTCACGCTGGTAGCTGGGGTCGATGTCGGCGACGACAACGCCGGCGCCGTGCGCGAGGCTCGCGACCGCCGCGCCCCACGGGCTCACGATCATCGTGTGGCCGTGCGTCTGGCGCCCGTTCGGGTGGACCCCGCCCTGCGCCGGCGCGATCACCCAGGCGAGGTTCTCGACCGCGCGCGCGCGCACGAGGAGGTCCCAGTGCGCCGCGCCGGTGGTCGCGGTGAACGCGGACGGAATCACGATGAGATCCATCGGCGCGAGCTGGCGATAGAGCTCGGGGAACCGCACGTCGTAGCAGATCGACAGCGCGATGCGCCCGAACGGGGAGTCGATCGCCACCGGCCGATCGCCCGGTTCGATCGTCGCCGCTTCGCGGTACTCGCGATCGGAGTCGGTAAAGCCGAAGAGGTGGATCTTGTCGTAGCGCGCGACCCGGCGCCCGTCTGCGTCGTACACGAGGCAGCTGTTGCGCACCTTCTCCGGATCCCGCGCGGGCAGCGGAACGGTCCCCGCGATCAGCCAGATCCGGTGCTTCGCCGCGGTGCGCGCGAGAAACGACTGGATCGGGCCGTCGCCGTCCGCCTCGCGGAGCGCGAGCTTGTCGCGCTCGGAGCGGCCCATCAGGCAGAACCACTCCGGCAGCACCACGAGGCGCGCACCCTGCCCGGCGGCGTCGGCGACGAGCTCGCCGGCCGCCGCGAGGTTCGGCTCGAGCGCGGGCTCCGAGACCATCTGGATGGCGGCGACGCGGAAGGTCTCAGGCATGGACTCTCGCACCGTTCACTGCGGTTCGGGCTTGGCGGCAAAGGGGTCGGGCTCGCGCGCGGTCTGCGGCACGCCGACGCGCTCGACCTTGGGATCGTCCCACGCACCGGTGACCCGGTAGCTGTAGGCGAGCATCTGGCCGATCGGGTCCTTCAGGAGTCGCTGCGCGAGCAGCGCGCCGATGCCGACGATCGGATTGAGCAGCGCCACCGCCGCAGCGGCCGCGACGCTGTCCCCCACCGCCGGCACGACGCGCACCGAGAGATCCTGCGTCTCGCGCGCGAGGTCCGCCTCCCCGCTGATCGCGATCGTCGCGGCCGGTCCCACCATCGTGAGGTCCTCGGTGCGCGCGACGCCCTGGGTGATCGTCGCGGTCCCCTGGATCGTGTCGAACGCGAAGCCCTCGCTGAAGATGTCGTTGAAGTCGAGCGTGACGCGACGCGGCAGCGACTGGAGGGAGAGAACGCCGAGGAGCCGGCCGATCCCGGGCTTCAGCTTCACGAATTGCCCCTTCTCGGCCCCGAAGGTGACCTTGCCGGTCAGGCTCGGGAAGTCGATCGCGGAGATCGGGCCGCGCCAGCGCACGCGCGCGTCGAGGTTCGCGGTCCCGCGCGCGAGCGTGTCCGGCTGCCCGAAGCGCGCGAGGTACTTGCCGGCGTCGTCGGTGCGCACCGTCACCGCGAGGTCGGTCTCGTCCGGCTCCCCGCCGCCGCCCGCGCGCCACAGCCCCTTCGCGTTGATCGCGCCCTCGGGCGCGGTCAGCCCGAGCTTCTCGAGCCGCCAGCCGCCGCGCTCGTTGACGGCGTCGAGCTCGAGCCGGCCGAGGTCGCGTCCCTGGACCAGATACTGGTCGGCCACCACGTTGAGCGCGGGCAGGCGGGTCGCGGTGCCGGCGCCCGGCAGCGCGTCGCGCGCGGTGTCCGGATGCACGAGGTGCTTCAGCCGCGCGGTGACGAGCCCCTGCCCTTCGGGCCGCCAGGCCACCTCGCCCGCCATCTCGCGCGCGTCGACGGTGGCCTGCCAGGTCTGCGCGCTCGAGAACTGCGCCTTCACGGTGACATCGTGGAACTCGCGGCCGACCACCGTGAGCGTCCCCGCGCGCAGGCTGAGCGCGGTCAGTGCGGCGCCCGCGGCTGCGTTCGTCGCCGCCGTGTCGGTGAGCGCCGGCAGCAGGCGGTCGAGATCGAGCGTCTTCAGATTGCCGGCGATGAACACGCCCGGCCGGTCGGGCAGCTGCACGCCGACGTCGCCCAGGCCGACACCCGCGCGCTCGATCGTCGACTTGCCGCCCGCGGTGCGGAGGATCCCTTCTGCGCTCAGCAGCTTGGCCACCGACAGGGTCACGGATTCGTCCTCCGCCGGCGCGCCCGACGCGGCGGCGAGCGGCCCGCGCTCGATGCGCAGCGGCCAGGTCTCGTCCGCGGCTTTTGCAAACGGCGCCGGCAGTTCGATCGAAACCCCGGCGAGGGACGACTCGAACACCGTGGCGCGGGCGCCGCCGCGCCGGTGCTCGGTGAACTGGAACGCGAGCGGCCCCCGCACGGCGGTGGCGAGCGGCAGGCCCGCCTGCCGGACGAGCTGCGCGCTGTCGACGGTGCCCTGGACGGTCGCCGACATCGCCCCTTCGCGCGTGGCGATCTGCACCGCGATGTTCCCGCCCAGGGTCTGCGCCGTCAGGTCCCGTGCGGACACCGAGGATTCGGTGAACTCGATCGCCCCGTTGAGCTGCGCGAGCGGCGCATCGCCCGGACCCATGACGAGCTCGTTGCCGCCGAACTGGAAGGTGCCGCGGATGCGCGCGCGCTCGGGCGTCTCCAGCGGCAGACCCATGCGCAGCGCGAGCCGCGCGCGTCCGTTCCCCGTCCAGCCGACGGTCGCGCCTTCGAGCATGTCGCGCACCGGGCTCGCGGCGATGAACTCGAGGAAGTCCGCGAGCGGCCCCTCGGCCTGCCCGTCGATGGCGAGCTCCGGATCGTCGATGAGGTAGTCGGGAAAGACGACGCTCACTTTCGCGAGCGCGATGCCGGACACCGCCGCGCGCGGGCTCGTGATCGAGAGCCTGCGTCCCTGGAAGACGAGATCGGCGTCGACGCCGGTCAAGGCGGGCCACCCGGGCCCGTAGTCGAGCGTCCCGCCGGTCACCTTCCCGCTGATGCGGAATTCGCCCTGCCTCGGGTCGTCGAACGGGAAGTCGTGGGGATTTCCGCGCAGGCGGACCTGCACGTCGGAAACCGGACCGGCAACGATGGCGCGCCTCAGCCACGCCGTCGCGCCCGGGCCGATGTGCGGCACATACCGGTAGAGCGCGCGCCCGTCGAGCCTCGGCGCGCGCACCGCGAGATCCATGAGCGGCCCCCCGGGCCCGCCGGTGCGGAACACCCCGCTCCCGGAGGCGCTGAGCTCCGCGTTGGCGGCGGCGAATTCCTCCAGGCGCACCTCGAGCGCATCCGCCGGGAAGCTCCAGGCAAGCCGCGCGCGCAGCGTATCGAACGAGATCCGGTCCTCGACGAAGATCTCCGGGTGGTGGATGCTCGTCCCCGCCCCCGACAGCGTCGCGGAGCCGCCCTTCTCGCTGAGGTCGAACTGGCCGGCCAGGCGGTCGAAGCCCGGCAGCGCCTCGAAGCGGCGCATGCCCAGCCCGTCGAAGCGGCCGCGCGCGCTGAAGGTCCGGGGACGGTCGATTTCGCCCGTCCAGCGGAACCGGAGGTCGGTGACGCGCCCCTCGGGCGCCATCGTGGCGAGCGCGGCACGGAGCTTCTCCGGCAGGGGCACGCGCTCGCTCAGGAGGGCGAGCGGCGCGAGCTCGATTGCGGCGGCGGCGAACTCGCCCGACTCGGGCAGCCGACCCTGCGCCGGCTGCCAGCTCGCGGTGAAGTTCGCCGGCGCGAAGCCGCGCCCGCTCCGCGCGACGAAGCCGAGCTGGCGCGCGAAGGCGTCGTACGCGATCTCCGGATCGCGCACGAACGAGAGCAGCCCGAGGCCGGCGGCGCGCTGGCGCACCCCGAACTGGCCGTACACCGCGGCAAGGTCGAGCATGGGCAGGCCGGGCGCGAGTCGCGCGTTCACGTCCTCGAGCGAGAGGTCGGCGGCGAGCTCGGTGAGCCGCCGGTCGTTCACCGCGAGCCAGAGCCGCAGCGCTCCGCGGCCGCTCTGTACCTCGAACGGGTAGTCGACCCAGGCCTTCCACGCCGCGAGGTCGACGTGGTCGAGCGCCACGTGCAGGCGGCCGTCCCAGCCGGCGAGCTCCTCCACCGTGCGCCCCACCAGGTCGCCGCGGACGTCGAGCGCCGAGGCGTACGCGCGCGGCGGCTCGGCGCGCAGCGCGAAGCGGTGATGGCGGCCGTGGTTCTCGAGCACGAAGTTCAGCCGCACCAGCGCGAGCGGCGGGGCGCCGCGGCGCTCGTCGAGCCACTCGACGCGGGCATCGCGCACGATGACCTCGCCCTGCGCGAGCAGCCAGTCGAGGCCGCCGCCTTCGGGCGCGTCCGACGGTCGCAGCGCGAGCCCGGCGATGAAGAGTTGCCCCTGGGGATCGCGGCGGATGTGCAGGTCCGGCCGATCGAGGACGAGCGACTTGAAGCGCAGCTCGCGCGCGAGGACCGTCCGCCATGCGACCGTCGCGCCGACGTATGGCAGCTCGAGCGCCACCTCGCCGCGGCGGTCGTACACCTTCACGCCGGCGAGCTCGAGCCGCGGATGCAGGCCGTACCACTCCGCCTCGACCCGCTCCACGGTGACCGTCTCGCCGAGCGCGCGCGAGACGGCCCGGGCAATCTCGTCCTTGTAGTCGGCGATCCCCGGCAGGAGCCAGAACCGCAGCGCGAGCATCGCCACCGCCGCGAGAAAGTACAGGCCGACCAGGCTCCAGCCGGCGCGCCGCAGCCAGCGCAGCCAGCGCCGCTCGCGCGGCGGGAGCCTGTCGTCCAGGCTCGCGTCGAGCGCGTCGTGGACGGCTTCCTCGACCTCGTGGACGGAGTCGTTGAGCGTGTTCATCCGGCGCGCGGTGCGCAGGCTCGCTGGCGATGTGGCCCGGCCGCTAGTGACCGGGTGGGCAGGGCGCGCCTACAATGGCGCGCGTCGGGACGGCGGGCTTTGCGCGGATAACGCCCCGCCGCGCTGTCCGGACGACGCGATTGTACTTGACCGCCTCCGATCCCGCCTCCCTCATCGCGCCATGACGCCGATCGAGCCCTCCCGCGCGCTCGCCTGGTCGCGCTTCGCGCAGCGCCTGGTCGCGGCGCGCCCGCAGCTCGCCGCGGAGATCGAGGCGGCGCGCGCCACGGGTTGGACCGCGGAGGCGATGCGCGCGTTCCTCCCCACCGGCGACGCGGCCGATCCCGCCGCGCTCGGCGCGCGGCTGCGCGACCTCCGCGCGCGCGTGATGCTGCGCACCGCAGTCCGCGATCTCGCGGGGCTCGCCCCGCTCGCCGAGGTGACCGGGACGATGTCC
>CAZIXQ010000054.1:0-17587 GCA_964543155.1 uncultured Enterobacteriaceae bacterium
AGAAGCGCACGCTCGCCCAGTGCATGTCGCCCTCGGTCACGACCTCGAGCAGCTCCGCGTTGAGCGTGACCACGTCGGTCTGCTGGCCCGCGCCGCCGCGCCCGGCGACGTCGGCCTTCAGGTGCTCGAACATCTCGTCGGTGACGAAGTCGCGGATCGCATCGACGTCGCCGCGGTCGTTTGCCGCCTGCAGCGCGATGAAGCTCTTCTTCGCCTCGCGCGCGAACGCTTCCGCGTTGAATCCTTCCGGGATGCGACGGGCGAACTGCGCGCGGAAGCTCGGCTCGGCCGCTCCCCCGGTGGCCTGCGACGGCGGCGGCGCGGCGACGGTCTCGCTGCCGATCGTCGCGTACCGCATCCCCTGCGGCCCGGCGGCCTGCTCGCGCGGCTTCGCGAACCGGCGCATCAGGAACATCACCGCTGCGACCAGCAGGACGCCGATGAGCAGCGCCATGACGAACGACCCGAGCTGGTCGCCGAGCAGGTAGGCGAGCCCCAGCCCGGCGGCCAGCCCCGCGAGCGGCGCCAGCCAGCGGCCCATGCCGGGCTTGGCCGCGGCGGCGGCGCCGGCCGCGGCCGCCGCGGGCGCGGCCTGCTGGGCGGGCGCGGCGGCCGGGGCGGTCGCGGGCTTGTCGGGCAGCGCCTGGCGCTGGGCCCCGATCGGCTTGCCGCCACCCAGACGACGCGCCTCGGCGTCAAACGGCGTCAGCGCGGCGACGAGCGCGAAAGCGAAGACGGAGCAAATCCACTTGGTCATTGTGCTTATCTCCTCTCAGGTCACAGCTTCCAGCCGCGATGCAACGCTACCACGCCCGCGGCCAGATTGAAGTATTCGACGTCCTGGAAGCCCGCGCGTTCCATCAGTTCGCGCAATGCCTCCTGGTCCGGGTGCATCCGGATCGACTCGGCGAGGTAGCGGTAGGCCGCCTCGTCGCCGGCGACGCGCTTGCCGAGCCACGGCAGCACCTTGAACGAGTACCAGTCGTACGGACGCTCGAGTGCTTTCCACACCTTCGAGAATTCGAGCACGAGAAGCCGCCCGCCCGGCCGGAGGCACCGCCGCATCTCCGCGAGCGCGCGATCCTTGTGCGTCATGTTCCGCAGGCCGAACGCGACCGTCGCGCAATCGAAATGCCCGTCCGGGAACGGCAGGTGCTCCGCGTCGCACTGCGCGACCGGGAGGATGACGCCCTCGTCGAGCAGCCGGTCGCGCCCGACCGCGAGCATCGCGCGGTTGATGTCGGTGAGCCACACCTCGCCCGCGGGCCCCGCGCGCCGCGCGAACGCGCGGGCGAGATCGCCCGATCCCCCGGCGATGTCGAGGACCCGGTGGCCCGCACGCACGCCGGCGAGCTCGACCGCGAACGCCTTCCACAGGCGGTGCAGGCCGAGCGACATCAGGTCGTTCATCAGGTCGTACTTCGGCGCGACCGATGCGAACACGCCCGCGACCTTGCGGGCCTTCTCGCCCGGCGGGACCTGCTCGAACCCGAAGTGGGTGTTTCCGGCCATGCCCGCGGTCAGCGTGTCGCGCAGCTTCCGCCGCGCGCGGCCGGCGTCGCGGTCGTGTCGACCTCGCGGCTCGCCCCCGCGGCGGCGAGCCGCTGCAGGTATTCGGCCCACAGGCGGTCGCGGTTCACGCCCAGCTCGTAGAGGTAGTCCCAGGAGTAGATGCCCGTGTCGTGCCCGTCGGAGAAGCGCGGCTGGATCGCGTAGCTTCCGACCGGCTCCACGCCGAGGAGGTCGACATTCATCTTGCCGGTCTGAAGGGTCTCCTGCCCCGGCCCGTGGCCCCGCACCTCGGCACTGGGCGAGTGGACGCGGAGAAACTCGTAGCTCAGCTCGAAACGCCGGCCGTCGGCGTAGGTGAGCTCCATCAGCCGCGACTTCTGGTGCAGCCTGATCTCGGTGGGGGCCGGGGGCGTGGGGTCGGATCCTGCCATGTGCTGCCTCGGAATCGGACTGTAGGTGCGGGCCGGGAACGCTACCACAAGGGCGCCGACGAGGCCGCCGGGGGCCGGCATGCCGCAACCGCGCAGTAACAAATCCGTCATCGAGCGGCCATAGAATTGTCGCGGAAACCGGAATTCGGGGCGTTACGCATGTCCGCCAACATCCTCGTCGTCGAAGACGAGCCCGCCATCCAGGAGCTGATCGCCCTGAACCTCGAGCACGCCGGGCACCACGTCGTGCGCGCGCGCGACGCCGAGCAGGCGGGCGACTTCGTCCGGCACGCGTTGCCCGACCTCATCGTCCTCGACTGGATGCTCCCCGGGCGGTCGGGCATCGCATTCGCAAGATCGTTGCGGCAGGACGAGCGTACCAAGCGCGTACCGGTGATCATGCTCACCGCCCGCGGGCAGGAGCAGGACAAGGTGGCCGGCCTCGACGCGGGGGCGGACGACTACATCACCAAGCCGTTCAGCCCGCGCGAGCTGCTGGCGCGGATCAAGGCGGTGCTGCGGCGCCGGGCACCCGAGCTGACCGACGAGCCGATCGAGATCGCGGGGCTCCGCCTCGACCCCGCGACCCACCGGGTCGCCGGACGCGGCGAGCCGCTCCAGCTGGGACCCACCGAGTTCCGGCTGCTCCATTTCCTGATGGCGCATCCGGAGCGGGTGCACAGCCGCTCCCAGCTCCTCGACCAGGTGTGGGGCGACCATGTGTTCGTCGAGGAGCGGACCGTCGACGTGCACATCCGGCGCCTGCGCAAGGCGCTGGAGCCGAGCGGCCACGATCGCCTGATCGAGACGGTTCGGGGCAGCGGCTACCGCCTTGCGGGCGCCGCTGCCTGACGGGCCCTCGCGCCGCACCGCTTTCTGCTAACGTCGCGCGGTCCTTCCGCGCCCGGGCCGCGCGCTCCCCGTCCGTCCGCCGACTGTGAAGACCGTCTGGCTCCGCGCCGCATCGCTCCTCGCCGTCTTCGCGCTCCTCGCCGCGTTCGCCTGGCTCGCTTTCGGGCGCGCCTGGGGCCTCGCGACCCTCGCGGCCGGCCTCGCCGTGCTGCTCGTCCACCACGTCGCGAACCTCGCGGCGCTCGCCCGCTGGCTGCGCGACCCGCTGCATGCCAGCGTGCCGATGGGCAGCGGGCAGTGGGAGCCGATCTTCACCGCGCTGTACCGGTTCGTCCGCAACACGCTGCAGCACCAGCACCGCCTCACCGCCCAGCTCCTGCGCTTCCGCAGTGCCGCCCAGGCGATGCCCGACGCGGTGATCGTGCTCGACCGGAACGACCACATCAGCTGGTGCAACACCACCGCGGAGCGCAGCTTCGGGCTCGACGCCGCGAAGGACGCCGGGCAGCCGATCCTGAACCTCGTGCGCCAGCCCGACTTCGCCGCCTACATCAAAGGCGGCGACTATGCCGAGCCGTTCGTGCTGCGCCTCGCGCGCGGAGCCGCCCTCACGCTGTCGGTGCGGATCGTCGCCTACGGCCAGGACGAGAAGCTGCTGCTCGCGCGCGACGTGACGCAGGCGGAGCAACTCGAGGTGATGCGCCGCGACTTCGTGGCGAACGTGTCGCACGAGCTGAAGACCCCGCTCACGGTGGTGAGCGGCTTCCTCGAGACGATCGCCGACGGGACGGTGAAGGTCGAGGAGCCGCGCGGGCGCCAGGCGCTCGGGCTCATGCGCGACCAGACCGACCGCATGCTGCGCCTGATCGACGACCTCCTCACCCTGTCCGCGCTCGAGTCGAGCACCGCGCCCGCGCGCGAGACGGCGATCGACGTGCAGGCGCTCCTGCGCGTCGTCCACGAGGAGGCACGCGTGCTCTCGGGCGGACGCCACGCGATCGTGCTCGAGCCGGGGCCGCCGGCGTCGCTGTGGGGCGACGAGCGGGAGGTGCGCAGCGCGATCGCCAACCTCGTCTCGAACGCGGTGCGCTACACGCCCAAGGACGGGCGCATCACGCTCGCCTGGAGCGAGCGCGACGGCGAGGGCTGGATGAGCGTGGAAGACACCGGCATCGGCATCGAGAGCCACCATGTGCCGCGCATCACCGAGCGCTTCTACCGCGTGGACACCGGACGCTCGCGCGAGACCGGCGGCACCGGGCTGGGGCTCGCGATCGTGAAGCACGTCCTCACGCACCACCAGGCGCGCCTCGAGGTTTCGAGCGAGCCGGGGAGGGGCAGCCGGTTTGCCGCGGTCTTTCCGGCGCGGCGTCTGACGTGGCTCGCGGCTCAGCCGAACGCCGCGGGGCCGAGCACGGAGAAGTTGGCGCGGTCGAAGTCGTAGCCGCGGTGCACGACGCCGAGCAGCTTCACGCGCTTGACGTCGTCCTCCTCGCGCAGCTCCAGCTCCCGCCCGTGCTGGTACCAGCCCGAGGGCAGGAGCAGCGACGAGGGCTGCGCGGCGGCGTTCGGCAGCATGAACGCCTGGGTGAACGACTCCGGCGCGTTGTTCGGCGTGCTCGCCGGGCGCACCGCCACCGCAGCCCCCAGCCCCGGCAGCGCCGAGGCGCCGATCGTCAGCGACCCGTCGATGCCCGCCATCAGCCAGCGCACCTCGCACAGGATGAAGCTGCGCGCGCCTTCCGGCTTGAGGCCGACGAGCTGGCCGAGCGCGAGGCGCTCGCCGCCGCCCTTGCGCCGCAGGCGGAAGCCGTTCGCGCTCTCGTCGAGCGTCTCCCACTTCTCCGCGCTGAATCCGCCCGCGCTGTGCTCGGCCGCGGCTGCTGGCGACACGCCCTGGTAGATGTAGAGCTGCTCCGCGTCGCGGCGCGTGTAGTCCCAGTGGCGCGCCGCGGTGCGGAAGGTCTTGCCGCTCAGCGCGAGATGGATCGACTCGAGGCCGCTCGTGAGCTCGGTGCGCCCGGTGACCAGGCGCCGGGTGAACTGGCGCTGGGAGGGCGCTTCGATCCAGGCGCGCCCGAGTGCGGCGAGGAGGCGACCCACTTCGGGCTGCATGCAGTCCTTGCCGAGCCCCAGGGTCTGCGGATCGACGCCCGACTCGAGCTTCTTGACCCGGCTGCGCACGCTGCGGCGGAGGTTGGCGGTCTCGAGGAACCGCATGGTCGGCTTGGCCGCCTCGGCCCTGATCCAGGCCGGCGGCTGGTTGCCGGCCAGGTCGACCGCGTAGCCCTGCGCCTCCGCGGCCGCCGCCACGAGGTCCACCTTGTACGCCCACATCGTGGCCCAGCGGCGCGTCCACGCGAGCTCCCGCGCGGCGAGCCCGAACGGGTTCGCGAGCGCGAGCAGCAGCGCCCGGACATAGACCTCGGTGCACGTGGAGACCGACTTCGAGCGGTGGCCGGCCGACACGGTGGTCATGACGACGCCGGCCTGCTCCGCGGTCTGGTACACCTGGTGCAACGTCTGCCACAGCTCCCCGTCCACTTCGCGGCGCGCGCGGTAGTGGACCAGCATGAGCTCGCCGACGCAATCGAGCGCGCGCTGCGCGAGCAGCGCCTCCTGGCCGGCGAGATCGGGGCTCCGGTCGTCGATCGCCGCGCGCAACAGGCGGCGATACGCGCGACCGAGCGTCATCCACAGGTCGAAGACCTGCTCGAACGCCGAGATCTCGTAGTCCTTGAGCGGGAGCGGCCGCGCGGCGAACTTCTTGCCGTGCTCGGCCTGCGCGATCACGACCGGCTCGCGCAGGCGCTCGAGGATCTCCAGGTATGCGCCTTCCGGCGGGGAGACGTCCTCGAGCGACTCGAGCAGGCCGGTCAGCTCGTGACAGGCCTGCTTCGGGTCGGCGAGCGTCGCGCGCGCGAGCCAGGCTTCGCAGCTCTTCGCGTCCGCCACCACCGGCTGCTGCGTCGGCAGAAAGCTCGGCATCGTGTCTTGTGGCGCCGTTCGGGTTCGGCCCGCCGGCGGCTCCCCGCTTGATATTCCGCTGGCATCGAGTATATCGCCCATTGCGTTGATTCGAATGGGTGTTCGGCCCCGCCCGGGGCCCGGGGGGCGGCAGATGTCACAGGCGCGCCAGGAGCGCGGCCGTCAGCCGGGCCCGATCGACCGGCGCGCGTCGCGGCGACTCGCGCTGCGGGGCTGCCCAGACGGGCGCGGGGAAGTGGCGGTCCCCGACGAAGCGCGGGATCACGTGCCAGTGCAGGTGCGGCACGACGTTCCCGAAGCTTGCGAGGTTGATCTTGTCGGGCCGGAGGCACTCGCGCAGCGCGGCCTCGACCGCGAACACGACCTGCATGAGGCGCTCGCGCTCGGCGGCGTCCAGGTCGGTCATCTCGCGCGCGTGGCGGCCGAGGATCACCCGGCAGAAGCCGGGGTAGTCGGCGTCGTCGACGAGCACGACGCGGCAGAACGCGTCGCGCCAGAGCACCGCGCCGCCGTCCTTGCGGCAGAGTTCGCAGTCGGGGGCGCCGGCGGCCGGATCGGTCACGCCGGCGATTGTAGGGCCTCGGCCCGCTACTGCCGCGCGATGCGGTAGATCCGTGCGCTTGCGGTCAGCACGTAGATCTCGCGGTTCGCGTCTTCGCCGAACGAGAGCACGCGGCCGACCGACGGCAGGTTCCAGTCGACGCGCTCGATCGCCGCGCCGTTCGGCGCGAGGCGGAAGCTGCGGATGAAGCCGGCGCAGAAGTCGGAGTAGAAGTAGCGCCCGGCCAGCTCCGGGATCGCCGTGCCGCGATACACGTGACCGCCGGTCACCGCGCAGGCGCCGGTGAAGTGGTCGAACTCGAGCACCGGGAGCGTCTGGCCGGACCTGCTGCACGGATCGTTCGGATAGCACTCCGAGCCTTCGGTGATCGGCCACCCGTAATTCACGTTCGGCACATCGGCTGCGACCGCATTGACCTCCTCGAGGCGGCCCTGCCCGACGTCGGCGACGTAGATCCGCCGGTCGGTCAGGTCGAACGACCAGCGCCACGGATTGCGCAATCCGATCGCCCAGATCTCCTCGCCGCGCCCGAAGCCGGCGTACGGATTGGTCGGCGGGATCCGGTACGGCAGCGTGGTCACGTCGATGCGCAGCAGCTTGCCGAGCAGGCGCGTGGTGTTCTGCGCGTTCATGCCCGGGTCCCCGCCGCCGCCGCCGTCGCCGGTCGAGAGATAGAGCATCCCGTCCGGCCCGAAGGCCGCGACGCCGCCATTGTGGTTGTCGAAGGTCGGGTGCGGGATCCGGATCACCTCGGTGCCCGGCGCATTCGCGACGTTCGGGTCGGCGGCGGACGCGGTGAACTGCTCGACGACGATGTCGCCGTTGAGGTTGGTGAAGTGCAGGAAGAATCGCCCGTTCTGCGCGTATTGCGGGTGGAACGCGAACGAGAGCACGCCGCGCTCGCCGGCGGTCGACACGCGCGCCGTGACGTCCAGGAAGGGCGCCGGGAGCACCTGGCCGTTCTGGATCACGCGGATCCGACCGGGGCGCTCGGCCACGAAGATCCGGGTCGCATCGCCGGGCGGCGATGCGAGGTAGATCGGCTGGTTGATCCCGGCTGCCGCGATCTCTTCGAGCCGGATCGAGAACGCGCGCTGCGTGCTGTAGCTCACCGTTGCGGTCGCCGTCTGCCCGGCGAGGACCTGGATCGTCTGCGTCGCCGCGGCCGGCGCCATCACCGACTGCCCGGTGAGGACCGGCGTCGCGGTGACGGTGTACGCACCGGGCGCGAGGTTCGCCAGCGTGCGGGTCGCGGTCACGAACTGGCTCGCGCCGCCGCCCGCGACGGTGACGTGCGCTTCGGTGTTCGCGGGCAGGCCGGTGACCTGCACATTCATCGTGCCCGCTGTCGGCGCGGGGGCGGGCGCCGGCGCAGGGGCAGGGGCAGGGGCAGGGCTCGGGCTCGCCGCGGGCGCCGCGGCCGCGCTCGTGTCGGCCGGCGGCGGGCTCGAATCGCCGCCGCCGCCCCCGCCGCCGCCGAGGCAGGCGGCAAGTGCGAGCGCGAGCGGCAGGGCGATGGCGAGGCGATCGAGGCGCATGGCGGGCTCCTCCTGGATGCAGGCCGGTCTATGCCAATGTCATTATGACGCTAGCATAAATCCGGCGCGGAGGGAAGCGCGCGCCGCCGGGCGGCACGTCGAGTCGCCGACAGGATTACAGGAGGACGCGCTCGATCCCGCCGCGGTTCGCGCGCGCGACGTAGTCGCGCAGCCAGTCGGGCCCGAGCAGGTGCCGCGCGATCTCCACCACGACGTAGTCGGCGTCGGTGCCGGCGTCGTCGCGGTAGCGGGCGAGTCCCTGCAGGCACGACGGGCAGGACGTGAGCACCTTCACCTCGCCGCCGAAGCCGTCGGCGCGCAGCCGCGCCGCGCCCGAGCGCATCTCCTCCTCCTTGCGGAAGCGGACCTGCGTGGACACGTCCGGCCGCGTCACCGCGAGCGTCCCCGACTCCCCGCAGCAGCGCTCGCTGGGTCGCACGGCCGTGCCCAGGAGCCCGCTCACGACCTCGAGCGGCCGCCGGGTCTTCATCGGCGTGTGGCAGGGGTCGTGATACATGTAGCGCACGCCCTGCACGCCGTCGAGCTTCACGCCCTTCTCGAGCAGGTACTCGTGTATGTCGAGCAGGCGCGAGCCCGGGAAGATGCGGTCGAACTCGTACTTCTCGAGCTGATCCATGCAGGTCCCGCAGGACACGACCACGGTCTTGATGTCCAGGTAGTTGAGCGTGTTCGCGACGCGATGGAACAGGACGCGGTTGTCCGTGGTGATTCTCCGTCCCTTCTCGTCGTCCCCGGCCGCGGCCTGGGGATACCCGCAGCAGAGGTAGCCGGGCGGCAGCACGCACTGTGACCCGACGTGGAAGAGCATCGCCTGCGTCGCGAGCCCGACCTGGCTGAAGAGGCGCTCGGACCCGCAGCCGGGGAAGTAGAACACCGCCTCCGACTCCTCGGTCGAACGCGCCGGGTCGCGGATGACCGGCACGATCTTCGGGTCCTCGAGGCCGAGCAGCGCGCGCGCGGTCTTCTTCGGCATCCCGCCGGGCATCGGCTTGTTGATGAAGTGGATCACCTGCGCCTTGAGCGCCGGGCGGCCGACGGTGGACGGCGGCTGGCGCGTCGACTGCCGGGTGATGAGGAAGGACTTCGCCAGGCGGTGCGCGAGCCGCTGCGCGCGGTAGCCCCAGTCGATCATCACCTTGTGCGCGAGCTTGACCGTCGTCGGGTCGGTGGCGTTGAGGAAGAACAGCGACGCCGCGGTGCCGGGATTGAAGCGCCTGCGGCCCTGGTCGCGGAGGAGGTTGCGCATCGCGATCGTGACGTCGCCGAAGTCGATGTCCACCGGGCAGGGGCTGGCGCACTTGTGGCAGACGGTGCAGTGGTCGGCGACGTCGCCGAACTCGTCGAAGTGCCGCAGGCTCACGCCGCGGCGCGTCTGCTCCTCGTACAGGAACGCCTCGATCAGGAGCGAGGTGCCGAGGATCTTGTTGCGCGGACTGTACAGCAGGTTCGCCCGCGGGACGTGCGTCGCGCACACCGGCTTGCACTTGCCGCAGCGCAGGCAGTCCTTGATCGAGTCGGCGATGTGGCCGACCGCGGAGGCCTCCAGGATCAGCGACTCGGCGCCGATGAGGTTGAAGGAGGGCGTGTACGCGTCGCGCAGGTCACCGCCGGCGAGGAGCTTGCCGCGGTTGAACCGGCCCTCGGGATCGACCGCCTGCTTGTACGCCCGGAACGCCTCGATCTCCGCCGGCTCGAGGAACTCGAGCTTGGTGATGCCGATGCCGTGTTCGCCCGAGATCACGCCGCCGAGAGACTTCGCGAGCGCCATGATGCGCGCCACCGCGGCATTCGCCGCCTGCAGCATCCCGTAGTCGTCCGAGTTCACCGGGATGTTCGTGTGGACGTTGCCGTCGCCCGCGTGCATGTGCAGCGCGACGAAGACCCGGGCCTTGAGGACGCGCCGGTGCACGGCGTCCAGGCCCTCGACGATCCTGCGGAACGGCAGCCCGTCGAAGAGCCGCGCGAGCTCCGCGCGCACCTCGTCCTTCCACGACACGCGCAGCGCGTGGTTCTGAACCAGCGCGAAGATCGTCGTCTCACCCGCCCCGAGGGCTGCGAGCGCGGGCACGAACTCGCGCCGCGCGTCGGCGACCGGCGCGTCGAGGTGCTCGAGCAGGTAGCGCCAGCGCGCGCGCGCGCGCGCGAGGACCGCGCGCGCCTGGGCCGGGCGGTCGCCGAGCAGCTCCGCCGCGGGCAGCTTCTCGTCGTGCTGGTAGAGGGGCAGGTCTCCGGCGAAATACTCGTCGAGCGCGTCCAGCAGCCGGAGCTTGTTCGCGATCGACAGCTCGATGTTGATGCGCTCGACCCCGTCGGAATAGTCGCCGAGGCGCTCGAGCGGGATCACGACGTCCTCGTTGATCTTGAACGCGTTGGTGTGCTTGGCGATCGCCGCGGTGCGTGCGCGGTCGAGCCAGAACTTCCGGCGCGTCTCGGCCGACACCGCCACGAATCCCTCGCCGCCGCGCGCATTGGCGAGCCGCACGACCTCGGAGGCCGCGCGCCCGACCTCGGCGTCGTCGTCGCCGACGATGTCGCCGATGAGCACCATCTTCGGCCGCCCCGCGTGCTTCGCCTTGGTCGCGTACCCCACCGCCTTGAGGTAGCGCTCGTCGAGGTGCTCCAGCCCGGCGAGGGTCGCGTGACGGTGGGCGTCGAGGAAACCCTTGATCTCGACGATCGCAGGGACCGAGTCGCGGACCGGCCCGAAGAACTCCAGGCACACGGTGCGGATCGCCTTCGGCATCGTGTGCAGGATGAACCGCGCGGAGGTGATGATCCCGTCGCAGCCTTCTTTCTGCACGCCCGGCAGCCCGGCGAGAAACTTGTCGGTGACGTCCTTGCCGAGGCCGGTCTTGCGGAACTGCCGGCCAGGGATCTCGAGCACCGCCGGCTCGCCGTACGGCGTCCTGCCGTCGGCGCGGAACTTCTGCACCGCGAAGCGCGCAACCGCGGCGTCGTGGATCTTGCCGAGGTTGTGGCCGATGCGCGTGACCTCGAGGAAGTAGCCGTTGGGATCGACCATCCGCCACGAGGCGAGGTTGTCGAGCGCGGTGCCCCAGAGGACCGCCTTCTTGCCGCCGGCATTCATCGCGACGTTTCCGCCGATGCACGAGGCGTCCGCCGAGGTCGGGTCCACGGCGAACGCGTGGCCGGCGGCCTCGGCCGCGTCCATCACGCGCCGCGTCACCACGCCCGCGCCGCACTGGATCGTCGGCACCGTGCCCGCGACGCCCGCGAGCGCGATGCGCTCGACCGGGCCGAGCGCGTCGAGCTTCTCGGTGTTGATCACCGCGGCGCGCCGCGTGAGGGGGATCGCGCCGCCGGTGTACCCGGTGCCGCCGCCGCGCGGGATGATCGTGAGTCCGAGCGCGATGCAGTCGCGCACGACCGCCGCCACCTCGTCCTCGGTGTCGGGCGAGATCACGACGAACGGGACCTCGACGCGCCAGTCGGTCGCGTCGGTGACGTGCGCGACGCGCGCCAGCCCGTCGAACTGGACGTTGTCGCGCCGGGTGCTGCGCGCGAGCCGGCGCAGCGCCCGGCGGCGGAGATCGATCGTCTCGTCGAACTCGCGCTCGAACGCCCCGACCGCCGCGCGCGCACGCTCGAGCAGGAAACCGACCTTCGCGTCGCGCGCCGCGTGCTGCGCGCGCGTGACGGCGTCGGCCGCGCGGTCCGCTTCGGCCGTGTACGCCGCGCGGCGCTTCTCGATCTCGGCCAGCCGGTGATGCAGCGACTCGATCAGCGCCGCGCGCCGGCGCGGGTTCTCGATCAGGTCGTCCTGGAGGTAGGGGTTGCGCTGGACGACCCAGATGTCGCCGAGCACCTCGTAGAGCATCCGCGCGGAGCGTCCGGTGCGCCGCTCCGCCCGCAGGCCGAGGAGCGCGTCCCACGCCGCCGCGCCGAGGAGGCGAATGACGATCTCGCGGTCGGAGAAGGACGTGTAGTTGTAGGGGATCTCGCGCAGGCGCGCGGGTCCCGGATCGGTCTCGGTTTCCTCCGCCGCGGCCTGCATGAGCATGCCGCCGATTTTACGCTCGCAGTGCAGCATGGCGGCGCGCCGCGCGCGCCGCGTCCTCACTCGGCCGGCTGGTCGGCGAACACGTCTCGATAGCTCGCGTAGAAGCTCGCGTAGAGCGTCGGCAGCAGGATTACCACGACCACGAGCGCAAGGACCGACATCAAGCCGGCGGCCCCCTGCGCGCCGCGGGTGGCGACCGCGAGGAGGGAAAACGCAACGCCGGGCACGACGGCGGCGACGAGCGCCGTGGCGATGCCGTAGACGAGGAAGGCGCGCCAGTTGCGCAGGGCCGCGAAGAAGCTGAAGAAGAGCGCCTTCGGCGCCGACATGCCGTGCCAGGCGACCAGCACCGGCGCGAACCAGAAGGCCATGATCACCGGCACGAACAGCACGAACGCGGCGATCGCGGCGGTGGCCAGCGCTTCGCCGCTCGCCTCGTCGCGCGGCACGGCCTTGCCCTCGAGCATCCAGCGCATCAGCAGTCCGTCGTCGAAGAGCCGGCTCGCGACGAGGATGCCGACAATCGCGAGCAGGTAGGTGCCGCCGAGCACCGCGAGCGCGCCCGGATTGCGGCGGAAGCCCGCGAAGAGCAGCTTCAGCGCGAGCGGGCGCCCGCGCTCGAGCTCGCGGCACATCGCCATGAAGCTGACCGCGAACGCCGGGGTCGCCACCATCACCGCCACCAGGCCGAGATAGGGCAGGAGACCGACGAGGCTCACCAGCATCCAGTAGGAGACGGCAACCAGGACCCACGCGAGCGGCGCGCGTCCGAAGAAGCCGAAGCCGCGCTTCAGCCAGAGCCAGCCGTTCGAAGCGGGGACGACGAGCATCGCGGCGGGTCGCTCAGGCGATCCAGGGCAGATCGTGCGCGTCGCGGATCCGCAGCTCGAGGATGCGGCGGAAGTGCTCCGGGTCGTGCGCGTGGACGAGCTCGCCGGGGCGCGGCAGGTGGAAGTCGTGCAGGCGCGAGAGCCAGAAGCGCAGGCTCGCGGCGCGCAGCATCGCCGGCCAGGCGCCGCGCTCGAGCGCGCTGAACGGCCGCGTGGCGTGGTACGCGTCGAGCATCGCCCGCGCGCGCGCGCGGTCGATCTCGCCGCTGCGCTCCACGCACCAGTCGTTGAGCGCGATCGCCACGTCGAAGAGCCACGCGTCGACGCCGGCGAAGTAGAAGTCGATCAGCCCGCCGACGCGCCCGTCTTCCCACAGCACGTTGTCGCGGAAGAGGTCGGCGTGGATCGGACCGCGCGGCAGGTCCTGGAAGCGGTAGCGCGACTGGAAGGCGAGCTCGTCCCGGAGCAGCCGGCGCGCGTCCTCCCCGAGGAACGGCGCGACGAGCGGCGCGGTCGCGCGCCACCACTTCGGCCCGCGCGGGTTCTCGATCGCGCCCTCGAACGACGCGCCCGCAACGTGCATTCGCGCGAGGATCGCACCCAGCGCCGCGCACTGCGCGGGCGAGGGCGAGGTGACCGGCCGGCCGGGCAGGCGCGTCACCAGCGTGGCCGGCTTGCCGTTG
Source organism: uncultured Enterobacteriaceae bacterium (assembly GCA_964543155.1). Classification (GTDB taxonomy): domain Bacteria; phylum Pseudomonadota; class Gammaproteobacteria; order Burkholderiales; family SG8-39; genus JAGVSZ01. Next base: position 13,439 of record CAZIXQ010000054.1, read on the forward strand.
AGCATCGACCACAGACCCTGCGCCTCGTCCACGATCGGCGCCGGACAGGGAATGCCGTGGCGCGCGAGGTGCGCCATCAGGCCGAGGTAGAAGGGCAGGCTCTCCGCAGGCAGCCGCTCGAACAGCGTGAGGACGTACCGGCCGACGTCGGTCGTGACGAAATAGTTGGTGTTCTCGATGCCGGCGGCGATGCCCTTCAGCTCGACCAGGGCGCCGACCGGGTAGCGCTTCAGCCAGTCGGCGAGCTGGCTCGGCGTGACCTTGGTGTAGACGGACATGCGCCGCGGCCGTACGCGGGGCCGTTCGGAGCGGCGCCGCTCACCACTCGAGGATCCTCCACATCGGGACGCGCAGGCCGGAATCGCCCTGCTGCCAGCCGGCGTGCGGCCCGAAGCCGGGGACCGCCTCGACCAGGTGGTACTCGGTGCCCCACTGGGTGGTGACCACGAGGTACTGCTGGCCGTCGAGCGTGAGGCGCTCGACCTTCTCCCCGGGGCGGATCGTGATGCCCATCTCCGCGGCCTGCTGCGCCGGATCGACGTCCACCGCCTGCGGCGCCTCGGGCAGCGGCTCGAGCGCAGGCGGCGGCGGGGCCTGCTGCGCGGCGACCGGCAGGACGGCGGCGAGAGCGGCGGCGGCGAGCAGGCGGCGCATGACGTTGTTCTTCCCCTGGATACGCGTCAAGTCTAGCACTCGCCGCGCTGGCAGGCTGTTGCACAACGCGTGCCTGCAGCTTCGATCGACCGTACGACGAGCGCGCAGGCTCGCCGGGTCAACGGCCCGAGGCGCGGTGCGCCCCGCAGAACGGCCGCGGGCGCGCGCAGTCGCTTCTTCACCGGACTGCTACAGGTTGAGGAACGTCTCGCGCTCCGCCGGAGAAGGAATGAACGCGCGGTTCTCGTAGTGGCGGAAGATGGTTTCCACCACCTGCTCCGGCTCGTTGTGGACCTGCACGAGATCCATGTCCCGCGCATCGATCATGCCCTCGCTCACCAGCCGCTCGCGGATCCAGTCGAGGAGCCCGCGCCAGAACGGCTCGTGCACGAGGATGATCGGCATCTTGCGCGTCTTGCCGGTCTGCACGAGCGTGAGCGCCTCGGTGAGCTCGTCGAGCGTCCCGAAGCCGCCCGGCATGACGACGTACGCGATCGCGAAGCGCACGAACGTCACCTTGCGCGCGAAGAAGTGCCGGAACGAGAGGCTGATGTCCTGGTAGGTGTTGCCGAACTGCTCGCGCGGCAGCTCGATGTTGAGCCCCACCGCGGGCGAGCTGCCGAAGAACGCGCCGCGGTTGGCCGCCTCCATGATGCCGGGCCCGCCGCCGGAGATCACCGTGAAGCCGGCGTCGGAGAGGAGCCGGGCGGTGCGCTCGGCGAGCGCGAAGTACGGATGGTCCTCGGGCGTACGGGCGCTGCCGAAGATCGACACCGCGGGGCGCACCTGGTTGAGGCGCTCGGTCGCCTCGACGAACTCTGACATAATCGCGAGCAGCTGCCACGCCTCGCGCGCGCTGTACGCGCGCGTGTCGTGACCCGCCGCCACGAGCTTCGGCAGCTTGTCGGGCCGGTCCTTATTCACTTTCTCGTCCATGTCTGAAGAGTCTTCCTCGAGCGCGGGCACGCCGTCGCCGGGCGCGTCCGCCGGGGCCGCGGGCGGCAGCCCGAAGCTGCTCGTGCTCGTCGACGGCTCGTCGTATCTCTACCGCGCGTTCCACGCGCTGCCGGACCTCAGGAGTCCCGCCGGCGAGCCCACCGGCGCAGTGTACGGCGTCCTGAACATGCTAAGGCGGCTCGTCGCCGACTACAAGGCAGATTTCCTCGCGTGCGTCTTCGACGCAAAGGGCAAGACGTTCCGCGACGAAGTGTATCCCGAGTACAAGGCGCACCGGCCGCCGATGCCCGACGATCTCGCCGCGCAGATCGAGCCGCTGATGGAGGCGATCCGCGCGCTCGGCTGGCCGCTGCTCGTGGTGGAGGGCGTCGAGGCGGACGACGTCATCGGGACGCTCGCGCGCCGTGCCTCGGCCGAAGGCGTGCGCACCGTGATCTCGACCGGCGACAAGGACCTCGCGCAGCTCGTCGACGAGCGCGTGACGCTGATCAACACGATGTCGAACGAGACGCTCGACCCGCCCGGGGTGAACGCGAAGTTCGGCGTGGCGCCCGACCGGATCGTCGACTACCTCGCGCTCGTCGGGGACGCGGTGGACAACATTCCCGGGGTGGAGAAGGTCGGTCCGAAGACCGCGGCGAAGTGGATCGCCGAGTACGGGTCGCTGGACGGCGTGCTCGCCCATGCGGAGGAGATCAAGGGCGTCGCAGGCGAGAACCTTCGCAAGGCGCGCGACTGGCTGCCGAAGGGGCGTGCGCTGGCGACGGTGAAGTGCGACGTGGCGCTTCCGTTCGCGCTCGGCGAGCTCGTTCCGCGCGAGCGCGACCGCGCGCGTCTCCGGGCGCTGTTCGCCCGGTTCGGCTTCAAGGGCTGGCTCAAGGAGGTCGAAGGCGACGAAGTCCGCGACGCCACGCCCGCGCCGGCGGCCGCCGCGCCGCTTCCGGACGCAGACGCGCCGCGCCGCTACGAGACGCTGCTCACCGAGGGCGATCTCGCGCGCTGGCTGGAGCGAATCGCCGCGGCGGAAGAGGCGGCCGTCGATACCGAGACCACCTCTCTCGACCCGTTCGCGGCCGAACTCGTCGGCGTGTCGTTCTCGGTGGAGCCCGGGCAGGCCGCGTATCTGCCGCTCGCGCACCGCTACCCGGGCGCGCCGGATCAGGTCGGTCGCGCGCGCGCGATCGAGCTCCTGCGGAAGTGGCTCGAGGACCCCGCGCGCAGGAAGGTCGGGCAGAACCTGAAGTACGACCAGCACGTGCTGGCGAACCACGGCGTGAACCTGGCGGGCGTCGCGCACGACACGCTGCTCCAGTCCTACGTGCTCGAGAGCCACGCGCGCCACGACATGGACAGCCTGGCGCAGCGCCATCTGGGCCTGAAGACGATCACCTACGACGAGGTGACCGGCAAGGGCGCGCAGCGCATCGGCTTCGACGAGGTGAGCGTCGAGCGCGCGACCGAGTACTCGGCCGAGGACGCGGACGTCACGCTGCGGCTGCACCGCGCCCTCTATCCGCGCGTCGCGGCCGACGCGAAGCTGCGCTACGTCTACGAGTCGATCGAGATGCCGGTGCGCGAGGTGCTGTTCCGGATGGAGCGCAACGGCGTCCTGGTCGACGCGGCGCTACTCGAGCGGCAGGGCCACGAGCTCGGCCAGAAGATGCTCGAGCTGGAGCAGCGGGCGTACGCGGAGGCCGGCCAGCCGTTCAACCTCAACTCGCCGAAGCAGATCGGCGACATCTTCTTCGAGCGGCTGAAGCTGCCGGTGGTGAAGAAGACCGCGACCGGCGCGCCGTCGACCGACGAGGAAGTCCTCGAGAAGCTCGCGCTCGACTACCCCCTGCCGAAGACGCTGCTCGAGTTCCGCGGCGTGTCCAAGCTGAAGTCGACGTACACCGACAAGCTGCCGCGCATGGTCAACCCGAAGACCGGGCGCGTGCACACGAACTACGCTCAGGCGACCGCGGTGACCGGCCGGCTCGCGTCCAACGACCCCAACCTGCAGAACATCCCGGTCCGCACCCCCGAGGGCCGGCGCATCCGCGAAGCGTTCGTCGCGCCGCCGCGGCACGCGATCGTGTCGGCGGACTACTCGCAGATCGAGCTGCGGATCATGGCGCACATCTCGGGCGACGAGGGCCTGCTCGCCGCGTTCGCGCGCGGCGACGACATCCACCGCGCGACCGCGGCGGAGATCTTCGGCCGCAATCCGCGCGAGGTCACGGCCGAGGAGCGGCGCTACGCGAAGGTGATCAACTTCGGCCTGATCTACGGCATGAGCGCGTTCGGGCTCGCGCAGCAGCTCGGCCTCGAGCGCGCGACCGCACAGGCGTACATCGACAGCTACTTTGCGCGCTACCCGGGCGTCGCGCGCTACATGGAGGCCACGCGCCAGTCGGCGCGCGAGCTCGGCTACGTCGAGACGGTGTTCGGCAGGCGGCTCTGGCTGCCGGAGATCCGCGCCGGCAACCAGGCTCGCCGCGCGGGCGCCGAGCGCGCCGCGATCAACGCCCCGATGCAGGGCACCGCGGCCGACCT
>CAZIXQ010000055.1:0-17523 GCA_964543155.1 uncultured Enterobacteriaceae bacterium
AGTGGCGAAAGCGCTCGCCGCGAGGAGGGCGGCGTGAGCGGTTCGCCCCTGCCCGCAGTCGCGTCCACGCCCGCCGGCGACGTGCCTTCGCCGTGCATCAACGTCTGCCGCATGAACGACGCGACCGGGCTGTGCGAGGGGTGCTTTCGCACCCTCGACGAGATCGCGTGCTGGTCCGGGCTCGCGCGCGAGGAAAAGCTCGCCGTGCGCGCGCGTGCCGAAGCGCGCAAGCGCGCCGCGCGCTGAGCCCCGTTGCTCCCCGCGACGATCCAGGTCCTCGAGCGCGGGTGGCTGTCCTGCAACAGCGTCCTCCTCGCGGGGCGCGACGGCGTGACGCTCGTCGATTCCGGCTACGGCGACCACGCGCCGCAGACGCTCGCGCTCCTCGATCACGCACTCGCCGGGCGGCGGCTCGCCTGGCTCGTCAATACCCACTGCCACTCCGACCACATGGGCGGCAATCGCGCGGTGCAGGAGCGCTTCGGCTGCCGCACGACGATCCCCGCCGGCGAGGCGCCGCTCATCGACGCCTGGGACGAGGCGTCGCTGATCCTCGGCATCGCCGACCAGCGCGCCGACCGGTTCCGCTACGACGACACGCTCGCCCCGGGCGATGCCTTCCGCATGGGCGAGCTCGACTGGCAGGCGATCGCGGCGCCCGGCCACGACCCGCACGCGCTCATGTTCTGGGCGCCGGCGGAGCGGGTGCTGATCGCCGGCGACGCGCTGTGGGAGGACGGTTTCGGCGTGATCTTCCCGGCGCTCTTCGGCGACACGCACGCGCTCGTGCAGACGCGCTCGACGCTGGATGCGATCGCGCAGCTCGACCCGTGCACCGTCGTTCCCGGCCACGGTCCGGTGTTCGACCGCGTCGTGCCCGCGCTCGAGCGGGCCTACAGCCGGCTGGAGGGCTTCGAGCGCGACCTCACGCGGCTCGCGCGCCACGCCGCGAAGGTGATGCTCGTGTTCGCGCTGCTGCAGAAGCGCCGCATGGCGCTCGCGGCGCTTCCGGCGTACTGCGAATCGGTGCAGATCCTCCGCCACCTCAACCGCGAGTTCCTCGGCCTCGCGCCCGAGGCGATGGCGGCGTGGCTGGTCGAGGACCTCCAGCGGGCGCGCGCGGTCGCGCTCGAAGGCGGCGACCTGGTGCCCCTGGTCGCGGCCTGAGCGACGGCCGCCCGCCCTGCTTCAGCGCGGCGACCGGCGTCGAGCTCGCGCGGGCAGCGGCGCGGCGCTCCGCGACGCCCCCCATTGCGATCCGCCGCGCCGACTCCATATACACTCGCGAGCAAAAGCCCTTCCCATGTTCGGCGCCATCCCGCCCGTCACCCGCGCGCTGATCGTGGCGAACGTCGCGGTCTTCGGCCTGCAGATCCTGCTCGGCGACCGCTTCGTCGTCGCCTTCGCCCTCTGGCCGCTCGGCTCCGCCTCGGTCCTCGGCCCCGACTCCGGCGCCGGGTTCGATCTCTGGCAGCTCGTCACCTACGCCTTCCTGCACGGCAACACGCTGCACCTCTTCTTCAACATGTTCGCGCTGTACATGTTCGGCGGAGAGATCGAGCGCGCCTTCGGCTCGCGACGCTACCTGCAGTACTACTTCGTCGCAGTGATCGTCGCCGCGGTCACGCAGCTCGTGGTCTCGGGCGTGGCGAGCGCCGCGCCCTATCCCACCGTCGGCGCCTCCGGCGGCGTGTTCGGATTGCTGCTCGCCTTCGGAATGCTGTACCCGCGCCGGATGATCATGCTGATCTTCCCGCCGGTGCCGATGCCCGCCTGGCTCTTCGTGACGCTCTATGGCGCGCTCGAGCTCTATCTCGGGGTGACCGGGACCTCCCAGGGCGTCGCGCACTTCGCGCACCTCGGCGGCATGCTCGGCGGCTTCCTGCTGCTGCGGCGCTGGCGCCGCCAGGCGGCCGAGCGCGGGTACTGATGACCGGACGCTACCTCACCCGCAGCGCACGCCACGGGTGCGTGCGCCCGTCGGGCGTGGAGACCTGACCGACGATCCGGTCGGCCGACGCATTCCCCTGGAACCGGATCGCGCCGCCCGCCGGGTCGTCCACCCGGAACGCGACGTAGCGACCCTTCACCTCCGCGCGCCCGATCGGCCGCGCCGATCCTTCGATCCGCGCGATCCCGCCCAGCTTCTGGAACGCCTGCTCGAACTCGAGCTGGACCGCCATCGTCCCGTCGCCCACCGGCACGCGCGTCTCCCACTGGCCGGCGAGCTGCGCCGGCACGACGAAGAGAAAGAGCGTGCTCACCTTCCGCAGCCCGACCTTCTTGTCGGGCGCCGGCACCTCGATCGTCGCCTCGGGCGGCCACTCGCCCATGTCCCAGTCGTGGGACACGATCCGCGCCCCCGCGCGCAGCTCCCGCAGCAGCTTCGGCCGCAGCCGCACGTTGAACTCGGGCAGCAGGTACATCGTGACCACCGTCGCCGCGCTCAGGTCGGTCTCGAAGAAATCCTCTTTCACGAACCGCACGCGATCGGCCACCCCGGCCCTGGCGGCGTTTTCCGTGCTCTCCCTGACGAGGTCGCTGTCGTAGTCGACCCCGATCCCGCTCGCCCCGTACTTCTGCGCCGCGGTGATGACGATGCGCCCGTCGCCCGAGCCGAGGTCGATCAGGAAATCCGTGCCGCGCACGCCCGCGAGCTCGAGCATCGCCGCGACGACGCCCTGCGGGGTCTGGACGTAGGGTACCTCGTCGCCGCGCGCGGACGCCGCCGCGAGCAGGGCGAGGATGCAGACGATCCTCGCGACGCTCACTGCACCTTCCGCCGCACCGCGCGCCACCGCGCCCCGCCGTTGAGGTCGCCGCTCATCGTGTCGCCGTCGACGCGTCCCGCGTAGTCGCCCGCGAAGGGCGCTGTGCCCGGGACGATGAACCGGATCTCGGTTCCGCGCAGCGCCGCGAGCTCCAGCGACTCGGTCGCAGCCCCGTTCGTCGCCGCGCCGCCAACGCTCTGGTAGGCCTGCGTGAGCGCGAGACGGAACGGCGCGCCGCCGCCGTCGCGCATCACCTCCCACTCGCCGCCGACGCGCGCCGGCACGTACCACAGGTACACCCAGCGCGTCGCCAGGGTCGAGGAGTAGTCCTCGGCGGCGTCGACCACCACCTGCACGTCCGGCGGCCAGTCGCCCACCGCGAAGCGATGCGCGACGACGCGCGTGCCCGGCTTCATCTCCGCCAGGATCTTCGGCAGCAGCTTGCGGTTCGTCTCCGGCAGCAGGTAGAGCGTGAGCACGGTCGCTTCGCGCAGATCGGTGTCGAAGAAGTCGCGCGCGACGAAGCGCGCCCGGCCGGCGACGCCCGCCCGCGCGGCCTTCGCCTCCGCTTCCGCGACCAGCGTGCGGTCGATGTCCACCCCGAGCGCGCGCGCGCCGAACTGCTGCGCCGCGGTGATCACGATGCGCCCGTCGCCCGAGCCGAGGTCGACGACGAAGTCGTTCGGGCCGACCTCCGCCAGCGCGAGCATCCGCTCGACGATCGCGTGCGGCGTCGGCACGAAGGGGTCGTAGACGAACCCGCCCTCCGCACCGGTCTGCGCGCGCGCGACCGCCGCCGCCGCCGCGAGGAGCGCGACGAGCAGGCGCGAGATCCGGCGCGTCGGCTTCACCGTACCGCCCGCCAGGTGGCGGCCGTGCCGTCGGCGCGAATGACCCGGCCCGTCATCCCTTCGCCTGCCGCGGTGCCCTCGTAGCGCCCCGCAAGCGGCCCCGTGCCGGCGACCGTGAACGCGACCTCCGCGCCTTTCGCCTTGCCGCCCTGCAGCACCGCGCCGCCGAGCGTCCCCTCGAAGTGCTGATAGCGCTGCCGCAGCGCGAGCGTCGCGGCGGGAGCGCCAGGCAGCGTCGTCGCGACGCGCCACTCGCCCTGCACGCGCGCCGGCACGATCCACAGGAACACCTTGCTCTCGCGGCTGATGCCGACCGCCTTGTCCGGCGCCGGCATCGTCTCCTGGTGGTCGGGCGGCCAGTCGCCGAGGTCCCAGTCGTGCGAGACCACCCGCGTGCCGGGCCGCAGCTGCTCGAGAATGCGCGGGGCGAGCTTGATGTTGAGCTCCCGGAAGAGGTACAGGGTGAGCACCGTCGCCGGGCGAAGGTCGGTCTGGAAGAGGTCCTGCTCGACGAACTTCACCCGGTCGCCGACGCCCTCGCGCCGCGCGGTCCAGTTCGCCTGGTTGACGAGGCTCGGCTCGATCTCGATTCCGTGCCCGCGGGCGCCGAACTTCTTTGCCGCAGTGATGACGATGCGGCCGTCGCCGGAGCCGAGATCGATCACGTAATCTTCGGGGCCGACCCTGGCGAGCTGGAGCATCCGGTCCACCACCGACTGCGGCGTCGGGAAGTACGGCGCGTCGCGCGGCGGCGGGGACTCGCTCTGCGCGAGCGCCGCGCCGGCGGCGAGGAGCGCGGCGAGCGCAACCGGGATCCTCACCAGCGTCGCGCAGGTCATGGCCGCTCTTGCGGCTGCGCCAGCGCCAGCGTGCGACGCGCCGAGCGGACGACCGGGCCCTCGAGCATCTTGCCCTCGAACTCCACCGCGTTTCCTCCGGCCTGCTCGAGCGCGGCGATCATGCGCCGCGCACGGTCGACCTCCGCCGCCGTGGGCGTGAACGCCGCGACGATCGGCGCGACCTGCCTGGGATGAATCGCGAGCTTGCCGGTGAAACCGAGCGCCTTCACGCGCTGGCACTCGGCCGCGAGGGCCGCGGCGTCGTCGAGCGCGAGGTGCGGCACGTCGAGCAGCCCGACCCCGGCGGCCGCGGCGGCCTGGACGAGGCGCGCGCGGCCGTAGAGGAGCGGCTCCCAGGCGAGCTCGGCGCGCAGGTCGGCGGCGAGGTCGACGCCGCCGAAGGCGAGGGCGCGCACCTGCGGATCGGCGTGCGCGATCTCGATCGCGGCCTCGAGCCCGCGCGCCGACTCGATCGTGCACACGAGCGCGATTCCGGGCAGGTGCCGGGCATAGAGCCGCACCTCGAAGGCCGACTCGACCTTCGGCAGGACGACGAAGTCGGGCCGGACGCCGGCGGTGGCGAGCGCGTCGAGGTCGCGCACGCCGGCGCCCGTGTGGATGTTGTTCACGCGCAGCCCGCCGAGCTGCGCGGGCGCAAGACCGCTGCGGTGCCCCGCGCGGAAGTGCTCGACGAGCGTCGTGCGCGCCGCGTCCTTTCCGGCGAGCGCCACCGCGTCCTCGAGGTCCAGGATCACTCCGTCCGCGCCGGTCGCAGCGGCTTTCGCGAAGCGGTCCGGCCGGCTGCCCGGGGTGAAGAGGAGCACGCGGCAGAGCGCGACGTCCGGAGCGGTAACGTTCATGCGTAGCCTGCATGCCCGTAGGGCGTCTCGGCGGTGCGCTTGTACACGAGGAGGTTGCGCCGGTAGGCGAGGACGAGCTCGCGGCGCTGATTGTAGGCGCGCGTGTCGACGGTGAGGAGTCCCTCGTTCGGCCGTGACTTCGACTCGCGCTTGTCGACGATCGTCGACTCGGCCTCGATCGTGTCGCCGGCGTACACCGAGGTCGGGAGGCGCACGTCGGTCCAGCCCAGGTTCGCCACCACCCGGCCGAAGGTGCGCGTGGTGGCGGCGGTCGCGACGGCAATGAGCCATGGCTCCTGGATGCGGTGACGGCCATCCTGGTGGCGCTCGATCCACGACTGGTCGTGGAACTGGGGATTCGCCTCGAGCGCTCGCCAGGCGTGCTCGACCGCCTCGTCGCGGTAGAAGGTGCGTCGCGGGTAGTGGACGAACGTCTCCCCGGGCCGCGCGTCCTCGAAGAAGATCCCGTAACGCTCCAGGAGCGTGCCGTCCGGAAGGGTGGCGTAGAGCAGGAACCGCTCCTCCTCGACCGGCGGCGGCGCCGCCCGCCCGGCCTCGTCGGGGTGCCGTCCGCGCCGGTACACGGCGACGTCGTACGTGAGCTTCGCGACCTCCTTGCCCGCCGGCGTCACGCCGCGCGAGATCACGGTGACGATTCCGTCCTCGTCGCCGCCGTCGCGCACGGCGGCGATCTCCGACTCCGAGTAGAGCGTGTCGCCCCCGAACACCGGGCCGGTCAGCGCGATCTCGGCGAAGCCGAGGATCGCGCGCTTGCGCCCGAAGGTGCGCGAGGCCATGCCGATCACCCGCTGGATCGTCGCCGTCGAGACCATCAGCGGGTTCTTCCACACGGTCTGCGCCGCATAGTGTGCGTCGTAGTGCAGCATCGCGGCGTTCAGGGTGTCGAGCGCCTCGTCGACGTTGTCCTGCTGCGAGAGCGTGACCCCCGGCCGGTGCCTGAAGCGCTGGCCGACGGCGAACGCCTCGAAGTCGAGGCCGAAGCGCTCCTGGTAGCGCGCGTCGCCCGCGCGCAGATAGGCGTAGAAGCTCATGCCGTCCTCTCGATCAGACCACGCCGACTGCCCTCAGGTGCGCGATCTCCGCCGGCGTGAATCCCGCGTCGGCAAGGACCGCGTCGGTGTCGGCGCCGAGCGCGGGGGCCGGCCGGCCGGCGAGCGGCAGGCCCTCGCCGCGCAGGGGATTGGTGAGGAGCGCAAGCGGCGCGCCCCCTTCGACCGGGACCGACTCGATGCGCGCGCTCGCCTTCACCCACGGGTTCTCGAGCGCCTGGGTAACGTCGTAGATCGGCGCCGCAGGCACCGCGCCCGCGAACGCCGCGAGCCACTCCCCGGTGGTGCGCGCCTGGAGCGCCGCGTCGATCAACCCGGTGAGGAGGTCGCGGTGCTGCAGCCGGTCGGGGAACCGGCGGAAGCGCGCGTCCTCGATCCATTCCGGCCGGCCGATCCGCCGGCAGAGCTCGACCCAGAACTTCTCCTTGTTGCACATCAGGTAGATCCACCCGTCCCGCGTACGGTAGCTCTGGCACGGCGTGATCGCCGCGTGCGCAGAGCGCGGCATGCGGCTGGTCGCGGCGCCCGCGTTCAGGTACCAGTGGCCGATGTAATTCAGGTTCGCGAGCGCGAGGTCGAAGAGGCTCACGTCGACGTCGCGCCCGGTCCCGTCGCGCCGCGCGGCGTGCAGCGCGGCGAGGAGCCCGGCGGCCAGCGCGACGCCGGTCATGAAGTCGACCACCGACAGCCCGAAGCGCGCCGGCGCCGAGTCCGGCTCGCCCGTGAGATGGAAGTAGCCGGCCTCGGCCTGCATCAGGTAGTCGTAACCGGGCCACGCGGCACGCGCGCCTTCGCGGCCGTAGCCGGTGAGGTGGGCGCAGACGATCCTCGGGTTCGCCGCGGCGAGCCGGGCATACGTGATGCCGAGCTTCGCCGGCACGTCGCCGCGGAGATTGCTCGCGACGGCGTCGGCGCGTGCCACGAGGCGGTGAAAGACCGCCCTGCCCTCGGGCGCGGCAAGGTCGAGCGTGACGCTCTTCTTGCTGCGGTTGAGTCCCTGGTAGAAGACGCTGCGGGCCGTTTCGGGCAGCGCAGCGTGGAAGTGCGGCCCGACGACGCGCGAGATGTCGCCGCCGTCGGCCCGGTTCTCGATCTTGATCACCTCGGCGCCGAGGTCGGCGAGAAAGAGCGTCCCGAAGGGCCCCGCGCCGTATTGCTCCACCGCCAGGATCCGCACGCCATCCAGCATCGGTCTCGACATCGTTGCCCGCCCTCGCTCGATCGGCCCGGCGCGATCCGGAGCTACTTCTGCAGCAGCTCGTACCCGGTCGGGTTGTCCGGGCACGGCCCGAAGCCGCACTCGAGCAGCGTCGAGACGGCGTTCGCCAGCGCGATCAGCACGAACAGCCAGCCGAACGCCTGCGCGGCCGCGCTCGGCCGCCAGTCGCTCACGCCCTCGGCGAACTGCGCCGTGATGAACAGCAGCGCCGCGGCGAAGAGCGCGATCAGGAAGAAGGCGACGAGCGCCCAGGTGTAGAAGTGCCAGCCGAAGAGCGCCGAACCGTAGGCGCCGGTGTCGGGCACGATGTGCAGCAGCACCTGGCGCGCCGCGAACGCGCCCCCGGCGAGCGCGCTCACCAGGATCACGCCGTAGTGCGCCTCCGCCGATCCGAAGCGCACGTTCAGCATGAACCCCAGGCCGACGCCCACGAGCGCCAGGCGCTGCAGCAGGCAGAGCGGGCACGGCAGCTCGCCACGCACGAGCTGCCAGTAGAACGCGAAGAGCAGGACGGCGCAGACGCCGAGCAGCCCGAGCGCGTTGAGGAAGCGGGCAAGCGCGGCCATGACGGACCCTAGAGCGCGATCCTGAGGGGATCGGTGATGTGGCCCTGGAACGCGTATGCCGCGAGGGCGAGCGCGACGAACCAGATCCACACCGAGACCCTGCGGAACCCGAGCATCGCGACGACCGCCGCGAGCAGAAGCACGACGAACGGTACCGCCATCGGCAGCACGAGCATGGTTCCTCCCCCCTGCAAGAGCCGAATGCGCCCGGTGGCCACGACCGGACTGCTATTCGTATTTCCGGGCGTCCTCGATCACCTTGCCGTCGTTCGGCAGCGTGCCGGGCGCCCGCAGCGCCACTTCGCCGCGCAACTTGGTCACGTCGCGCAGACTGGCGACGACGCGCTCCGCAAACCCCTCGGGCGCGCCGGCCACCTCGCAGTGGAGCGTCATGCGGTCCTGTCCCTCCGGGTTGTCGACGATCAGCCGCGCGCGCTTCACCTCCGGGTGGCGCTTCAGCACCTCGGCGACCTGCGTCGGGTGCACGAACATGCCCTTCACCTTGGTGGTCTGGTCGGCCCGCCCCATCCAGCCCTTGATGCGGACGTTGGTGCGCCCGCACGGGGCCTGGCCAGGGAGCACCGCCGAGAGGTCGCCGGTGGCGAAGCGGATGAGCGGGTAGTCGGGATTGAAGCTCGTCACCACGACTTCGCCCACCTCGCCCGCGGCGACCGGGTCGCCGGTGCCCGGCCGCACGATCTCGAGCAGGATGTTCTCGTCGACGGTCATGCCGTCGCACACCGTGCCGTCGGGTCCGCGCGACTCGTAGGAGATCAGCCCCAGATCCGCGGTCGCGTAGCACTGCATGACGCTCAGTCCGCGCTCCGCCATGGTGGCGCGCAGCGCCGGCGGCACGTACTCGGCGCCGACCATGCTCTTCGTGAGGCAGGAGATGTCGGTCTTCAGCTCGTCGGCCTTCTCCACGATCAGCTTGAGGAACGAAGGCGTGCCGATGTAGCCGCGGATGCGCAGCTCGGCGATCGTGGCGACCTGCATCTCGGTCTGCCCGACGCCGGTCGGCACGACCGCGCAGCCGCAGGCGAGCGCGCCGGTCTCGAGCATCGAGCCGGCCGGCGTGAAGTGGTAGGCGAACGTGTTGGCCACGAGGTCGCCGGGGCGGAAGCCGGCGGCGTGCAGCGCGCGCCCGGTGCGCCACCAGTCGCGGCCGTAGCCCTCGGGCTCGCAGATCGGGCCGGGAGACACGAAGAGCTTGGCGAGCTTCTCGACCGGCGTGGCGTTGAGCCCGCCGAGCGGGCGCGATTCCGCCTGCAGCGCCTTCAGGTCGGACTTGCGCGTCACCGGCAGCCGGGCGAGCGCCGCGCGCGAGGTCACCGCGCGCGGATCGACGTCCTTCAGGATGCGGGCGAAGCCGGGCGCGTTCGCCTTCGCGTGCGCGAGGTGCGCGGGCAGCCTGGCCATGAGATCGCGCTCCCGGGCCTCCGGGTCGCGCGTCTCGAGCGCGTCGTAGTAGTCAGTCATCCAGACGGGGCGCCGCAGTAAGGAACGATAAGCGTAACACCCGCCGCGCGCGCCGGTCGGCCTGCCCGCCCGGTCCGGTCGCCCCTACGACAGCCAGCGCTTGCGGCGCCGGTAGAACTTCGTGTCGCGGAAGCTCTTTCGCCCGCCGGTCGACACGCCGAGGTAGAACTCCTTCACGTCGTCGTTCTCCCGCAGGCGCTGCGCCTCGCCGTCCATCACGACGCGGCCGTTCTCGAGGATATAGCCGTAGTCGGCGTACCTGAGCGCGACGTTGGTGTTCTGCTCCGCGAGCAGGAAGGACACGCCCTCCTTCTGGTTGAGGCTCTTCACGATCTCGAAGATCTCCTCGACCAGCTGCGGCGCGAGGCCCATCGACGGCTCGTCGAGCAGGATCATCTTCGGGTGCGCCATCAGCGCGCGGCCGATCGCGGTCATCTGCTGCTCGCCGCCCGAGGTGTAGCCGGACTGCGAGGCGCGCCGCTCGCGCAGGCGCGGGAAGTAGCTGTAGACGAGGTCGAGGTCGCGCTTCACGTCGGCGCGGCCCACGCCGCGCGTGTACGCGCCGGTGAGCAGGTTCTCCTCGACCGTGAGGTGCTGGAAGCAGTGCCGGCCCTCCATCACCTGGCAGACGCCGCGCCGCACGAGCTCGGCCGGGGTGAGCGCGTCCACGCGCTGGCCGTCGAACTCGATCGACCCTTTGGTCACCTCGCCGCGCTCGGCGCGCAGCAGGTTCGAGACGGCCTTGAGGGTGGTCGTCTTGCCGGCGCCGTTCGCGCCGAGCAGCGCGACGATGCGGCCCTTGTCCACCCTGAGCGAGACGCCCTTGAGCACGAGGATCACGTGGTTGTAGATCACCTCGATGTTGTTCACCGAGAGGTAGGCCTCTGCGGCAGGCGCGGGCTTCAAAACGGCGGACATCGCGTCGCAATCCTGAAAAAATGGCTGCGGGCGCCGGCGCGCCCGCACGAACTTCACCCGGCCCGCGCCGGCCGTTGCCGGCGCGGTGCCCTCACATCACGCATCCTTCGCGCAGTCGCGGATCTCGATCTTCTTGTCGGCCGCGTAGCGCTTGGCGGTGCTGTTCACGAGCGGCTTGATGATCGTCTCGTCGGCCTCGATCCACTCCTTGCCCACCACCCACTGCTTGCCGTCCCAGGTCTGGATGCGCGCCTTGCGCACGCCCTCGTGGTCCTTGCACGTGGTCTGCATCGGCTGGAGGATGCCCGCGAAGCCGAGCCGCTTGATCGCTCCGTCGTCGAGATAGAGGTTCTCGAGGCCCCAGCGCACCTGCTCGCCGGTGAGCGGCTTCTTGCCGTAGCGCTCCTGCGCCTTGCGCACCGCCTCCGTGCTGAGCATCGCGAACACGACGCCGCGGTTGTACAGGACCTCGCCGACCTCGTCCTTCGGGCCGGTGCCCTGGCCCTTGTCGTGCAGGAGCTTCAGGATCTGGTCGTGCACCGCGCCGCGGCCGGACGAATGCTGCAGCGCGAGCGAGTTGTAGCCCTTCGCGCCGTCGCCGGCGGGCCGGACATCCGGCTCCGCCCCGGACCACCACACGCCGTACATCTTCTCGCGCGGGTAGCCGGTCGCGACCGCTTCCTTGATCGCCGTCGAGTTCATCACCCCCCAGCCCCACAGGAAGACGTAGTCGGGGCGGTTCTGCCGGATCTGCAGCCAGGTTGCCTTCTGCTCGACGCCGGGGTGGGTGACCGGCAGCAGCATCAGCTCGAACCCGTGCAGCTTCGAGCGCTCGGTGAGCAGCGGAATCGGCTCCTTGCCGTAGGGCGAGTCGTGGTAGACGAGCGCGATCTTCTTGCCCTTCAGCCGGTCGAGCCCACCTTCTTTCTTGCCGATGTGCTGGACCAGGATGTCGGCGGCGGACCAGTACGTGCCGAGCAGCGGGAAGTTCCACCTGAACACCGTGCCGTCGGCCGAATCGGCGCGCCCGTAGCCGGGGCTGACGATCGGAATCTTGTCGTTGGGCGCCTTGTCGGTGAGCGCGAAGGTCACCCCGGTCGAGAGCGGGTGGACGAGCGAGGCGCCGGTCGGGCCCTTGCCCTTGAGTCGCTCGTAGCACTCCACGCCGCGGTCGGTGGCGTAGCCGAACTCGCACTCCTCCCAGGTCACCTTGATCCCGTTGATCCCGCCGTCGCGGGCGTTCACGAGCTTCAGGTAGTCGACGAAGCCGTTCGCGTACGGCACGCCGTTCGGCGCGTAAGCGCCGGTCCGGTAAACGAGCACCGGGAAGAACTGCTCCTTGGCCTGCGCGTAGGCGGCCGAGCTCACGCTCAGCGCCACCGCGGCCGCGGTCATCGCTTTCAGAAACATCGCTACCTCCTCACGTTGGACTGCCAAACCCTCTGCCGGGGCGGGGCGGGTAAGCCCCCCGGTCTTCGGAAACCTCCGGGTTCAGAAGTTCCCAATATACGCCAGAAGCCCCGCTCCGGACGCCGCTGCCCCATGCTCAGTGCGGGAACGGCCAGAGCCGCAGCTTCTCCTTGCCGATCGCCCAGAGCCGCGCGAGCCCGTGCGGCTCGACGATCAGGAAGAACACGATCAGCGCGCCGAAGATCATGAACTCGAGATGCGAGGCCATTGCGGTGGAGATCGGGATGCCCAGCGCCGCCGGGATCTGGTTGAGCAGGATCGGCAGGACGACGATGAAGGCTGCCCCGAAGAAGCTGCCGAGAATCGACCCGAGCCCGCCGATGATGATCATGAACAGCAGGTTGAGCGAGAGCGTGATGCTGAACGCGAGCGGCTCCCACGCGCCGAGGTGGATGAACCCCCACAGCGCTCCCGCGACCCCGACGAAGAACGAGCTCACCGCGAAGGCCGACAGCTTCGCGGCCATCGGCCGGATGCCGATCACCTCGGCGGCCACGTCCATGTCCCGGATCGCCATCCACGACCGGCCGACGGCGCCGCGCACGAGGTTCTTCGCGAGCAGGGCGAACAGCGCGACGATCGCGAGCACGAAGAGATACTTCCACTGCGGGGTATTCAGCACGAACCCGAACAGCTCGACGTCGGGGACCGACACCGAGCCCGACGGCGCATAGTTGGTGAACCACTTCACCCGCGCAAACACCCAGTCGAAGAAGAACTGGGCGGCCAGGGTCGCGACGGCGAGGTACAGGCCCTTGATGCGCAGGCTGGGAATCCCGAAGAGCATCCCCACGAGCGCCGCGGCGAGGCCCGCGAGGACGAGGACGACGAGGATGTTGATCCAGGGCAGCCGGAGCGCGATGTTGTAGGCGGCATAGGCGCCCACCGCCATGAAGGCCGCGTGCCCGATCGAGACCTGGCCGCAGTAACCGGTGAGGAGATTCAGCCCGAGCGCAGCGAGCGAGAGGATCAGGAACGGGATGAGGATCGCGCGCAGCAGGTAATCGCTCGCGATGAACGGCACCACCGCGAACGCGAATGCGACGAGCGCGATCATGAAGACCTGGTCCTGCCGGATCGGCAGCATCTGCTGATCGGCGGCGTAGCTCGTCTTGAACTGGCCGTTCTCGCGGTAGAGCATAGCTTTCGTGGGACCTTGAGCCGGGGCCGTCGGTTACCCCCTCCCGCCCCGCTCGCGGGGAGGGAGGGTGGGGGAGGGAGGGGAGTCCTTCATCCGGAGGGGAGTCGTCACGGTTCAGACCCGATCGATGTGCTTCTCGCCGAAGAGCCCTTCCGGGCGGACGAGCAGGAACAGCAGCGCGAGCATGTAGGCGAACCAGTTCTCGATGCCCCCGCCCGCGAGATCGAACATCTTGACCAGCACCGGGCCCAGGAACACCTCGGCGAGCTTCTCGCCCACGCCGATGATCAGTCCGCCGATGATCGCGCCGGGCACCGAGGTGAACCCGCCCAGGATCACCACCGGCAGCGCCTTGAGCGCGACGAGCGAGATCGAGAACTGCACGCCGAGCTTCGCGCCCCAGATCACGCCGGCAACCAGCGCCACCACGCCCGCGACCGACCAGACGATGACCCAGATGCGGTTGAGCGGGATGCCGATCGACTGCGCCGCCTGGTGGTCGTCGGCCACCGCGCGCAGCGCGCGTCCGGTCGGCGTCTTCTGGAAGAAGAGGGCAAGGAGCGCCACCAGCGCCGCGGCGGCGAGCGCCGCGACGAAGTCCTCCTTGTTCACCAGGATCCCGCCCTGGAACACGCTATCGAGCACCATCACCGGCTCTTTCGCGATGCCCAGTTCGATCTTGTAGATGTCGCTCCCCCAGACCGTCTGGCCGAAGCCGTCGAGAAAATAGGTCACCCCGAGCGTGGCCATCAGGAGCGCGATCGCCTCCTGGTTGACGAGCGGGCGCAGCACCACGCGCTCGATCACCCAGGCGAGGATCACCATGATCCCGATCGCGAGCAGCGCCGCGAGCCACCACGGCATGACCTCCGCCATCCGCGCGACCGAGAGCGCGGCGAAGAGCACCATCGCGCCCTGCGCGAAGTTGAAGACGCCCGAGGCCTTGAAGATCAGCACGAAACCGAGCGCGACGAGCGAGTAGAGCACCCCGGTCATCAGCCCGCCGAGCACCACTTCGACGTAGAAGCCGGCCGGAGATGCGCCGGTGGCGAGCGGCGCGACCAGGCCGGCGAGCAGGAGCACGGCGAGGGCGAGGACGGGCCAGTTTCGCTTCAGCATGCCGGCACCATCAGTGGCTGACCCCGAGATAGGCGTCGATCACCGCCTGGTCGTTGCGCACCTCGTCGGGCGAGCCGTCGGCGATCTTGCGCCCGTAGTCGAGCACGACCACGCGGTCGGAGATGTCCATCACGACGCTCATGTCGTGCTCGATCAGCACGATCGTGGTGCCGAACTGGTCGTTCACGTCGAGGATGAAGCGGCACATGTCCTGCTTCTCCTCGAGGTTCATGCCGGCCATCGGCTCGTCGAGCAGGAGCACGCGCGGCTCCATCGCGAGCGCGCGCCCCAGGTCCACGCGCTTCTGGAGGCCGTAGGGCAGGCGCCCCACCGGGGTCTTGCGGTAGGCCTGGATTTCGAGGAAGTCGATGATCCGCTCCACCGCCGCGCGGTGCTCGATCTCCTCCCTGAGCGCCGGCCCGACGCGCACCGCCTGCAGCAACAGGTTGGCGCGCATCTTGAGGTTGCGGCCCGTCATGAGGTTGTCCAGGACGCTCATGCCCTTGAACAGCGCCAGGCTCTGGAAGGTGCGCGCGATGCCGCGCTGCGCCGCCTCGTGTGGGTCGACCTGCGTGCGCACCTGTCCCGCATAGGTGATCCTGCCCTGCTGCGGGTGGTAGACACCGTTGATCACGTTGAGCATCGAGCTCTTGCCGGCGCCGTTCGGGCCGATGATCGCGCGGATCTCGTGCTCCCGGACGTCGAACGAGACTTCCTGCAGGGCGCGCACACCGCCGAACGCGAGCGAGACCTCCTCGACGGTGAGGATCGGATCACCGATTCTGCGCGCGTGCTGCATCGGTCCGGCCGCTCAGGCCGCCTTCTTCGCCGCCGCGACCGGATAGGTCTTGGCGTCGGCGATCTTCAGGGTCGCGCTGATCGAGCCGGTGCGGCCGTCCTCGAAGCGCACCTGCGTCTCGATGAAGCATTCGCGCTTGCCGCCGTAGAGCGCGTCCACGAGCGGCGCGTACTTCTCGGCGATGAACCGGCGGCGCACCTTGCGCGAGCGCGTGATCTCGCCGTCGTCCGGGTCGAGCTCCTTGTGCAGGATGAGGAACCGGTGGATCTGTGACCCGCCGAGGGTCGGGTCGACCGCAAGGTTCTGGTTCACCTTCTCCACGCACTCGCGAACGAGGTCGTAGACCGGCTGCTGCGCGGCGAGGTCGGTATATCCGGAATACGCGAGGTTGCGCCGCTCGGCCCAGTTGCCGACTGCCTCGAAGTCGATATTGACGAACGCGCACACCATGTCGCGCTGGCTGCCGAAGCACACCGCT
This sequence comes from uncultured Enterobacteriaceae bacterium, assembly GCA_964543155.1. Lineage (GTDB taxonomy): Bacteria > Pseudomonadota > Gammaproteobacteria > Burkholderiales > SG8-39 > JAGVSZ01. The sequence continues at coordinate 15,581 of CAZIXQ010000055.1, forward strand.
TCCTTGATGTACGGGAAGAACTTCAGCCGGTTCTCCAGGTACTTCGGCGCGAAAAGCGTCCCGTCCTTGAGCCGTCCCACGTCCTTCGCGCGGTCGATGATCTTGAGGTGCCGGTCCGGGTCGAAGTATCCGGCATCGCCGGTGTGGAACCAGCCGTCCCGGTCCTTCGCCTCGGCGGTCGCCTCGGGGTTCTTGTGGTACTCGAGGAAGAGTCCGGGGCTGCGGATCAGGATCTCGCCCGCGTCGTTGACCTTCACCTCGACGCCCTTCACCGGCGGGCCGACGGTGTCCGACTTCACCTGCCCGTTCGGCTGCACGCACACGAACACCGCGGTTTCGGTGGAGCCGTAGAGCTGCTTGAGGTTGACCCCGATCGAGCGGAAGAACACGAAGAGATCCGGTCCGATCGCCTCGCCGGCGGTGTAGGCCACCTTCACGCGGCTCATGCCGAGCATGTTGCGCAGCGGTCCGTACAGAAACACGTTGCCGAGCGCGTAGAGCAGCCGGTCCTTGAGCGCAACCGGCGCGCCGTCGAGGATCCGCCCGCCCACCCGGCGCGCGAGGTCCATGAAGAAGGCGTAGGCCCTGCGCCCGCCCCACCACAGGTCCTCGATGCGAATCGCGACCTGCGTGACCAGCGCCTCCAGCACCGCCGGCGGCGCGAAGTAGTAGGTCGGGCCGATCTCGCGCATGTTCGTGCCGACCGTCTCGGCCGATTCCGGGCAGGAGATGCAGAACCCGACCAGGTAGGACTGGGTGTAGGAGAAGATGTTCTGGCCGATCCACGCCATCGGCAGGTATGCGAGCACCTCGTCGTCGGGCGTGAGTCCCTCCAATTCCGCACCGGTGCGGCCGGCGGTGATCAGCGCATGGTGGGTGTGCGTCACGCCCTTCGGGTTGCCGGTCGTGCCCGAGGTGTAGAACATCGATGCGACGTCGGTCGTCCTGCCCTTGGCCACCTCGTCGGGGTAGTACTCCGGGTTGCGCGAATCGAAGTCGCGCCCGATGGCCTGCAGATTGTCGTAGCTCATCAGCTCGGTCTGCGTGTAATGACGCATCCCGCGCGCATCGTCGAAGTAGATGTGCTTGAGCTGGGGGCACTGCGGCGTGATCTCGAGCAGCTTGTCGACCTGCTCCTGGTCCTCCACGATCGCGAACTCGATGTCCGCGTTGTGGAAGACGTAGACCATCTCCTGCGCGACCGCGTCCTGGTAGAGCGGCACCGGGATGCCGCCGAGCGACTGCGCCGCGGCCATCGCCCAGTACAGCCGCGGGCGGTTCTCGCCGATGATCGCGAGGCTCATGCCGCGCTTGAAGCCCTGCGCGGCGAGCCCGCAGGCAAGCGCGCGCACCTCCTCGGCCACCTGTTTCCAGGTCCAGGTCTGCCAGATGCCGAGATCCTTCTCGCGGATCGCCGGCCGGTCCGGACGGACCGCCGCGTGGTGCAGAAGCAGGCGCGGGAACGTGTCCAGTTCACCGGCCATGGCGCCCTCCTCGGCTCTGATCGCGGTTCCAGTGGAAAAGCGTGCGGCCTGCGCCGCGGCCCGCCGGCCTCGTGCCGGGCCGTCGCCGGCTCGGGCCGGCCTTGCGGGGAGGCGAATTTTGCCGGCAATCCGGCCGGTTAGCAAACCGGCGCCCGAATCGGGGTCGTCACCCGTAGGTGTGGAAGCCCCGCCCGGTCTTCCGCCCCAGGTACCCCGCCTCGACCATCTCGACGAGCAGCGGCGCCGGCCGGTACTTCGGGTCCTTGAAGCCCTCGAAGAGCACCTGCATCACGGCGAGCTCGACGTCGAGCCCGATGAGGTCGCAGAGCGCGAGCGGGCCGATCGGGTGGTTGCAGCCGAGCTTCATCGCTTCGTCGATCTCCGCGGCGGTGGCGAGCCCCTCTCCGAGCGCGAAGACCGCTTCGTTGATCATCGGGCAGAGCATGCGATTCACGACGA